>JBNKOL010000024.1:0-33845 GCA_050294655.1 Sedimenticolaceae bacterium
GGATCGGTGATGCGGGTGATGCGTCCCTGCCCGTCGCGAGTAAAGTTCACACTCGTACCCGAGGAGTGGACGATGCCGCTGGAGGAATAGGTCAGGGTGTTGCCGTTCGGATCGGTGACGGTACGGATACCGAAGTTCTGATCCAGGGCATAGATGTAACCTTCCGCCGTGGTCAGGGTATAACGGCGTGGGTCGTAGATTTGCACATAACCCAAATCCAGCAGGGACCCGCCATTGTAGTAGAGCTGGCCCACGTCCTCGGCCACCAGGGTGGAGGTGGTACCCGCTCTGGCCGTGAACACCGGATCCACATACAGCAGATAAAACGGACTGCAGTGCGGCGATACTCCCATATCGAACTCTTCCACCTTGCCGTCCGGCAGGGTGACGGTGACGACGTGCTTACCGACAGGGTCGATACAAACGTTGGGAATGAACCCGCCGCTGCTGGTCTGCGTCCAGTTCAGACCGGGCTTGATGTTTTCCTCAACCTTCACGCTCTGATAATCGACCGTCCAGCCGTAGCCGAAGTCGAGATCCTGGAAACGCTTACGGGTGTCGTAGGTGCGGCTCACCGTGATCGGGATACCGGCTACGGGGATGGAAAGGTCTTCCACCGCGAAGGAGAAGTTACCCACCTTCATGTCGCCGCTGACCTGGTACTGCACCACGGTGGAGTTCTGCAGGCCGTTGACGTCGGTGACGATCAGGGCGACATCGTAGATGCCGTTCTCCAGCTGAGTGGGATCGAAGGTGCCGAGCACGCCGCTGAGCACCGGCGCGGCGCCATGGGCGATCTCGGTGTAGTTGTTCTGATCGGCCGGCGAGACCAGCAGCTTATACTCCGCCAGGTTGGCGTCGTCCGCGGTGCCGATCACTTCGGTCGGCGCCGTAAGCTCGCTGTCGGTCAACGGGGTGTCGATGATCGCCGTCGGCGGCGCGGTGTCGCCAGGATCGCGTACGCTGTAGTAGCTGCGGGCGTCCACTGTCTCGCGAGTGTCGCTGGCGGTCGCCACCAGCTGGTAGCTGCCGACGGTGTCGCCGGGCAGGATCGCCTGACCCGACCCATCCAGCGCCACGGACACACCATCCATCTCCAGGGTCAGGGCGGCCGGCTGCAGCCCGCCGTCACTGATCACCGTGGCCACGGTGGTGGTGCCCTGATCGATGATCTGGGCGCTGAGGCTGATCACCACATCCAGCGGCAGCGCGTCGCTGCTCACGGTGATGTTGTAGCTCTGCTCAACATAGGCCTGGCCATCGTCGACCCGCACGGTAACCGCATGGGTGCCCACCTGGGCATCGGTCGGAGTCCAGCCGATGAGTCCGCCGACGCTGTCGATACTCATACCCGAGGGTGCCACGGGCAGAGAGTAGTTGAGGGTATCCCCGTCCGGGTCGCTGGCGCTGACCGCGTAGCTGTAGGCGATGTTGGTGGTGGCCTGCATGCCGGGCGCGCTGCTGATGCTCGGCGGGTTGTTGGCCTGGGCCGCCACGCTGATGCTGAAACTCTGGGTGGCTGAGCCGCCGTTGCCGTCGTCCACTTGGACAGTGACCGATTGGCTGCCCACCTGGGCAGTGGTCGGAGTCCAGCCGATGAGACCGCTGGCGCTGTCGATGCTCATGCCCGCCGGGGCGGTGGTGAGGCTGTAAGTCAGCGTGTCGCCGTCGGCGTCGCTGGCATCCACGTCATAGCTGTAAGCGGTACCTTCAGTCGCCGTGGTTACCGGAGTGCTGTCGATGCTTGGAGCATTGTTGGGCGGAACGTCCACTGCGAGACTGTATGTCTGTGTTGCGCTACCGCCATTGCCGTCGTCCACTTGCACGGTCACCGCATGGTTACCCACCTGGGCATTGGTCGGAGTCCAACCGATGAGACCGCTGGCGCTGTCGATGCTCATGCCCGCCGGGGCGGTGGTGAGGCTGTAAGTCAGGGTGTCGCCGTCGGCGTCGCTGGCATCCACGTCATAACTGTACGCAGCTCCCTCCGTGGCCGAGGTAACGGCCACGCTATCGATGACAGGCGCCGCATTGGGCTTGACATTGACCGTCAGTGAATAGCTCTGAGACGCCGTATCGACACCATCGGAGACTTCAACGACGACGCTATGGGAACCCACCTGCCCAACAGCCGGCAGCCAGCTGATCACACCCGCTGCATCGACAGTCATACCGGTAGGTGCCGTAGTCAGGGTATAGCTCAGGCTATCGCCATCCGCGTCTGAAGCAACTACAGCGTAGGTGTATTGGAGACCCTCGACCACATCAGTAACCGGCGTGCTCGTTATCACCGGAGCCGTGTTGGGTGCGCTGACAGTCAGCTCAAAGGTCTGTGTGTCGGTCAGGCCGCCGTAGTCGGTAACACGCAGGGTAATGGTGTAGACACCGGCGGTGGCACCATGCCAGCTGAACATACCGGTGTTTTCATCCATGATGGCCATGGCCGGCCCTTCCACCATCTGATACTGGTGGACGTCGCCCGCATCCGGATCGTTGATTGTCAACTGATAGAGATAGTTATCACCCTCTGCAATGGTCGTCTGCGGTGGCGTCGAAGTGATTTGCGGCGGATTGTTGACTGCGGAAACCGTCACCGTGTACGACTGCTCGTCGAATGCACCCGCCTGATCGGTGACACGCAAGGTAACGGAAAAATCCCCCTGTTGCGTGAAGGCTGGCGTCCACTCGATTAAACCTGAGGCATTGATGGCCATACCTGTGGGCGCCTGGGTAAGCGAATAGCTCAACAGATCACCCGCATCCGCGTCGATGGCGTTTACGGCATATTGATAGGCTTCATTGACACGAGCATTTACCGGCGCAGTCGATGTTATCACCGGCGCATCGTTGGTATTGGTTACGGTAATGCTGAACAGCTGGGAATCGAACAGACCGGCTGGGTCCTCTGCCCGCACAACCACGCTATGCGTACCCACGTGTACATTTTCCGGCACCCAGGTCAGGGTATCCCCAACCAGCTGCATACCGCTGGGCCCGCTCGCCAAACTGTAGGCAAGGGTATCGCCATCAGGATCCGTGGCAACCAGTTGGTACTGGTATTGCGCATCCTCAGCCACCTGTGTAACCGGCGTGCTGGTGAACTGCGGAGCCTGATTGATCGGCGTGGTATCTGGACGGGCACGCAGAATGGTCTTGGTCTGAACCGTAATGGAGGAACAGACCACGTCACCCGTCGCATTCGCTTCACGCACCTGATAGTAGTAGTTGGTTTCAGGGGTCAGCCCACGATCGACGTAGACGGAATAGCGTGAGGTGGTCTCGCCAATGTATTGGTAGTTGCCATCCACCTCATCCGAGCGATAGACGACATAGTGATCCGCCCCCGTGTCGGTCCACACCAGATCCGCCTTATCGCGTTTGGCACGAGCAGTCAGATTGGATACGCAGGTATGGACGTTGACCGTATCGAGGGCCGCCAGGCCATTGATCTGCGGTACCACGCTGGTTACTTCGTAGGAGCCGACCTCGTTCGCAACAACCCGCATCTGGAAGCTTCTGCTCTCGCCGACGGGCACATTGTCACACCCTTGAATCGAGGCACAGCTGTAACTGACACTGACGCCGGAGGGCAGATTGATCGGGGTAAGCGCGAGATTAACCGTATTGGTTGCATTCTCAACCGCATTCAGGATCGCTTCCACCGTGGTGCCGGTACCCACCACATTGTTGGTCAGCGTACCTCCGGTCGCTAGCGCAATCTGGGACGCCTGCTGAGAGGTATCTATTCCTGTGTTGACACTGCGCGTATTGATGGCGGCAACGATAATATCCTTGCTGGCCAGCGCTGCCAGGACCTCGCTCTGGTCCACTGTCGTAGTATGGGATACTGCGTCACCAAACCAGACGATGACCTTGGCTGCATCCGGGCGCCAGCCGACGGAAAGCCCTGTGGAATAACCCGCGTCGGTTGCACCCACACCGTCCGTGGCGGCCCCGTCGGCGGCAAGTTGCTGCAGAGCGAAGAAGTTCGCCTCAGGAGTGTCGCCGCCGCCCGACGCATACCAGCGACTGATGGCGCTGACCGCGTCATCGCGGGAATCGGTCAGCGTCTGCTGGATCACATAGGTGGTGGGAAGAATTTGACCGTACTCTCGTGGATCACTCCCATAAGAGGCGACTCCGAACTGAACATCGATGCCGGCAAAGCGGGCATCGCCGCCTGCTATGGCGTCCAGGATAGTTTGTGCATTGGTCCTGACCGTTCTGATGACACCGCCCATACTTCCGGTGTTGTCAGCCAAAAAAACCACATCCACCTTGCTGGCTGCGGGACCGGTCGCATCAAGCGTGACCACGCGATTCAGAAGCTGCTCCTCTCCCACAGCCATGCTTAGACTGAGCGCACTGGGATCGATGGAGGCTGCGTATGATTGAGCGGAGGTAAACACCCCTGCAACAAGAAAGAGCGGGGAGAGGATCTTCGTTACATATTTCATAGGAATCCCTTCACACGACTGAAGTCGCGGCACACAAACTACGTTTGAAAATTCGTTTTAGAGGTTTTTTTACAGTGAGCGCTGACGACGCACGAGCGTCATGCCAAGCAGACTGGCTAGAAACAGCAACAGGCCGGCGGGCTCAGGCACTGTAGTGGCAGTATCCACAATGACAGTTCCGTTGATGTACGCCCCCGTACCACTGTGATCATCGCCATGGTACAAACCGCCAATGTCGATATCGCTGATGCTCAGTGTCATGGTCCAGGTCTGACCGGCCAGAATATCTCCCAGCTCGAAACCGAGCGCCAGCGACACATCTTCTTCTGAACCCTGGGGAACGGCATTGGTGTTATCCAGGGCACCCAGGAACAGGTTGTTGTAGATATCACCGAAGACAAAACCGGGCTCATCTATCTCCCAGCTGTCGGCGTAGATGTCACCGCTTCCGGTTCCGGTAACGGAGATGTACTGACCATACTCATTGAAGTAGGAGTTGATCGGCTCGTCGATTTCCCCGTCCACATAACCGAAGAGACTGACGTCTGACAGTACGCCGGAAGTGTTGTTGGTGAACTGCCAGGTCAGATCGCCGTAACCATTGCTGTCCAGTGAGCTGACAAATGAGAGATCGACGCCGGAGCCAGCAAAATCGTCGAGAACACCGTCGAGATAACCCAGCGAATTGGCGCCTAATGTGGAAGAGTTGAGAAAGGCACCGGAGTCGTAGATCTCGTAGGCATTTGCCGGTGCGATGAAAGGTACCGAGATAGATAGGACCAAGGAGGCCAGAGCGGCCTTGAAAGATAACGTCCTCAAAACACTTCTCCTAAAAAATAAATCCTTTAACCGGTACTCAGCAATATAGTGAACTGAGACCGTTAGCATTCTTAGCTTCCACGTTGTTTAGCAAAAGCAGTGCCAAAACGAAAAATTATTTATTCGAACAATGTACTTAGGCCCAATCGGATTGGATAATGGTTAGTCAATGTAAATATTACCGACACCGAAGAAAACCGCATCTGACCTGGAAAAACTTAACTGCCGCCCAAGATAACGTGAACCAGTTCACACTATCTAGCGGCATGATTATTAACCAACAGCTCAAAATCGCGTCACAGGGAATCTATTTCCCATTACGGTCGGAACTAACCCATCCACTCCAGCCAGAACTTGTCAATTATCCCGACAGTTTTGTTGGGTGAGGCCCAGAATCGAGCTGAATGCGATAGCATCAAACTGCTCCATGAAAAAAGGATCGAGCTTTGAAACAAGCGCATGGAACGAGGAAGTAACGCGGGGAAACGAGCTGGATGGATGGTTTCGTTTTTTTACTTTTTAATGCCTCTGGATTTGGGATCGCGCATGAAGGTGATTGCCTTAGCGTCTTAAATCCGCTGTCAAATGATCTGCTGTTCGATGAAATAGAAAGACTGTTGCCGTCTCACGGGGAAAGGGTCTTCCCACCCACCGAAACACTCGCCATGTTCGTCACACAAGCCTTGATCGCCGACCGCTCATGCCAACATATCATCAATCAGGCGGCAATTCAGTTTGTGGTGACTGGGCTTCGTAGTGCAAGGCACGCCAGCAATTCCCAACGGAAATAGTTTGTGATTTTGCACCGTTTGTGGTGCCGTAAAAAATAGACTCATCGAATGACAGCCGGCTCAATACCCTATTTCTACTCATGGCTGAGCAATGCGTGAATTTGAGGCCGGGAAGAATCGAGCCAAGGGCCGTGAAGCGAAGACCGAAAGCTTACCCTTTGCCGACCCTGCCTAGGCCGGCAGCATGAGAAAGTGTTAGGAAACATGGCCATCCGAAGGCGCTTAAGTAAGCACCATTCGGAGTACAATTAACTTTGACCCCAAACGCATTCAGGAGGAAAGCAGTGAATCAATTTTCATACAAATCGATATCCAACCTTTCAGTCGGCATCGGAGGAGTATCACTTTTCGCCTTTTTCATCTTCGTTCTTGGCGGCCCTTTTAACATAATCGATCTAAAATTAGGCAGCATAGAGACGATTCTGCTGAACACAGCTCTATCCATCGTTTTCTTTGTTCAGCATAGCCTGCTAATCAGGGAATCGGTACGAAGTCGAATTAAAAATATCATACCGGAAGAATCCTTTTATGCGTTCTTCTCAATCGTATCCGGCACGACGCTCTTTATGGCAGTTATCCTCTGGCAAGAAAGCGCTGAAATTATCATATCCATATCAGCCCCATATGCTTATCTGCTTCGAGGAGTGCAACTCATGTCTATTCTCGGGCTGATATGGTCTGTGAAATCGTTAAAGCACTTTGATATTTTTGGAAGGAGAGAAATAGCCAGACACATTAACAACAAACATGATGAGCAAGAAATTGAAATAGTATACAACGGTCCCTACAACTTGATCCGCCATCCATTCTATTTCTTCATACTGTTGATGATCTGGGCATACCCAATCATTACGGCAGACAGACTATTATTCATCCTCATTTGGACAGTTTGGATTGTGATTGGCACATTCCTTGAGGAAAGAGATCTTACCAACCAAATCGGTAATGACTACCGTGAATACAAAACCAAAGTACCGATGCTTATTCCCTATAAATTTCACACCCTGTTAAAGTAATTAAAAAAAGAGGGAACGGGACAAGAGTAGAATGGCACTTTCTTAGGGCCTGTAACACGAATCCGATAGGTCCTCCATTTGAATGTCGAAACAGCGCACCGAGTGAACCTCAGGTCACGATGCGGCTTGCCACACCGGAATGGAATCCCGCTTCGAAGCGCCGACGTCAACCTGAGCTGCTCCTGACGCTGAACCCCACGGAAAATCGTAAGCTTTCATTTGCCTTCATCCGCGTTCATTCGCGGACTGATCCCTGCACAGGCGAAGCCGGCCCCTGGCGTAACCAGCATCGGTTCAAGACGACGCCAGACATTCTCCAATAACCTCTGCTGTCCGTCGTCGTTGGGATGGATGCCGTCGGCCTGCATCAGGCCGAGATCGAGGGCAACCCCTTCAAGAAAGAAGGGTACTAGGGGAACCGATGCCGCCTCGGCGACATCATAGTAGACTTGGTGGAAGGCATTGACGAAGTCGGGTCCGTAGTTGGCCGGCAGCCTCACCCCGAGCAGCAGCACCTGGGCGCCGGACTTCTGGGAGCGCGCGACCATCTGCAGCAGATTCTGCCGCATGGTCTTGACGCCGATACCGCGTAGACCGTCATTGCCACCCAGTTCCACGATCACCAGGTCGGGCTGGTGCTGCTGTAACAGGGGGGGCAGACGACTCACGCCACCGCTGCTGGTATCGCCGCTGACACTGGCGTTGATGACATCCACGTCGCCACAGCGGGATTGCAGGCGCTGCGCCAGCAGGGTGACCCAGCGTCGATCAGTGGTGACGCCATAGCCGGCGCTGAGGCTGTCACCCACAACGAGTAGGGTGGGACCGGCCATCGCCGTCAGCGGCAGCATCCATAACAGCCAATAAAGCAGGACTCTTTTCATATGCAGACATCTTCACTTCAACACCCTGTGACCGCAAGGGCGCTGTCAAAGTTCGTCGACACCCGCGAGGGTCGATTGGAGATCCTGCAGCATGTGGATCTGGCGGTAGCCAGCGGCGAGGCGGTCGCCATCCTCGGTGCCTCCGGTTCGGGCAAATCGACCCTGCTCGGTCTGCTGGCGGGGCTCGACGAGGCCTCCGGTGGCGAGGCCGCTCTGTTCGGCACGCCGCTGCAATCCCTCGATGAGGATGGGCGCGCCGCCCTGCGCGCAGGTAAGGTGGGATTCGTCTTTCAATCCTTTCAACTCCTTTCCGGCATGACCGCGCTGGAGAATGTGATGCTGCCCCTGGAGCTCTCCAACCACGCCGCGCCGGAAACAGCGGCCAAGCAGGCGCTTGCCCAGGCCGGCCTTGCAGAGAGGCTACACCACTACCCCTCCCAGCTCTCCGGCGGCGAGCAGCAGCGGGTCGCTCTGGCACGCGCCTTCGCCCCCGGACCCCAGGTGCTGTTCGCCGACGAGCCCACCGCCAACCTGGATGCCCACACCGGCGAGCGGGTGGCGGAGCTGCTGTTCGATCTGCAGGCATGGAACGGCACTGTACTGATCCTGGTAACCCATGACGAGACCCTGGCCAAGCGCTGCGATCGCCGACTCCTGCTGCGGGATGGCCGCTTGGAGCTGGAGGCATGAATACGGTTTCCCTCGCCCTGCGCTTACTGCGCCGGGACTGGCGAGCGGGGGAACTGCGCCTGCTGCTCACCGCACTGGTGATTGCGGTCGCCTCGGTGACCTCGGTCGGTTTCTTCACCGATCGCATCGAGCGGGCGATGCAACGGCAAGCTGCCGAGGTGTTGGCTGCCGACCTGCGCCTCGACAGTCGCCAAGCCATCGACTCCGACTTCGCCAGGACGGCCCGACAGCGCGGATTGCAGACGGCGCAGATCGTCAGTTTTCCCAGTGTGGTGCTGAACAACGGCATGACCCAGCTGGTGCAGGCCAAAGCGGTGAGCGCCGGCTATCCCCTGCGCGGACGCCTGGTGACCCGCGACACCACCACCGGCGAGGACCAACCCACTGACCAGATCCCCGCCCCCGGCGAGGCCTGGCTGGAGGATCGTCTGCTGCCACTGCTCGATCTGAAAATCGGCGACCGGTTCAGGCTGGGACAACAGTCATTCACTGTCAGCCGGTTGATCAGCTATGAACCGGACCGGGCCTCCAACCTCTTCCAACTGGCTCCAAGGGTGATGATCAACCGGCAAGACCTGGATGCCACCGGCCTGTTGGGACCGGCCAGCCGGGTGCGCTACCGGCTGCTGCTGGCCGGGGATGAGCCGGCCATCGCCGGCTATCGAAACTGGCTCCAGGGTCAGGCGCTGAAGGGCGTGGAGATCGAGGATATCAAGGGTGCGCGCCCGGAACTCCGCGTGGCCCTCGATCGGGGCGGCCGCTTCCTGCGGCTCACCGCCGCCACGGCGATTCTGCTCTGCGTGGTGGCGGTGGCCCTCTCCAGCCGCCGCTTTGTCGAACGTCAGGCAGACACCAGCGCCCTGCTACGCTGTCTTGGCGCCGCCCGTCGTCAGGTGGCCTGGATCTTTCTGCTGCGTCTGCTTGGGCTGGGACTGATCGCCAGTCTGGTGGGTTCGGCCATCGGCCTGCTGGTGCAGGCCGTGCTCATCGAACTGGTCGGCCACTGGTTCACCCAACGCATTCCGCCACCAACCCCCTGGCCACTGTTCTCGGGCATGGGCACCGGCATCCTGGTACTGCTCGGTTTCGCCCTGCCCTCGGTGCTACGGCTCAGCCGGGTGCCGCCGCTACGGGTCTTCCGTCGCCACTTGGGAGCACCCTCCCTCGGTTATCGGATATCGATCGGCGCCGCCCTGCTCTCGCTGGCGGTGCTGCTGATCTGGCAGATCGGCGATGACAAGCTGGCGCTTCAGCTCATCGGCGGGTTGCTGGCCGGGCTCGCCCTGCTGCTGTTGGTGTCGCGCCTGCTGGTGCATCTGCTGAGGCCGTTGCGCAACCGCTCCGCAGGCTCCTGGCGCTACGGTCTCGCCAGCCTGTCACGCAATCCCGCCACCACCAGCGTGCAGCTCACCGGCTTCGGCCTCGGCATCACCGTACTGCTGATCCTGGCCATGGTGCGGGTCGATCTGCTCGACAACTGGCGCAATGCCCTGCCAGCGGATAGCCCCAATCAGTTTCTGATCAATATACAGCCCCAGGAGGTAGCGGGGGTACGGGCCATGCTGGAGAACGGCGGCATCCACAACAGCGGCCTCTTACCGATGATTCGCGGACGCCTGCTGCGCATCGGTGAGCATGCGGTCTCCGCCGACGACTACACCTCACCACGGGCACAGCGCCTGGCGACCCGGGATTTCAATCTCAGTCTGGCCAGCGAGATCCAGAGCGATAACAAGATCCTGAGCGGACGCTGGTGGAACCGACACGAGCTGGATAAACCCTGGTTCTCCGTCGAGGAGGGGATCGCAGAAACCCTCGGCATCCCGCTGGGTACCCAGCTCACCTTCGAGGTGGCCGGCCAGGAGATCAGCGGCAAAGTAACCAGCCTGCGCTCGGTGCAGTGGGACTCCTTCAACGTCAACTTCTTCGTCGTCGGCACCCCGGGCCTCATGGCCGGACAGCCCGCCAGCTATATCACCAGCTTCTATCTGCCGCCGCAGAAACGTCCCCTGCTCTACAACCTGATCCAACAATACCCCAGCATCACCGCCCTGGATGTCAGCGCCTTGATGCAACAGGTGCGGGCGATCATGGACCGGGGTGTGATGGCGGTGGAGTCGGTGTTTCTCTTCACCCTGGCGGCGGGTGTGATCGTGCTCTATGCCGGTATCCAGGCCAGCCGTGAACTGCGTGTCCAGGAGGCGGCGATCCTACGCACCCTGGGCCTCAGCCGTCGACAGTTGCTGATCTCGGTGTTGCTGGAGTTCGCCCTGCTCGGCGGACTGGCGGGACTCATCTCAGCCGGGCTGGCCAGCGCTATCAGCTATTCACTGGCCACCGGCGTATTCGAGCTGCCCTGGCAACCCGACCCCTGGATGTGGCTGCTGGCCCTCTTCGGTGGTGCCCTGGGGGTGGGACTCGCGGGCACGGTGGCCAGCTGGCATCTGTTCAATACCCCGCCCATCGCGGTACTCAGGCGCGCCTGATAGACACATCAAATCTGGAGATCGTCCATGTTCAAAGCCCTACTGATCGAAAAAGACGGAGCCGGCTACTCCGCGTCATTGAAGCAGCTCGATGAGACGGATCTGCCGGAGGGCGACGTCACCGTGGCGGTGGCCTACTCCACGCTCAACTACAAGGATGCGCTGGCCATCACCGGCCAGTCACCGGTGGTGCGGCGCTTCCCCATGGTGCCCGGTATCGACCTGGTGGGACGGGTCGAACAGTCGAACCATGCCGACTACCAAAGCGGTGATATGGTAGTGCTGAACGGCTGGGGTGTGGGCGAGGTACATTGGGGCGGACTGGCACAGAAAGCGCGGCTGAAGGGCGACTGGCTGGTGCCCTGCCCGGGCGCATTCACACCCAGACAAACCATGGTCATCGGCACCGCCGGCTATACCGCCATGCTCTGCGTGATGGCACTGGAGCAGCAAGGCGTGACACCCGAGCAGGGGGAGATTCTCGTCACCGGCGCCGCCGGCGGAGTCGGCAGTGTGGCCATCGCACTGCTCGCCAAGCTGGGCTATCGGGCGGTCGCCATGAGCGGCCGGTCGCAAGAGAGCGCCTATCTGCTGGGACTGGGCGCGGCGGAAGTGATCAGCCGCGAGGGCTACGACAAAGCGGGAAAACCGTTGGCGAAAGAGCGCTGGGCCGGTGTAATCGATGTAGTCGGCAGTCACGTCCTGGCCAACGCCTGCGCCGCCACCCGCTACGGCGGCGTGGTCACCGCCTGCGGTCTGGCCGGCGGCATGGAGTTTCCGGCCACAGTGGCGCCCTTCATTCTCAGAGGCGTGACCCTTGTCGGCATCGACAGCGTCATGTGTCCACGTGAGAAACGGCTGCTGGCCTGGCAGCGGTTGGCCAGCGATCTGGACCTCTCCAAGCTGGAAACCATCGGTCATGAGATCGGTCTGGATAAAGCCATCGAATTTGCAGAAAAACTGCTCGCCGGTGAGATACGCGGGCGGGTGATCGTGGATGTCAACTGATGCCGGATTAAGCGACTACTGAGTCAGTGGCGAATGGGTGTTGACGGAACTGAAATCCTGGTCCAGGGAGTAGCGTGGACTTCCAGTGGTTTTTGATTGACAGGCCCATCCTACGCCACGAGTGATTTGGCCGGGAACATCCTACACAGTCAGCAAGCCGGTAGCGGCCATGGGTGGAAAAACACTCTCTTTTCCAGATGACCGGGACGGAGCAATCCGGCCTGTCATCTGCCTGGCGTGTGGCCTACTCGGGGATATTCGGTGGATCGAGATCTTCCTGTGGCTGCTGCGTTTCCAGACCGGCCTGCCACTCTCGTAACATCTCAACATGCCAATTCTCTTCCTCGACCATCTCCAGCGCCAGCTTCTTTACCGCCTCGTTGGGAGAGTTATCGGCTACATTCTGGTAAAAATCACGCCCCCGGACCTCGTTGAACAGCGCGATCTGCATTGCTTGTGTGGTGGTCATCAGGTAGTGGGCATCCTCCATGCAGAAGGCCTCGGGGGTTGAAGGACATTTCCATTTAAAATCCCACGGAGTGATCTGCGGCAGCTTCAAATCGGCCGCTTTCCGATGCACCTCGTCGGCGTGTATGCGGCTGTAGTTGGCCAGCTTGCGAAACAGCTCGGCCACCTCCAGATTGTTGTGCACCTCCATGGTGTCGGCCAGTTCCTCATAGTGCTCGTTCGAGGCCTCTTCCAACTCCATTGCGTGAACCAGAAACTCTTCCACGTTATCGATTATCACGGCGTCTTTATCGCTCATAGCACGAACTCCTTCGCGATAACTTGCAAGCTCGAATCCACCCGGTTTTCCGGCTGCCAGACCGGGAAGTGTTTGCTGTAGATGATCCCTGTCGACTTGCCGTCATCAGCCTGGATGACCTGGGCCGCTTTAACGCGATCATCGGTCGGCAGATCTCCAGCCAGCGGGTGAACCTCCTGCTTCCAACTCTTCTGGTCCGGCCGATAGGTGACACAGCCGCTCAGCACCTGCACAAAGGCAAAACCCGGGTGTTCGATCGCCTCAACCAACAAGCGGGCCAGCTCGGAGGGCTCACCGGAATAGCCGCGTGCGATGAAACCCGCGCCGGCGGCCAGGGCGATGGCGGCGGGATTGAAACTGGGGATACCCGTGCCGTGCGGGGTCATCTTGCTGTTGCACCAGTCAGGCAGCGTGGTGGGAGATGCCTGCCCCTTGGTCATGCCGTAGACCTCGTTGTCCATCACAATGTAGGTCATGTCCATATTTCGTCGGCACGCATGCAGGAAGTGGTTGCCGCCGATGGAGAAGCCGTCACCATCGCCACCCGCCACGATCACCGTCAGATCGGGCCGCGCTGCCTTCAGCCCTGAAGCGACCGCCAATGCCCGCCCGTGAACGCCATGAAATCCGTAAGTATCGAAATAGGCGGGCAGGCGCGAGGAGCAGCCGATACCGGAAACCACTGCCACCTCCTCTTTAACCAGTCCCAGGTGGGCCATCACCTTGGTCAATGCGGAGAGCACGGCGAAGTGACCGCAGCCGGGACACCAGACCGCCTTGATGCCCGATTTGTAATCTTTTGCCTTGAGTGCGGGAACCGTCATGACGTCTTCTCACCTCCGAGCACGCGCAGGATTCGACCGGGCCGCAGGGGTAACGGCCCGGGTTGAGCGAGTGACTCTGCACAATCGGGTAGCGCCCCCTCGGCGCGTAGGTAGTGGAACAGTTGCCCACCGTGATTCTGTTCTACGACGATCACCTTACTGGCATCCGCCAACAGGGATTTCAGTTTCTCCCGTTGCAGCGGCGCCAACAAGCGAAGAGCCACCACACGGATGGTACCTCCCTGGGAACGAATCCATCGTCCCACCTCTTTGACCACACCGGCGGATGAGCCCCAAGTGACCAGGCAGTGGGTCCCCTCGCCTTCCACCTCGGCCCAGTCGTCGCCGAAATCGAAGCTTTCCAGCTTCTGCAGACGCTTGGCCAGTTGCGCACGATGGTCCACCGCCATGCTCGACGGTGTTCCGTGGCTGTTGTGTTCGAGTCCATCCGCCGTATACATGCCTTCAGGTGTGCCGGGCAGGGTCATGGCTGAGACGTAGTCCGACGTGGTGGTATAGCGATGATAATCACCATCCGGAGCACTTTCCAACTTGCGCTGCAGGGGCAGTTCACGCTCCGGCGGGGCTTCGATGATCGATTGAGACTGCCCCAGCGACTGATCCGAGAGCACCAAGGAAACGGCCTGCAGATGTTCCGCCAGCTGCACCGCCCACTGAGTGGTGAAGACGCAGTCCCGGATCGAAATCGGGGCCAGCACCAGATGGGGTGCATCCCCATGCATGCCATAGAGCGCGATGTTGAGATCCGACTGTTCCGACTTGGTGGGAATACCGGTGGATGGACCACCACGCATCACGTTCACCACCGTGACCGGCGTTTCGCTGACCAGCGCCAGTCCGAGGCCCTCCACCATCAGACTGAGACCGGGACCGGAGGTGGCGGTAAGGGAAGGCACGCCGCCAAAAGACGCGCCGATGATCATGTTGATCGATGCCAGCTCGTCCTCCGCCTGCAGCAGCGAACCGCCCAGCTTCTCCAGCTTGGGGGCCATCCACTCCAACATTTCACTGGCGGGGGTGATGGGATAGGCGGCGACGAAGCGCACCCCGCCCCGCAAGGCACCGAGACCGCAAGCCTGATTGCCGGTGATGCTCCAGTGACGGATTTTATCGTCGGGCGGCTCAAGCGTGATGCGCGGACGACGGTCGTGATTGTAGCCCATACGCAGGGCTTGCAGGGCGGTCTCAACCACCGCCGCGCCCTTGCGCTTGAGTATCCGCTCGACACTGTTCTCCATGGCCCCCAGTTCCAGACCACAGACGACCGCCGCCGCACCCAAGGCGACCATATTCAGGCGTCCATCCGGCAGACTGGAGGCAAATTTCTTGAACGGCACCTCCCGCACCTCGGCGCCATTGCTGCGCAGCATCGCCGGCACCTCACCGGCGGCGGGATCACACAGGATCAAGCTCTTTTCCGATAGCGGAATCTCATCGGCAAAGCGCTCGATGTTGAGCCAGTCGAGACCTACCAACAGGTCGTATTGATCTCCCATGCATTCAACCGGATCGGCGCTGAAGCGGATCATCGCCGCCGATTCGCCACCGCGAATCTGGGGCCCGGCTGAACGGGTCATCAAGCCCTGAAAGCCGCACTGGGCGGCGGCCTCCAACAGGATACGGCCGGTCGTCACCGCCCCGCTGCCCCCGGAGCCAGTGATGGCGACAGAGAAGCTGCTGCTGATCGTTTTGTTGGGAGCTTTTTTATTTTTCATGCGAGCCAACCTGAGATATTGCTTTTCTAAACTTAATATTAGTTCACCGCTGGATATTACAGGCGGTCCTTGTCAGCGGTGTGAGGGAGTAGGTGCCAACGGTCAAAGAATGGTGCTATTAACCCGGCAACTAAATATGTCGTCTTCAGTCGAAGCGTGCCCGCCCGCAGCAAGGCATCTCAACAATTTGCGCTGGTCGATTTGGATTGGCCGCCAATCCCCTTCCCTGCAGTCTGTCCCACCCAACAGATCATTGGATCCTGACAGTGTCGCAGCTCAGTCAACAGCCGGCTGAATCGCGACACCCATTACCCCGATTTCGCACATCAACGCTGCAGCACAACAGAGAGTGCGGCAGCGCAGTGAGACTATTCGTTGATAATCAGCACCTCAATCCGCCGATTCGTATTGCGGCCGACAGCCGTTTCGTTACTGGCTACCGGACGCGACTCGCCGTAGCCGATGGCGGTCAACCGCGTCTTGTCGAAACCACCGACCTTTTCCAGAAAGGAGGCGACAGTCTCGGCACGACGCTGAGAGAGCGCGAGATTGACATGGGTGCCACCTACCGAATCGGTGTGGCCGGAGACCACCACGCTGGGACTGGGAAAGGCGCGGATCGCTGTCACGATCTTGTCCAGCAAACCGAAGTTCTCCGATTGAATCTCGCTTTGACCGCTGGGGAAGTTGAAGGCGTGCAGCTCGAGCAGCACATTGTGTCCCTGTCGGTAGACATTGGCCTCATGGGGGGAGAAGAGGTCCTGAATCATGTCGTAGCGGGCCTGGGCATCTCGATTCGCCTTTTCGACTGTCTCCAACCGGCTTTGCAGATCCATGCGGGTTGCCAACTCCGATTCCTGCATCATCGCATAGGTCGCCAGTTTGTCGCGCAAGGTCTGCACCACCTCATGGTTCGGTAGATACAGCGGCAGCGCCTCACCCGACGGCTCGTTGATCAGACTGAGTTGTTTCTGGTACCAGAGCACGATCTCCTCCATGCTGTAGTCGCGACGTTCAAAATCACGGATCATGTCGGTGATCTCCACGCTCTGCTGCGCCAGCTGCGTGGATCGTAGCGCATGGCTGCGCGCCTTCTCCCGTTGGGTCCGGTTGGTCTCGAGCACCGCCACGGCCAGGGCCAGCTCCTCCCGCGCCAGTTTGAGCGTCTTGGGCGCGAAGTCATCCGCATCCTTCTCGATGGCGCTGGCGATATCCTGGCGCGCCTTTTCGGTGGCATCCTGCTTTAGGGCCTCCAGCTCCACTTCCGCATAGCCCTGAAGCATTTCGGCTCGCCACTTCTTGGCCCCCTCGATATCCCCGACCTCGACCTTCTCTCCCGCCTTACGCAGTTTGTTGTCAAGGAACTCGAAGCGCTTCGGCATCATGCTGTCGGCGCCAGCGGCGATCGCCTTCTGCCTCGCCTCCAGCACCTCACGCATCAGATTTTTTGTCGCTGCCGCATCCGTTTCGGCCTTTGTGACCAGGTTGCTCGCCTCTTTCACCAACGCCGCCACGCGATCGTCCCGCTTGCTGCGACCCAGTGAGATGGCCTGCTTGAGCTTGGCCTCCGCCGCCGAGAAACCGGTGGGGGCGAGATCATACAAGCCATTGGCTTTGTCATCCGCCAGCTGGGTCTTGAGCTCAGCTACCTGATCGTATTCGGTGATCACCTGCTGTTCGGAGAGTGTCGGTGGAGTGGTGCAACCTGCAATGAGCAGACTGAGCAGAAGCGTTAAAACAATACTCTGTACATTCTTCACTGTTCTCTTCTCCGTAACATGGACAATGATGACCTGCATATGCCTGTTCGACGAAGTGCGACAAAACATATTCACTCCATAATGGCGCTATGTATTACAGGGGTCAATAAAGCGGCTACTTTGAATATAACGTATGTTCACCGATAGTGCTGACCAGAGCCTGTCAACAAGAATTCGACAGGCGCTTTTGCCCCTAAAAATTTGTGCCAATCAAGACGCGAGGAGAGAGGTTTCGTGATTCCAAATGAACGACGAACAACGGGACGTGGCGATTTTTCAGGCGCAACCCGAAGGGCTCGGACCATTGGCTTCGTATTAGCGGGCCCGGTTCATGTTTAGCCAAATCCTGGAAGTCACCCTACCGGTGTTCGGCATCGCCGCCCTCGGCTATCTCTACGGCCGCATCAACGGCAGCGACATGGATACAGCCAACCGCGTCAACATGAACCTGTTCGTGCCGGCGCTGCTTTTCTACGTACTGTCGGAGAAGATACCCGACTCCCCCGAGTGGCAGTCGGTCGCCTGGGGTACGGCGATCATTGTCGTCGGCTCCGGTCTATTGGCCTGGCCGGTGGCCCTGCTGTTGAAGATACCCAACCGGGTACTGCTGCCATCGATGATGTTCAACAATTCGGGCAACCTGGGACTGCCCCTGGCGGCTCTCGCTTTCGGCGAGGAGCTGCTGCCCTTCTCGGTGGTCGCCTTCGTGGTCTCGACCAGTCTTCACTTCAGTCTCGGCATCTGGCTGGTAAGCGGACATCTGCACCCGAAGCTGTTGCTGAGAAACCCGGTCACCCTGGCCACCCTGGCCGGCATCCTCGCCTATGCCACTGACTGGCACACGCCACAAATCATCATGCCAGGCCTGGAGATACTCTCCCAAGTGGCCATTCCACTGATGCTGGTGGCACTTGGGGTACGCTTGATCCATATCGACATCAGCCACTGGAAGGCGGGACTGGTTGGCTCGCTCCTCTGCCCCGCCACCGGCTTGCTCAGCGCCTGGCTGGCAATCCTCTGGCTACAACCCTCGGAGTCGATGCAGCGTATCCTACTGCTGTTCGCCATCCTGCCGCCCGCGGTGATGAATTTCCTGCTCGCGGAGCGCTATCGGCAGTCTCCCGACCAGGTCGCCTCCATGGTCGCCTTCGGCAATCTCGCCAGTCTGCTGGTGATTCCGGTCTCACTGGCCTTCATCTTGTGAGCCATCGCCTTGCCATAGCGGGCCGGCTGTTGCTGACCGCCCTGGGCTGCCGGGAGCAGAACCGTTTCACCGTCTATCCCATGCATCCCACCGCCCTGACCCTGCCTGGATTGCTGGCGTTGGCAGTGCTGCTACTGCATCAGTGGCGCAGCGACTGGAATATCCTGGGCATCATCTGCCTGCTTGCCCCCTCTCTCTCGGTAGTGACCGTGCTGATACGCAGAGACAATCCGCGGATTCGCTTGCGAAGCCATATCGAGCGGGACCTGCCCGGCATGCGTAATGAGCTCTGCCTGTTTCTCGCCACCGGCATCATGGCGGCGTTGAATCTCTACGCCGGCTTTGTCATGACCTGATGCCTGGCACCGATAGCAAGCAATCCCGGACATAGCGGCCAAGCCTTTCAACGGGAAAAACAGGGGTTGCGAATCGCAGCTGGGATGGCGGATTTGGACAGATCGGGCGGGATGGACCACGGGTGTGGCAGGGATATCGTTTGGCAGCTGAGCAAACGATACTGGAATCGGCCGAATTGGCGTCCCCAAGGCGATTCGACCTTATCCCCCGGTTGCACGTTCCTTCGATAACACTAAATATTTAATAACCACAACTAATTAATGATTATCAGAATAGATCTAACCTACTGTCACTGATCTATGCCGTAATATTTATTGAAGTAGCTTACCAACCGCCTCCGCTCATTATCGGTCAGCGGCTCAACATCCCGCACTTCACGGTAATTTCGCATGCGATTGATACTGGGGTTCCAGTCACTACGGCGCGACAACAACAGGCGACGTGCGTCGTGGCAGACCAGACACTTCTGCTGAACCAACTTCTCTGTCCCCTTGCCATCCTGCTGGAAACTGCCGTTACGCACCTCTTCTGCACGTCGTCGGTCCATAGCAGACTTGGATGCTATACGGGCAGCGAATTGGATGAGACATACCTCTCCTTCAGTAACTTTGCGCACCTGTTTGCGATCATCGACATTTATCAGGTGCTCGACGAACTCACCACTGACTTTGAGGCGGTTGATGTTGTAGTTGTAGAATTCGGAGAACACCACATCTCCATTGCTCGCGGCCAGTACCGCCATGGTCTGATCTCCGTTGGGAGAACGTTCGATATAGGTTACCTTACCCTGAGGATCGATTCGGCCCAGACGACCCTTTCCATCACCGGTAAACCACAAGGTACCGTCAGCCGCAGATGTCAACTGCTGGATGTAGGTCTCTGGCGGTAATTTTTGTCTGCTAACATTGCCATCCGCATCAACACGACCAAGGATCCCCTGACAGTGATCAGAGAAGGCCAGTCCGTCTCCCGGAGTACGCGTCAAATTCATCGGGCAACTGTTTTCCCAACTCTCGGCCATGCTCCATTCTCCCTGGCGTGACAGATTGGCCAGGATGCCTCTGGGTTTCCCGGTCTTACCGCCCGGCACCAGGATAGTCACCCAGGCCCGATCATGACCATCAAAGGCGATGGATGTCGGCCATCCCTGTGGTACAAGGTAATCGTGCATCTGCCCGTTTCTGTCGATGCGTCCCACCTTGGCGATACGATGAGCACCGTGTCCTCCCTGGCTAGCACCGCTTTCATTACCAGCCATCTGGGTGAACCAGGCCTCATCGCTACGATCTACAGCGACAAGACCAGGATGACCATCGAGGGTCTGGTATTCGACAATCCGTCCATCCTGCTCGATACGACCGATCTTCGCCACATCCATAGCGACGAACCAGATGGCACCGGATGGACTCAGGGCCAAAGACGATGGCTCTGACTGTGGCGTCGGCAATAGGTGCGCTGTAACGGCCCCGTCCGGGGCCAGACGCGATATGGAGTTATTATCACCCTCAGTAAACCAGATTCCTCCGGTCGGGTCCTCGATAAACTGATAGGAACCAAACGGTCTGCAGGCCCATACCGGAGTTGTGATAATCGCCAGGAAGAGCCAACCCATTAATATGCGTCGCGATATCATCAAAACTTGGCCCCAAGTTCTAACCAGAAGTTACGGCCATCCAGTTCTTGATACCAGAATCCATAGCCCTTTTCATCGAATATATTGTCTACCGACAGACTGGCAGTCCACTCAGATCCTGATCCGAGATTGAAAGACTTGGACAGCTTTACGTCTACGATAAAATGGTCCTTGACCTCAGTATTGTCCGCATTGCTGTCCTGATAGTAGCGTTTTCCAACGTACCTGCCAGTGGCTTGCGCCGTTATCCATCCCGGGTTGTCGTAGATCAGACCGATATTGGACTTGTGCCTTGGTGTATTCGCGGTCTCATTGCCTTCCAGCGATATATCTGATGGGTTCTTGGTGATTTCAGAATCTGTATAAGTGTAGTTAAAGAACGGTTCCCAGTAGTTACCAAGATGAGAGCGCAAATCCAGTTCGAAGCCTTGGACCATTGTCTCACCGAGATTTTGAAATTGCCGCTGCGCACCCACGTTGATCGCGGCTATCTTGTCTTTGTAGGTAGTCGTATACAGCGCAGCACTACCTTCCAGAGTATTGGCAGAAGTGCGGAACTTGACCCCTATCTCATGCGAGGTTGAGGTCTCAGGTCTCAATCCAGGATTAGACAACCACAATGCCCCGGTACGATATTTCAGACTGTTCGGTGCAGGAATATATCCCGTACCGGCGGAACCGTAGATGGAAAACCCATCATCCAGTCGATAGTTGAGTGCGACTCGCGGGGTAAAGACCTCGTCATCGGCATCGGGGATACCTACTCCATTGGAATCGTAGTCATAGTGCTCATAGATATCGTAACGTCCGCCCAAGGTAACAGTTAGGCGATCGAAGCGATGCTCGTCCTGTACGAATATACCGTAGGTACGGCTTTTATTCTCTCCACTCCACACCTCGACGTCAGATGTATCGTACTCGGCTGCGGAGTACTTCCCATCCCACCAGGCTCCACCAATGGTCAGGGTGTTATTCGACATTGGTTTCAGATCCAGTTGCAGATCTACGGCGATTGATCTCTCATACTCGTCGTCCCAACCTACCAGTCCCAAACCAGTTCCGCCCCAGGCTATATCGTCATAGGTACGTTCAGGCGCCGACACCTCCGAATAAGCGATCTTGTTCTTCAACATCTGGCCTCCAGAAAACCGATGATTCAGGGTCACATCGTACACGGTTCCCTCTTGTTCCAAACGATAGTTCGGATGCCCACCCAACACCGCACCATCATTCTTGAAGCGATAGGCGCCGAGAGACAGATCGGTACCCTCGGTAAGCCACCAGGTCAGACGCCCGTTCAACTTCATCGACTCGCTATCGCGACCATCCAGATCTGCATAATCAGGCGAGTACAAAGCCGCCCAGGGCGCAGGAGTTTCTGTAACTGGCCTGTATCCGTCTGTCTGTTTGAAGCTTGCGCTAAAGTAGGCATCGAAGTCACCGGACGACCCTCCAGCAGATAATCTTGTGGAGTGTCCATCGTGAGAACCATGCCCGTATACCACTTCGGCAAAAGGTTCACCGCTGCCGCGTTTGGTGATCACGTTGATCACACCACCCATGGCACTAGGTCCGTACAATACGGAACTGGGACCACGCACCACCTCGATACGATCGATCGAAGACGGATCTAGCATGTACCAGAGATAACGGCGTGTAATAGCCAACGGTTCGACAGGCATGCCATTCAGATAGGCCTGGGTAGTGGTGCCGGCAAAACTCTGACCCAGTCCACGCAGAATCGGAATACTGGCCGAGGATTCTCCAGCCATATATACGAGATCCAGACCTGGGATAGAGCGCAGCACATCTTCTGACTTGGTTGTGTGCTGGTAATCAATATCCTCCGATGTAATTACCGAAACACTGGCTGGAATATCCAGTTGATCACGTTCTGTACGAGTAGCGGTTACAACAATGGTCGGCAACAGATTACCTCTCTGTCCCTCCTTTTTAGTATCCACGAGCAGATATGCATCACCTCTACGCTCAACAGATATCCCGGAATCGGCCAGCTGTATGCGTAATGCCTCATCCGGGTCATACACACCTCGAACTCCATCCGTGTGTAGACCGCGAACAGTTTCAGCTGAGTAAAGCAGGTCGACGTTGGACTGCTCAGAGAATGTGCGCAGTGCAGACTCTAAAGGTTGAGGTGCGATATCAAATTCAACGGCATTGCCTGCATACACAATACCGGTTCTGAATGACAGCGCCAAAATAATTGAACAGACAGTGTGTTTAAATACATAGGAACTTAATAGGTCCAGGTCTTTTGTTAACTCCACTTCTTTCTCCTGAATTCTTATTGTCATTAGATATTGTTTGGTCGCGCGTTCCAGAGCAAACTGCATCGCCATATAAGCAGAGACGAATGACAGATAGAAAACCTGACATCAAAGAGAAAATTATTTACAGCGACTTGTAATCTATGGAAGTGTTAGTAGGAAGGGAGCAGCAAGACTCTATCACCGGACTCCTTGAGTGATACAGGTAGCAAACGTGGTAACAGTTCCGGAAGATCTTCTAGATTCGCGATATGGAAGGTGCCGCTGAGACTAAGATCATTCAGCCTAGGATCGGTAATATACAAAGGTTTTTCCAGATAACGATTGAGTTGCCTAACTACATCTGTTAGCGGCATTGCCTCAAAGTGAAGGCGTCCATCTAACCAATCCAACGCGTTTCTTTTCGAGCTTTCCACCAGTGAAATAGCGCGTCCATCACCCTTGTAGATAACCGTTTCATCCGCATTTAGCTGACGTATATCCCCATTATCAGTGGCAACCTCCACGCGGCCTTCCACCACCGTCACCTGCACATCGGATGATTTCCGGTAGACATTGAACTGCGTACCGACCGCATGGGTGGATCCGCCAGCGGATACAACGAAAAACGGCCTGTCCGGATCGTGTGCGACCTCGAAATATGCCTCACCTCTAAGCAAACGAATTGTACGTCTGTCTTCTGTCATTTCCACCTTAAGCAAGGTATCGCTGTTCAGACGCACTGCGGAGTTGTCTGCCAGGCGTACTGTCTGCAGTTCCCCCCTGGCGGTTTTATAACTACCTGGATGATAGAACAACACCAATACGCCAGTAAGCACAAATAGCGCCAGCGATGCGGCCAGAGCCTGCGGCTTCCATGTCCATTTATCACGTTTGAACTCACTGATGTTGTTGATCTTGGAAGAGATCGAATCTTTCAGATCGTCAAGTTCCATCCATACATCTTGCACCGCCCGGAATTCCTTGCGATTTTGCGGATCTGCATCCAGCCACTGTTGGAATGCGCATCTTTCCTCTTCCGATGGCTGACCACCGCTTATGCGCACAAACCACTCGGCCGCCTGCTCACTGCAGGTAGGTAACTTTCCTTCGTTGAAATCATCAGGACGCAACATAAGACGGATTTTATTCCAATGAAGGGCAGCAGCGCCACACCATCGCTACCATTCCAGAAAATGAACCTTTCAGTTGTTTTCAGTCAAGTGCAGCTAAGTGCTGGCGACAGTGCGCCAAGGCTCGAATGACATGTTTCTCCACCATATTGACGGAAATGCCTAACATCTCAGCAATAGCCGCATGACTTTTATGCTCAAACTTATGTAACAGAAACACCTGCCTGCAACGTGGAGGGAGCTCATCAATGGCCCGTTGCAGTACAGCCAAACGCTGCTGAGAGTATACTGAAACCTCCGGAGTGATGTTATCTATAGACCTGTGCTCAACATCACCACCTGCATCGACTTCAAACATCTTTGAATATCCTGCCTTGTGATGATCCAACATCAGATTGCGGGCAACTCGGAACAAGAAAGGTCGTGGACTATGCAGTTCATAACCATCTGCCAAGCACAGCACGCGCACGAAGGTATCGTGCAAGAGATCAGCAGCGTCGTGATTTGGTAACTTTCTGGTAAGAAACCTATGCAAGGCGTCACCGTACTCGCTATACAGGCTGGCGATGTCTATCTTCCTTTTGCTCTGTGACTGCACGACGTCCCCCATGACAACATCTAAAATTGTGCAGTATATTTATGTTTATTATCAATATGTTATTTGCCGCAGGTATGTGGCATTTGCCGCATTGAAATATAGTATTGACCCTGATATTTAGAGGTTTTTTTATTTAGTACCGTTGCGGCGAAAGGCAATATCTCTATCATTGATATAGATTTTTGGATTAGACCATAAAAAAAGGCCTACGAACGACCGTAAGCCTTTGTTTTATAAGGATTTGGCGTCCCCAAGGGGAGTCGAACCCCTGTTACCGGCGTGAAAGGCCAGTGTCCTAGGCCTCTAGACGATGGGGACAGGTTTGCAACGGCTGAAAATTCAGTCGCATATGCAAAGCGAGCGCGAAATCTAAAGCGTTTTCTCTCGGGTGTCAAGGTTTTGACCTCGTTCTGCTCAGCGAATGACCCTCATGCCCTGGAGCCACTCTACTCCCGATTGCTGGTTGTCATTGCCCCTCATGCAGGCGTCATCCAACAATGCGGGCGACAACAAAACCTTTTGTTGTCGAGCACGACACCATGCGAAAGCGTTTCAACGATCTGGTTAACCAGCATATCCCGCTGATTGAGGAAGTTTTTCCCTGGGACCTTGTCGACGAAATGAGACATGATCCTCACCTGCTGCTGGTCGGTATCCGCTGTCCCGGTGAGTGCCGGCAGGCGAACAGCGTGCGCATTGGCCGACACACGCGAAGCACCTCAGTCGGCGCAAAGCGATTCACGAATGGCGTAAAGATTCCTGATATTCACTGTTCAAAGAGGGGCATCAGTTGCGAGAGCTCGACCCGGTGCTCGGCGTGGTTGGGCACACCGATCAAATACCCTTGCAGGTAGTCGCAACCCAGGGATTGCAGAAACGCCAACTGGGCTTCGCTTTCGACGCCTTCGGCTATCACCTGGATGCCAAATGCGTGAGCCAACTGAATCATCACCTGTACCAGTCCAGCATCATTGGCATCGGTATCAGCGTTGCGAATAAACTCCCGGTCTATCTTAAGGTAATCGAAAGGGAACTGGCGCAGATGGCTCAACGAGGACTGGCCGGTGCCAAAATCATCCAATGCGATAGTGGCACCCAAGGACTTGGCCTGCTGCAGGAAGACATCCGCGTCGACCAGATCCTGCATCAGGATATCCTCGGTAATCTCAAGTATCAGGCTATTGGGTAGAAAAGCACGTCCGATAAGAGATTCCAGTATTTTTTTGCGGAAACCGGTATCGTTGAGCAGCCTGACCGAAAGATTGATCGCGATCCCCACCTTTCTTCCCAGTTGAGAAAGCTGGGCCTGCTGGAAGACGATCGCCTGCTCCAACAAGGGATAGATCACCGTTGATATGGCGCCTGTCTGATCCAGAACCGAGAGAAATTCGTCAGGGTAGAGGATGCCTTGGGTAGGATGTTGCCAACGAATCAGCGCCTCGAAGCAGAACAACTCGCCACTGCTAGTGTTGATGATGGGTTGGAAGTGAAAAGTGTACTCCCCCTGTTCGGCCGCTTGCCGCACTTGGTTTTCCAGCTGCAGCGCTTCGCTGGCCCTGGCGGTCAACTCACCACTGAAGAAACAATAGGCGGCGCGCCCCTGGCGCTTGGCCTCGTACATGGCGGCGTCCGCATCACGAATCAGATACTCGGTGGAGACATCATCGTGGGGAGCGGTAGCGATGCCGATAGAGACGGATGTCTGCAGCTGCATCCCATCGAGGACCATTGGCTGTGCCACCACCTCTAGGATCTTCTGCGCCAGAAGCGACATATCCTCCCGCTGCGCAATATTCTCCACCAGGATCGCAAACTCATCGCCCCCCAGCCGCGCCACTGTGTCCGAATTGCGTACCAGAGAAACCAGACGGTCCGCTACGGTTCGCAGCAATTCGTCACCCACCAGATGTCCGAGACTGTCATTGACCTGCTTGAACTGGTCGAGGTCGAGAAACATCAGGCCCACCATGGTCTCACCCCGCAAGGCGATTGCCAGCGCGTGTTCGAGCCGGTCGCGAAACAGGGTACGGTTGGGCAACTGGGTCAATGGGTCGTGGTGCGCGATATGGTCCAGATAGCGCTGGCGCTGATGCACCTGGCGCCGCAGTTCACTGAAGGCCTCGACCAGGTTACGGGTCTCTCGCAGATGTACCGGCGGTGGCCTTACATTCGTGGCGCCTCTGGCCTCCTGCTTGAGAGCATATGCGGTCTGTGAAATGGGTTTCAGCAGATTGCGGTTGATATAGAGATAGGCCGCGAGAATCATCAGCATGCTTATCAGGGCAATGCTGAGAATCGACTCCGACAGTTTGCGTGCGGTCAGGGTCAGATGGGTAATGTCAGAGGCGGACTCTTTGTCGAGCCTTAGGCTAATCAGGGATAGATGCTCGCGCATGCTGGTGAGAATCGGTGTGATACTCTCTCGCATCAGCTGAAGATCTTGGCGCCAAACCCCATTACCCATGACCAGGAAAACCTGCCTACTGGCGCTCTGCCAACGCTGGCAGTACGATTCTAGCCGGTCCAACCGCTCGCTCGCGTTCAAGCCGATCGACTCATCAGTGTAGATCTGACGCAAGCTCGTAAGACGTTCACTCACCCGCTCGGCGAGAGAGTTGACAGTGGCGGAATAGTCGAATCCTTCAGCCTGCGAATTGCCGGTGAATACCCCGAAGCGGTATGCGATGAAGTAATGCATCTCCTCTACCATGCCAAACCAGGCGCGGCGCAGGGTGGTTATGGCCTCCACCATGGCCAGTTGCTGCTCGGCCGATAGTCCGGCTTCCGCCTCCTGCAGCAGCCCCTGGAGCTCACTCAGCATCGCCAAGTTGGTGGGTTGCATCTCCTCCTGCAACAATTGCATGGCGGAAAACCAGCGGTCTACTTCCTGACGTACTTCCAGCAGCTGCTCGACCTCAACACTTAGCTGCCGACTAGCGGTGAACAGCGTCTCCGTCATCCCGATTGTGCCTGTATTCAGGAAATCGGCCAACATCCGCAGGCGATCCTCCAGATCACGGCATGTCTGCTTTGCTGCATCGACCTCCATGGGGGTGGGTTGGATAACGATACGCTGTAGATGCTTCTCGAGCAGATTGAGCTGGCCTTGTACCTCGACCAACACACTCGCTGCTTGGGAACGCTGAGAAATAGCGGAGATCTGAGAATCCGTGGCGCGGCTGAACTGACCCCAGTTCAAATAGGCGATCACTATCAGGATAAAGCAGGCAATCAAGGAAAGATAAGCATAACGCCCCCGATAGGAGTCCAGACCGGGAATGATCACCTTGAACATCGTTACTGGCACCACACTTTGTCAATTGCACTTACTGGCTGCACTTACTGGCCATCCCTTTGGCTCGAGAGGCTACCGTAAGTACACCCTCCTACAACGGCGGCACTTTTAGACGCGTGATCAGGATTGGAACATCCCAGCGGGACAACCTCAGATTCACATACCTGGAATGAAGACTAACGGAGTAGTATACGGGACAAAATAAATGGATAATTGACTCTGCGCAAGAATTTGTCAATTTTTGCGAAATTCGAAAATCCCATCGGATATCAATTACGCTTAAATACCGGCCGAACAACTGACAACGACATTACATACTGAAATATGCCATTTTAAGGTGCTGGTTGATGACAAAGATCCTTCCATCGGGCTCGCTTGCACTGATTGTATGAATCCCTTCCTGGTCCCTTCTCCCGAAGTGGCTAAAGACAAGAGTAGCGGCTGTTGCAAGTCGACAGGAATTAGTTTCTGCTCTCGCACCTGACCATCGTCGACCATCTGTCCTCACTCAGGATCATCAGGGTATTTTGGTCGACCAGCCGATAATTGGGATCATTGAGAATGGAGGTATGGGGACGGGATTCATCCCGATCGAGGCAACCACCTGGACCGCAAAAGGAGACATAGTAGATGCCAGGAGAGACCGGCCCGATAGCCCAACCCCAGGGCTCTTCACAGCTTCGCTGTTTCCAGAATCCGGATAACGGGTGGTCGGCAGTGGGCACTGCCAGATCTTCGATGTCCCAGTTGGGATCGTGATTGATGGAGGCGTACCCCATCAACAGGAACAGGCAGGCCAGGAGTGAAATGAGTCCGTAGGAAGTTACCTTGGTGAATAGCTTCATGAGCATCTGCGTCCTTGCATTGTTTTCAGCAGCACCTACGTTACCGCCCATTGGGAAACGGGCCGAATGACGGCTCATTAATATACTTACAATCGGGATCTAGGTAAACCAATTGAGTATTTCACACCCCTGACTCCTGTTGGCACCCATTGCAGGAACCGCCAAAGTGGTGGATCGAGCATGAAAAAAGGGGCCGATGGCCCCTTCTTTCGCTGCCCGCCGGTACGGCGCCTTAGGCTTCGTCCACCGCCTTCATGCTGAGACGGATTCGCCCCTGCTTGTCCACTTCCAGCACCTTTACCATGATCATATCACCCTCAGACAGCTTGTCACTGACCTTCTCCACCCGTTCGTTGGAGATCTGGGAGATGTGCACCAGGCCGTCCTTGCCCGGCAGAATGGTCACAAAAGCACCGAAATCCATCAATTTGGCGACCCTTCCTTCGTAGATGGTACCGACCTCCACGTCTGCGGTGATCAGCTCGACCCGCTTACGTGCTTCCTCGCCGGCGGACTTGTCGACGGAGAAGATCTTGACCACACCATCGTCGGTGATGTCGACCGTGGCGCCGGTCTCTTCAGTGATGCCACGAATGGTGACACCGCCCTTGCCGATGACATCGCGAATCTTGTCGGGGTGGATCTTGAATTCGATGATGCGTGGTGCATGCTCGGACATCTGATCGCGATGGGAATCGATGACCTTGTTCATCTCGCCGAGGATATGCAGACGACCCTCTTTGACCTGGGCCAGGGCGATCTCCATGATCTCCTTGGTAATGCCGTTGATCTTGATATCCATCTGCAGGGCGTTGATGCCGTCGGAGGTACCCGCCACCTTGAAGTCCATATCGCCGAGGTGATCCTCGTCTCCCATGATATCGGTCAGGACAGCGAACTTGTCGCCCTCCTTGATCAGCCCCATGGCGACACCGGCCACCGGTGCCTTAACCGGAACGCCCGCATCCATCAGCGCCAGACTGGTACCACAGACCGAGGCCATGGAGGAGGAGCCGTTGGATTCGGTGATCTCGGAGACCACGCGGATCGAGTAAGGGAAATCGGCAATGGTCGGCATACAGGCAAGCACACCGCGCTTGGCCAGCCGGCCATGACCGATCTCACGACGCTTGGGACTACCCACACGGCCGGTCTCACCGACACAGAAAGGAGGGAAGTTGTAGTGCAGCATGAAGTGCTCGCGACGCGAACCCTCCAGGGCATCAATGATCTGGGAGTCACGCTCGGTGCCCAGAGTGGTCACCACCAGCGCCTGGGTCTCACCACGGGTGAACAGAGCCGAGCCATGGGTACGCGGCAGCACGCCGGTACGCACGCTGATCGGGCGCACGGTGCGGGTATCGCGGCCGTCGATGCGGGGTTCACCGTCCAGGATGCGTCCGCGCACGATACGCTTCTTCAGCTTCTCCAGGGCGCCCTTGACCTGATCGGCGCTCCAGCGGGGTTCACTGCCCTCTTCCGCGGCACACAGTTTCTCGATCGTGGCGTCAACAACAGCGTCGCTGGCTGCATAGCGCTCCAGCTTGTCGGCAATCTTGTAGGCATCGCCGATGCCCTGGGCCGCCTCGGCCTCGACAGCGGCGGTCAGCTCGGCATCTTCCACCGGTGCAGTAAACTCAGCGGCGGCCTTGTTGACCTCGGCAGCCAGCTCCTTGATTGCCTGGAGGGGAACTTGGGACTGCTCGTGCCCGAACAGCACCGCACCCAGCATGATCTCCTCGGAGAGCTGATTGGCTTCGGACTCCACCATCAGGACCGCCTCTTCGGTACCGGCAACCACCAGGTCCAGATCGGAGTCGGGATTGATGCCGGTGGAGGCGGCATTGAGGATGTACTCGCCATCCTTGTAGCCGACGCGGGCGGCGCTGATGGGGCCCTGAAAGGGTAGACCGGAGATAGCCAGCGCGGCGGAGGTACCGATCAACGAGGGGATCTCTGGATCGACCGCCGGATTGAGGGACATCACGGTGATGATGACCTGCACCTCACTGGTGAAGCCCTTGGGGAAAAGCGGACGGATCGGACGATCGATCAGACGTGAGGTGAGAATCTCCTTCTCGCTGGGACGACCCTCGCGACGAAAAAAACCGCCGGGGATCATGCCGGCGGCGTAGGTTTTCTCCTGATAGTCAACGGTCAGCGGAAAAAAATCCCGCGCTACGCTGCTCTTGGACTCGACCACGGTCACCTGAACCACGGTGTCATCCATGTTGACCATCACGGCGCCATCCGCTTGTCTTGCAATCTCGCCGGTTTCGATGGAGACCTTTTTGTCTCCCCATTGGAATTCTTTCTTTATCAAAGTCACGGTTAAATCCTTGGGATTCTGATGTTTGGCGGAAAGGTGGTTTAGCGACGCAGGCCCAATCGTGCAATGAGATCGCGATAGCGCTGCTGATCCTTGGCTTTCAGATAATCGAGCAGCTTGCGGCGGGAATTGACCAGTCGCACCAGACCCTGACGGGAGTGGTGATCCTGCTTGTGCTCCTTGAAATGCTCGGTCAGTTGAGTAATACGGTTGGTCATCAAAGCCACCTGCACTTCAGGTGAGCCAGTGTCGCCAGGCGCGCGCTGGTACTCTTCAACGATGGCTTTCTTGTCGGTTGCACTCATTGTCATGACGTTCTCCTGTGGGTTGCGTCGTATAATTGGCCACTTTTCAGGTCTACCCGACAATGAGTTCAGGCCGACCGGACCGGTAAAAAAAATCTCGCTTTATCGGGCAGAGCCCGAAAGACCGCGTAGTATGCGCGTTATGGGCCTCGACAGCAAGCCGGAATCACCCTTATTGGCCTGGAATTCACCAGCAATTCAATTCGTTACCTGCATCAAGCGTTTGGGCGCCACTCGCCCGTCGTCGAGTATCTGTCCAACGCCTAAAAAATCGGTTTGATTGGCATAGAGCCGCACCCAGCCACTGGTCGGGGCGTTGGGTACCATGATCGGCTGCCCCTGCTGCATATAGAAGGCCGCATCGGGCGTGAGCTTGACGACCGGCCACTCGTACAGGGCACTCTCCAGCGGCAGCAGCCACTCATCCATTTCCTGGAAGCGCTTGTCGGCAAATGCGGCCTGCACCTGTTCCAGCGTTATCATCGATTGGTCGTCATAGGGGCCCACACCGGTACGCCGTAGACCGATCACATGGGCGCCGCAACCAAGTCGTTTGCCCATATCCTCTGCCAGTGTCCGCACATAGGTTCCCTTGGAACAGTGCACATCGATTTCGAACTCGGGCAGCTCGAAACCCAGCAGGTTCAGCGCATGGATGTGTATGGTGCGAGGTTCACGTTCAACCTCGACACCCTGTCGAGCCAGCTTGTAGAGCCGTTCACCCTGATGTTTGATCGCTGAGTACATGGGCGGAAGCTGCTGCTGCTCACCGAGGAATTCATCCAGTACGGTGCGCACATCGTCTTCGCTCACGCCGCTGGGATCGGCCTGTTCCACCACTTCGCCCTCTGCATCGGCAGTGGTGGTGGTCTCACCCAGTTTGACGCGGACACGATAGTGCTTGTCGGCATCGAGCAAAAAGGCCGACAGCTTGGTCGCCTCGCCAAAACAGATGGGCAGCAGACCGGTGGCCAGCGGATCGAGGCTTCCGGTGTGACCCGCCTTGGCTGCCTTGAAGAGGAATTTCACTTCCTGCAACGCCTTGTTGGAGGTTAGGCCGATTGGCTTGTCGAGCAGCAATACCCCACTGATATTGCGCCCTCTGTTACGACGACGTCCCATAGTTATCTCTTGAGATCAATTTAGAATTATGAATTGGCGGTGTGCGCCGCGCGCATGGCCGATAAGAATCAATATAAAGCGTGCGCAAGCGAAGTGAGCTCATCCATTCTAAATTCATAATGCAAAAAATCGAAATTAAAATAGTGGCTATTCGCTTTCGTGATCCGCCACTGCCCGATCGATCAGCGCCGCCAGGTGCTCCCCCTCTTCAACCGATTCGTCGTAGACAAAAAGCAGCTTCGGTATGGTGCGCAGTTTCATCTGCCGACCCAACAACCAACGCAGATGCCCGGCTGTCTGATTCAGGTGCTTTGCAACTTCCTTGTGGGAGAGCTGGCCCGCCATTGCGGTAAAAAAGACCTTGGCCTGGGAGAAGTCCCTGACCACACGGACCTCCTGCAACGTGATCATGCCCAATGCCGGATCCTTGATCTCTTCCCGGATAAGCTCGGCCAGCTCGCGCTGTATCTCTGCACCTACCCGATCGGTTCGCTTGAAGTCACGCGACATTGACAGGCAACCGGCGGATTATTGCACGGTCCGTGCGACTTCGGAGCGTTCAAACACCTCGATCTGGTCGCCCGGTTGCACATCGTTGTAGTTCTTTACGCCGATACCACACTCCATGCCGTTCTTCACTTCGGCAACGTCATCTTTAAAACGTCGCAAAGACTCCAGGTTACCTTCGTAGATCACCACATTATCGCGCAGTACGCGGATCGGGTTATTGCGCTTGACCATGCCCTCGATCACCATACAACCGGCGATCGCGCCCAGCTTGGAGTTGCGGAACACGTCGCGCACCTCGGCCAGACCGATGATCTCCTCGCGAATCTCCGGCGACAGCATGCCGGAGATGGCCATTTTCACATCGTCGATGACCTCGTAGATGATGCTGTAGTAGCGCATATCGATGCCCTGCTCCTCCACCACTCGGCGGGCGCCGGCGTCGGCACGTACATTGAAGCCGATGATGATGGCGTTGGAGGTGATAGCCAGATTGGCGTCCGACTCGTTGATACCGCCTACGCCGGAAGCCACCACCCGCACCTTAACCTCCTCGCTGGAGGTATTCACCAGGGACTCCTTGAGAGCCTCGACACTGCCCTGCACATCGGCCTTGATGAGCAGATTGACCTGCTGGACGTCACCCTCCTGCATCTGGGTGAACATGTCCTCGAGCTTTGCCTGCTGCTGTTTGGCAAGGCGCACATCGCGGAATTTGCCTTGACGGAACAGCGCAACCTCGCGTGCCTTGCGTTCATCGGGCACGACGATCATATCGTCGCCTGCGTTGGGTGTGCCGGATAGCCCCAGCACGACGGCCGGCATAGACGGCCCGACATCGTCGATAGGCTTGCCGTTTTCATCGAACATGGCGCGCACACGGCCGTACTCCATGCCTGAGAGGATGATATCGCCCTTCCTCAGGGTACCCCGTTGCACCAGTAGTGTCGCGACCGGGCCGCGTCCCTTATCGAGACTGGACTCCAGCACCACGCCGGCAGCGGGTCCTTCTT
>JBNKOL010000025.1:0-36738 GCA_050294655.1 Sedimenticolaceae bacterium
GGATCTGGCTTTCGAAGGAAACCGGGATCATCTTCATTTGATCGTAGTAGGTATCCACATAGCGAGCCATGGTCCTTTCCCCTTAGGCGTGATCTTCACGTAATTTTAGCTGAATCGGGGGTTTTTCTACAGCCTCAACGAGGGAATAACCGGGATGCCTGCTTTTTTGCGGATGAGGATTACCGGTTTTACCGGGATTGCATTAAGCAATCTTCGGACAAGTACCGAGTAGCAGTACATGCCTATGTGTTGATGACCAATAACGTAACGTGGTCAGAGTAAATTTTCTGAGAGGATGTTGCGTAATTGTTACTCTGTCAAAGAAAATTTACTCTGACCCCAAAGTATCGCTTTTCCTGGTCTCAAGTTGAACGGATGAAGAACAAGCGGCTAATCAAACGATGGGTACCAGCTCGCGTGTGTGATGAAAAAACGCTTCAGAACTATCGGGATCGAAGCCAAATACACGCATACCTTGCACGAGAAACAGTGAAACAGGTACCGCCTAAAGCAATATATGAAAACTCACTTGAAAGTAAGTAAAAAGGCAATCACTGCAATTTAAGTCGCGTTGCATAAATAATCCTCAGGAAGTGGACAATCGCGTTAGACTCTTCAAATAGATTGATTATATACAAATTTCTTTTTTCGTTATCTTTAATTCTGCTCTGAGTTATTCTGAACTGAAGCATTAGTGCACCTGGCGGATCATTGCCACGAGTCTGAATAGTGTCTAATTCAGTTGCATATTACACACCAGAAGTGTTACTGGATTTTCGGTTATAGGAAGTCTATTCTTCCTGGTGTCTGAATACTATCCGCAAACTGGAAAAGGGTAATGGAATGGATACCACCCGTTTGGACCGAGCTTTATCGAATGAGCATTTGCCTTCTCTTGATGGTGTACGTGCGGTTTCAATAATCGCTGTTATGCTTCATCACAGTTACGGTTTCATGGGTGCGCGTCTGGGTGTCAGTGCTTTTTTTGTTCTTAGCGGCTTACTAATTACTTGGTTGTTGTTGAGGGAACATGCAGTCGCTGGCGATATATCCTTGAAGGGGTTTTATTTCCGGCGCACACTAAGAATATTTCCTGCGTATTTTAGTTTTTTGATAATAATATTTATTATTGAGATGCTTCAAAAAGATGAAGCGATTACAAATTTCATTCTGCCCTCTTTTTTCTACTACTATAATTACTACTATCCGATCACGGGAAGTGGACATCCAAGTCTGGGGCATATATGGTCACTCTGTGTTGAAGAGCAGTTCTATATAGTTTGGCCTCTGATTTTCATGCTTACAATGAAGAGAGGCAAAAATTACATCGTCTCTTTTTTGGCTTTGGTTATCATTGGTGGGGTATTGTGGCGTTGCTATGCCATGTTTGAACTTTCGATGACGGAAAAATGGCTCTATCGCACGTTCGATTCAAGGTTTGACAATTTGGCGATTGGTTGTTTGTTGGCTGTGATTCTCAAGGATGCCAACCTGAGGGCCAAAATATGGAGATTGCTGGATTTTCCCGTGCTTATGCCAATCTTCCTGGCGGCACTGATACTGTCCCGACTGATAGGATTGAAGGCACCAACATATTCTTATACTTTCGGCTTTACCGTTGAAGCGATATTGATTGGCTTGATTCTTGTACAGTGCATGGCTAACAATCAGGCATGGTTTGCGAAATGGCTCAACCACAGATTTCTGGTGTTCATCGGAGTCATCTCTTACGCTATGTACTTATACCACGAGCTAGCGGCAGGTATCGCGGATAAAGCGGCAGCTTACGCATGGGACATGCTCAATATCAGCATCGGTCATTATTCAACTGGAATGTTGGGGTTTACATTGACTGTGATGGGTGCATATTTCTCATACAAGTTCATTGAAAAGCCGATGTTAAAGTTGCGAAAGCGTAAGTTATGAAATAATAGTAACGTCTGACCACGTTATTATAATAGAACATAGTGGCGACAAGGGAAAAACGTGGCCCCTATTATTCCACTGATTTTGTATTGACTCGGCGTTGACAAGGGTGGTCATTGTAATATGCCACAGTAACAGAATTTGCAGGGAAACAGAGTCAGAGAATTCAATATCTGGTTTTTACAACATAAATCCATTGATAGAAACTAGAAAATTACTGGTCGAGTGAAAGCGGAGTAAGTAGTCGCTGGAAACGATCCACAGACGGTCAATCTATCCAGCTACAATCGTAGTATTCTTTTCCCAGATCATTCATAACATAGTAGCGGGATTTGCCTTTGATGTTAGCTAACTCACAGGCTTCCACGGCAGACTGTAACCGCGCGAAGTGATTCACTTCAGTCTGCCGATATGATGACATGGATCCATTTGGCATACAGTCGTGATTCAGCTTCTTAGACATCATAAGGCGATACATTGGTAACTCCTTTCTCCCTCAGCGGATGGAATCTTGAATGTCAACCACTGATATACACAATTCATGTTCGATTCGTTTGTGTTTTCCGAACCTGCAATGTCGATCATTGGGTTGTTAATGCAAGACGCAGGTGGCGAAGATAGCAGGGCAGGGCTGAGTTTTCGTTGAATTGATGTGTGCGTTTCCGCTTGAATCGAAAATCGGGTCAGCAATAGCAACGATTACAGGCACTCAAATCCATCCGATCATCCAAGACCTACTATCGCGATATCAACTTACGCTGGCTTGACAATGAAAGGAGAGGGGTCGCTGGCATGCTTTTTCAACCGCTTGGCCGCTTTCTTTTCCTTCGGTGTCATCAAAGCCTGCTTTTTTCCTTCCTTGTTGGAACGCTGGGATTTGGACATGCTGTCTTCTCCTGATAAGGATTAAGGTGCTCTCTGATCGAAGGGCGGCGGAAGCTGATGGACGATGCCAAACGGCTCCAATCGATCCGCATATACAGAGGGTATGACGCTTGATCGAGTATGCGCGTGTGAGGTAGGAAAGGCCAGATATACTTTCGCCAAGATTTACATTACATCCTGCAAGGTCGGGCACCACTGCCAAGAGCAGGGTTAACAGGAATAAACAGGCACCGGCATTGGAAAAAATAATAGTCGTGCCACATCAATAAACTCAATACAAACAAGCGCTTCGAGTTGATCTTCTTACGCGACCGGATCTTTGCAGTAGAATTGGCACAAATTCTGTGATTTCAAACATGATTCGCAATAGATCGCTCCCCACCGCCGATCTCGGGTCAGAGTCCTCGGTTCAACCTGAATCGCATGTTACAATCCTTCGCGATACAGGGGCTAGAACCGTTCTTGTACACTTCTTTCTCCCCTGGCAAGACGTCGGGGCATTTCCTGACTAGACCATTTCAATCATCGTCAATAGGATATCCAGCCACTTGGCGCAACAGCAGCCGTTCGCTGAGCGGTTGGGAGATACGTGTGGAGCCAAAGAGGATGATAGGTTTTCTAAATCGCTTCACGCTTCGTCGACTAATCGGGACGTTGCGGACAGGGTTGCATAAGGAAAGAAGTGGCGCTGCGAGCAGGATTGTCATCAACGAGACTCCCTTGCGCGCGGAGTTGTTCAGTGCCGATCAGATGGAGCAGCATGGCGTACGTCTCGCCTCCGTACATCGTTTGTCACCAGAACAGGTAGCGGAACATCTACTGTCGCGCCTGGCAGCCAACGAGAGCGTGCTGCTCAGCACCCGCAACCAGCTCATGGCGGCCGTGCTGGCGAAACAGCCGATAACCCCGGCCTCTGAATGGCTGCTCGATAACTTCTACCTCATCGAAGAGCAGATCCACACCGCCAGGCAACACCTGCCAAAAGGATACAGCCGTGAGCTGCCGAGCCTGGCCGGGGGAACCTCCGCCGGATTGCCTCGCACTTACGATATTGCGCTTGAGACTATTGCCCATGGCGACGGACGGGTCGATCCTTACGGCCTGAATCGCTTCGTCACGGCTTACCAGACCGTCACGCCATTACGACTGGGTGAGTTATGGGCCATTCCCATCATGTTGCGCCTGGCGTTGATCGAAAATTTACGTCGCGTCGCCACCGGCATCGCCAGCGGCAGACGAGATCGGGATCTTGCCGTCATCTGGGTGGATAGGCTGACGGAGGTCGCGCGTCAAGAGCCCAAGAACCTGATTCTGGTTATCGCTGATATGGCGCGATCGAAGCCACCGATGACAACGCCTTTCGTGTCTGAAATGGCGCGCCGCCTGCAAGGTCAAGGACCTGCCCTTGCCATGCCGCTTACCTGGATTGAGCAGCAACTGGCCGAGTCCGGTCTGAGCATCGAACAGTTGGTGCGTTCGGGAACCCGTCAGCAGGCCGCTGACCAGGTCTCCATCAGCAACAGCATCGCCAGCCTGCGTCTACTGGGCACCATGGACTGGCGTGAGTTTGTCGAAACCGTAAGCATCGTCGAGCAGACCCTGCGCACGGATCCGCTCAGCGTCTACGCGACGATGGATTTCGCAAGCCGTGACCGTTACCGCCATGTGGTGGAAGATGTTGCGAAGGCCAGCGGTAAGTCGGAAGAGGCCGTGGCCCGTTTTGCCATTGAGCTTGCACAGGCAAGTGCCCTGCGCGCAGGTACCGAAGCGCGATCGACTCACGTGGGCTACTACCTGATCGACCGTGGTCTGCCTGAGCTGGAGCGCGCCCTGCAGGCGAAACCTACCCTGATGGCGGCGCTTCGGCGCTGGGCAGGCCGATTTCCCCTGCGCCTCTATCTGGGGGGGATCGCGTCGATCACGCTGCTCCTCACCGGTCTCCTGCTGAACAGAGCATGGGCGGACGGCGCGGGTAGTGGGGTGTTGGCATGGCTGGCTCTCCTCGCACTGCTGGCCACGAGCCAGCTTGCTGTGGCGCTGGTGAATTGGCTGGCCACCCTGCTGGCGTCGCCGCATCCGCTGCCGCGCATGGACTTCTCCAAAGGCATTCCGGCGGGATCGCGTGCCCTGGTGGTGGTGCCGAGCATGCTCACCAGTTCGCGCAATGTGGCGCATCTGATCGAGGCGCTGGAAGTCCGGTTTCTCGCCAATCGAGATGACAACCTGCATTTCGCACTACTGACCGATTTTGTCGATGCCGGCGAGGCGATCCAGGCGCAGGATGCCCCGCTGCTGGCGCTTGCCCGGGAGCGCATCGAAGCGCTGAACCGGCAATACACACGCTCAGGCAATGATCCATTCTTTCTCTTTCATCGCCCCCGTCGCTGGAATGCTCGTGATCGGGTGTGGATGGGTTATGAGCGCAAGCGCGGCAAGCTGGCGGATCTGAACGCCTTGCTGCGGGAGGGCAGTAGCGATGGCTTCTCTCTCATTGTCGGAGACACGGCGGGACTCTCCGAGGTGAAATACGTGATCACTCTCGACACGGATACCCGCCTGCCGCGTGATGCCGCGCGGGCGCTCGTCGGGACCATGGCGCACCCGCTGAATCGACCGGTCTACGACGAGACCCTGGCGCGGGTCCGTGAGGGCTATGGCATTCTCCAACCGCGTGTAAGCCTGAGTCTGCCCGACACGCGTCTATCACGTTATGCGCGCCTGCAGGGCGGTGAACCCGGGGTCGATCCCTACACCCGTGTCATCTCTGACATCTATCAGGACCTGTTTGACGAAGGTTCGTTCATCGGCAAGGGGATCTATGATATCGACGCCTTCGAGCGTTCCCTCAAGGGGCGTTTCCCCGAAAACCGGATATTGAGCCACGATCTCCTGGAGGGTTGCTACGCACGGGCCGGATTGCTCAGCGATGTCCAGGTCTTCGAGGAGTATCCGTCACGCTATGAAGCCGACGTCAATCGCCGCCACCGCTGGATTCGTGGCGACTGGCAACTGGTGGGCTGGCTGCTGCCGCGGGTGCCCGGTGCCGATGGTCAATGGCTGAAAAACCCGCTCCCGGCGTTGTCGCGCTGGAAGCTGTTGGACAATCTGCGCCGCAGCCTGGTGTCCGTGGCTCTGACACTGCTCCTGTTGCTGGGCTGGACTGTTTTTGCGTCGGCTGCCTTCTGGACCCTGACGGTGCTCGGAATTCTCTTCATCCCCCCCATGTTGGCCAGCCTGCTGGACCTGTTGCGTAAACCCGAAGATATCGGCTTGCACCATCATTTCGGCACCGTGCTCCGTAGCATCGGCCAGCGATTCACCCAGGCCGGTTTCGTTCTGGTGACGCTGCCGTATGAAGCCTTCTACAGTCTGGACGCCATCCTGCGCACACACTGGCGTTTGCTGGTGACCCGTCGGCAGTTGCTGGAATGGAATCCCTCGGGCGATCAGGAACGACTGAGCCGAAGCGACCTTGTTGCCTCGTTCCGCGCCATGTGGATCGCCCCCGTGATAGCCATCCTCGGCATGACCTTCCTGGTGACGCCGAATCCGGCCACACTGACGGTGGTGGGACCCATTCTGTTCCTATGGCTCGTATCTCCCGCCATCGCCTGGTGGATCAGTCTGCCGCTGTCCCGCCGCGAGGCACGGCTGAGCGCGGATCAGACCCGGTTTCTCGACCGCATTGCGCGCAAGACCTGGGCATTCTTCGAAACTTTCGTTGGCCCGGAGGACCACTGGCTGCCCCCGGACAACTACCAGGAGTACCGTGCCGCCACACTGGCTCATCGCACCTCGCCCACCAACATAGGGCTGACGCTGCTGGCGAATCTCTCCGCCTATGACTTCGGCTACATTCCGGCCGGACAGCTGGTCGAACGCACAAGCCGGACGCTGGAGACGATGACAGGACTGGAACGCCATCGCGGCCATTTCCTGAACTGGTACGACACCCAAACGCTGCAGCCGCTGCACCCGGCTTACATCTCCACGGTGGACAGCGGCAATCTGGCGGGCCATCTGCTGACCCTGCGTCCGGGGCTGCTCGCGCTGCTGGATCGCCCGATCCTGGAGCCGCGCTGGTTGGACGGCCTGCGCACCACCTTTGAGATTCTGCAGGAGACGGACGAACCGGCGACAACCCGGCTCGCGCCCTTTCGCAAGATCCTTGAATCCGCCCTTGTTGCCCCACCAGCCACGCTCCTGGATATCAAGCTGAGTCTGGACCGGCTGGTGCAAGCCGCCGAGTCGCTGGCCAATGATTCCGGTGACGAACCCGAGAGCCATACGGGCTGGTGGGCAATGGCGTTAAAGCGGCAGTGCCAGGCGACGCTGGATGAGTTGTTGTTCCTCGCACCCTGGGCCGGACTGCCGACAGCGCCGGACAGCTTGGTCGATCTTCCCGAGATCCATCTCATACCGACACTGCGTATCCTGGCAGGGCTCGAGGTAACGCTCTCGCCGCGCCTCGAAAGTCTGCTGAACAACGGTACGACACCCGCGCAAAACGTCTGGCTAAGCAACCTGATCAGCTATGTCGAGCAGGCCAGCGCGCGCGCCCAGGCACGCATTGCCACCCTGCAGCGTCTGGCCCTGCAGGCAGGTGAACTCGCCGACATGGAATATGGCTTCCTCTACGACAATTCATCGCGACTGTTGAGTATCGGCTACAACCTGGATGAGCGGCGGCGGGATGCGAGCTATTACGATCTGCTGGCCTCGGAGGCCCGTCTGAGCGTTTTCATTGCCATCGCCCAGGGACAGCTGCCCCAGGAGAGCTGGTTCGCCCTGGGACGCCTGCTCACCAGCGCCGGTGGCGAGCCGATCCTGCTCTCCTGGAGCGGCTCCATGTTCGAGTATCTGATGCCGCAGCTGGTGATGCCGGTGTTCGAAAACACGCTACTCGACCAGACCAGCCGCGCGGCGGTGGCGCGACAGATCGAGTATGGCCATCAGCTGGGGTTGCCTTGGGGCATGTCGGAGTCCGGCTACAACCGGGTGGACGGGCATCTCAACTACCAGTACCGCGCCTTTGGCGTGCCCGGTCTGGGGTTGAAACGGGGACTCGCTGACGATCTGGTCGTCGCCCCCTACGCCACGGTGTTGGCGCTGATGGTGGCGCCGGAGGCGGCCTGTCTGAACCTGCAGCGACTCGCTGACAACGGCGCGGAAGGGCGCTTCGGCTTCTATGAAGCCGTCGACTACACCCCGATACGGCAAAGGCGCGGCGAACCCCATACCCTGGTGCACGCCTACATGGCCCATCACCAGGGCATGAGCCTGCTTGCCCTGGCTTCGCTGTTGCTCGATCAACCGATGCAGAAACGTTTCATATCCGATCCGCTGTTCCAGGCCACCTTGCTGTTGTTGCAGGAGAAGATACCCAAGACCTCGTCATTCTATACCCATGGTACCGAGCTCACCGACATCCAGCTCGGCGAGGCCGCACAGATGCCGATACGCGTGCTCGAAACGCCCGACACCCCGGTGCCGGAAGTGCAGCTGCTCTCCAACGGCCGTTATCACGTCATGCTCACCAACGCAGGCGGCGGCTACAGCCGCTGGAAAGACCTGGCGGTGACGCGCTGGCGTGAAGATAACACCCGCGATCACTGGGGATCGTTCTGCTACCTGCGCGAGCCGGAGAGCGATCTGACCTGGTCCACCACCCACCAACCCTGCTTGCGCCAAGCGGAACAGTACAAAGCGATCTTTTCGGAAGGGCGTGCGGAATATCGCCGCAGGGACGGTGATTTCGACACCCATACCGACATCGTCGTGTCGCCGGAAGACGATATCGAACTGCGGCGAGTCACCATCACCAACCGCTCATCCGTACGTCGCGTCATCGAAGTCACGAGCTTCACCGAGGTGGTGCTGGCGGCCGCCGCCGCCGATACCCTGCACCCGGCATTCAGCAATCTCTTCGTACAGACCGAGATCGTCGAGTCGCGACGGGCCATGCTCTGCACCCGCCGCCCACGCTCCCGCGACGAGCAGGTACCCTGGATGTTTCATCTCATGGCCGTGCACGATGCGGACGTCCTCGAACTCTCCTACGAGAGCGACCGTGCGCGCTTTATCGGCCGTGGGCGCAGCGCCGCCGCTCCCTGGGCGATGACCGAAGCGGGGAGATTATCCGGCAGCCAGGGGTCGGTGCTGGATCCGGCACTGGCCATTCGCTGTCGTATCCGGCTAGAGCCGGATGCATCGGCAAGTGTGGACCTGGTCTACGGTATTGGCGAAAGCCGCGAGACGGTGCTGGGTCTGATCGGGAAATATCAGGATCGGAGTCTTGCCGACCGGGTCTTCGAACTGGCCTGGACTCATGCCCAGGTGGTGCTGCGCCAGATCAACGCCAGCGAGGCGGATGCGCAACTCTACGGGCGTCTGGCCAACTCGATCATCTATGCGCACGCGACACTGCGCGCCGACAGCAGCCTGCTCATGCGCAACCGTCGGGGGCAATCCGGCCTGTGGGGGTTTGCCATCTCCGGCGATCTGCCCATCGTGCTGCTGCGCATTGCCGACCTGGCCAATATCGAACTGGTGCGCCAGCTCATCCAGGCCCATGCCTATTGGCGACTGAAAGGATTGGCGGTGGACCTGGTGATCTGGAACGAGGACCACGCCGGCTATCGGCAGGTACTGCAGGATCAGATTCTGGGCATGGTGGCGGTGGGCCTGGAAACTCAGGCCATGGAGCGGCCGGGGGGCATCTTCGTGCGCTCGGCGGAGCAGATCTCCCATGAGGACCGCATCCTGTTCCAGACCGTCGCCCGCGTCATCATCAGCGACAGCCGGGGGTCTCTGGCGGAGCAGGTCAATCGTCCCGGTCCCGCGCAGGTCCGTGTGCCGCGTCTCACCCCCAGCCGACCGCGACAGGAGGAGCCGGATGCGGCATTCGAAGTGCCGCCACGGGAGCTGATCCTCACCAACGATATCGGTGGATTCACCCCGGACGGGCGCGAGTACGTCATCACCAGCAAGCCCGATCAGATCACCCCGGCACCCTGGGTGAATGTGCTCGCCAATCCGAATTTCGGCTGTGTCATCTCCGAGAGCGGCCAATCCTACACCTGGGGCGAGAATGCCCACGAATTCCGTCTCACCCCCTGGCACAACGATCCGGTCACCGATGCGAGCGGCGAAGCCCTCTACCTGCGTGATGAAGAGAGTGGCCATTTCTGGTCGCCGACGCCGCTGCCCAGACGCGGGGAGACGCCCTATGTCAGCCGGCACGGCTTCGGCTATTGTGTGTTCGAGCATAGGGAGGAGGGCATCCATTCCGAACTCTGGGTCTATGTGGCGCAGGATGCGGCGGTCAAGTTTTCCGTGCTCAAGCTGCGCAACGTCTCCGGCCGCTCCCGCCGGCTCAGCGCCACGGGCTACGTGGAATGGGTTCTTGGCGATCTGCGGCCGAAATCGGCCATGTACCTGGCGACGGAGGTCGATCCCTACAGCGGTGCGCTCTACGCACACAATCCCTATAACACCGAGTTTCCCGAGCGGGTGGCCTTCTTCGATGTTGACGACACAAGCCGCAGCATCACCTGCGATCGCGCCGAATTCATCGGCCGCAACGGCAGCCTGGCCAATCCGGCGGCACTCAAGCGGACCCACCTGTCAGGCAGGTTGGGCACGGCTCTGGATCCCTGTGCCGCCATCCAGGTCCGTTTCGATCTGGCTGACGGGGAGGAGCGTGAGGTGATCTTCAGACTCGGGCTGGGTGGATCGCCGGGTGGCGAGAGCGCCAACCAGCTGGTGCACCGTTTCCGCGGCGCCGATGCCGCGCGGCGGGTCCTCGAGGCGGTCTGGCACTACTGGAACCACACCCTCGGCGCGGTCCAGATCGATACCCCTGACGAATCGCTCAACGTGTTGAGCAACGGCTGGCTGTTGTACCAGACCATTGCCTGCCGGCTGTGGGCGCGCAGTGGCTGTTACCAATCGGGCGGCGCCTTCGGTTTCCGTGACCAGTTGCAGGACGCCATGGCGCTGGTGCACGCGGAACCCCGGCTGCTACGTGCCCAGCTGCTCCTCTGCGCGGGCCGTCAGTTTGTCGAAGGGGATGTCCAGCACTGGTGGCACCCGCCTTCCGGAAGAGGGGTACGCACCCGTTGTTCCGATGATTATCTCTGGCTCGCGCTGGCGACCGCCCGCTATGTATTGAGCAGTGGCGACACCGGGGTGCTGGATGAAACCGTACCCTTTCTCGAAGGACGGCCGCTCGACCCTGACGAAGAGTCCTACTTCGATCTTCCCGGCCACTCAGGCAACATGGAAAGCCTCTATCAACACTGCGTGCGCGCAATCCGTCATGGCCTCCGATCGGGACCGCACGGCCTGCCGCTGATCGGCTCCGGTGACTGGAACGACGGCATGAACCGGGTGGGCATCGAGGGTAAGGGTGAAAGTGTCTGGCTGGGTTTCTTTCTGTATGAAGTGCTGCGCCGGTTCGGGACACTGGCACTGCGACACGGCGATGGTGAATTTGCAGCGTTTTGTACGGAAAACGCAACGCGCTTGGGGAAGCGTCTCGAACGGCATGCCTGGGACGGCTCCTGGTACCGGCGCGCCTGGTTCGATGATGGCACGCCCCTTGGTTCGTCGCTGAGCAGTGAATGCCAAATCGATTCCATCTCGCAAAGCTGGGCTGTGATCTCCGGCGCGGGGAGTGGCAAGCGTGTCCGCAAGGCCATGGCGGCGGTGGACGAGAGACTGGTGAACCGGGACAACGCACTCATCCAACTGCTCGATCCACCCTTCGACCTGTCCGATGCCGATCCGGGTTACATCAAGGGTTACGTACCGGGCGTGAGAGAGAATGGTGGGCAATACACCCATGCCGCCATCTGGGCGGCGATGGCCTTCGCGGCCCTGGGCGACAGTCAGCGCGCTTGGGAACTCACCACCATGATCAATCCGGCCAATCACGCGAAATCACGGGAAGCGATCGCCATCTATAAGGTAGAACCCTATGTGATGGCGGCGGATGTCTATGCGGTGGCCCCGCACACCGGACGCGGCGGCTGGACCTGGTACACCGGCTCGGCCGGTTGGATGTACCGGCTGATCCTGGAGTCCCTGCTGGGCTTGCGGCTGGAGACGGACAGGCTGTTCATTGAACCCTGCCTGCCGTCGCACTGGAGTGGGTTGAAGATACACTACCGTTATCGTGAGACGGTCTATCATCTCGACATAACGCAAACCTGCACGGATGAGGCCGGGAAGAGGGGAGTGGTCTGTATCAAGGTGGACAACATCGAACAGGAAGGGCATGCGATATGCCTGGTTGATGATCATTTGGAACACAGGGTTGAGGTGGATATTCTTATCCCGGCAACCCAATAGATTGGCGCTCGCCTAGTGGGGTGGAGAGACTGCAAGCATCAACATAGGTGCGCTTATTGCCTTGATCTGAGCCATTTCATTTCACTATGCCCTCGATCTAGAATTAATCAGAGGATCCTTATCATGTGAATCTGTGCCACATCATGGATCGTATCTCGACACGCTGAAGGAGGCCTTGTCAGGATTCAGGTAGGCATTTCCAGCATGATCAAAGGCGAACGCTTCAACAGCATTTCACATCTGATCGGAGCCGCGCTGGCACTGGCGGGTGCCGCGGTGCTGGTTGTGGTGGCATCGCAGGATGGAGATACGCGCCGCATCGTTTCCTTCAGTATCTACGGCACCACGCTGTTCCTGCTCTATTTGATCTCCTCTTTTTATCACGGCCTGCCGACGGGACGCGCAAAAGAGGTGTTTCAGGTACTCGATCATCAGGCTATCTATCTGCTGATCGCCGGCAGCTATACACCGTTGACGCTGGTCTCGCTCAACGGTGCTGTGGGCTGGTGGATGTTCAGCGTGATCTGGGCCATGGCGATACTGGGCCTGGTGCTCGATGCACTGCCGATGCGTGGCGCGCGTGTGCTGCCGATGATCATTTACTTCGCGATGGGCTGGATGATCGTGCTGGCGATCAAGCCACTGCTTGCAGTGATGCCACTCGCTGGCTTCCTATGGCTGTTGAGCGGAGGCATATTCTACACTTCAGGCATTGTGTTTTATGCTCTGGATAACCGGCACCCCTTGATGCACGGAATCTGGCATCTGTTCGTCCTGGCCGGCAGCGTCAGTCATTACGTGGCGATTCTGGTTTATGTCTGATCGCCATATTTCAGGAGAGGGGTCAGAGTAGATGCCCTCAACTAAAAAAGAGAATCACAATGAATTTTGACAACATGAATGCTGCACATGATCCATTACAGCGCGTACTCGCGTTGACCTCGGCCATACTCGGCCTGCTTTTGATTTGTTTCGGCATCTGGGCATTGGCTGGTGCTGTGTATGTTACATGGGAGTTATTCACCAATCCTGACAGCATTAGCTACTTCGCAACATATTTTATAGAAACTGCCAGGATCACAGCCCGGTTAACACACGACGGCGAGAGCCTGGCGCACCTGTTTTCATGGTTCACAGTGGTGCTATTGCTGCTACTGCTCGGTAAGCTGGGAGACTGGTGCATTACCTCTGGCGCTCAACTGGTTATGTTTGGAAAAACGCACAGCGGAAAAGCAGATTAACAGCCGGATCTAACGATATATCAGGACATTTTATACATGGGTGCTTTCGGCGCCACCGCCTGCATCCTTTCCTCAAGATGATAACTGCCTGGTCATGGAAGTTTCATGACCGGTCCGATTTTCACGAATCAACACAGGTTTCTATCGATAGTTCACGACCGATGAGATCCAATTTTGGATTCGGTTTTCACGGAAAGCTGCAGCGCCGAGATGCTTTTATTTCACCGAGTCAGCAAAGAGCTGTCGAGAAACCACTTTTTCAGTGACAGTTTGGCGCTATGAAAGATACTTCCTGCGCTTAATAACCAGGATGGAGCGCTTTATCATACTGTGAGGTAAACATCCGAGTTCTCAGAACCCGGACATTTACTTGAGGTGTTCGCTGCGCTCACGGGTTTGATATCACCCTCTCCCTGGCCCTCTCCCCTTGCGGGAGAGGGCCAGAGAGAGAAGATGAAAAAACATACTGCGCAAAGCGCAACTCAACACGCAAAACCATTCAGGCCAATGTGTAATTCTCGCCGCGAACGCCGCGAACGCCGCATGGCGGAGTATGGTGGGTAATCAAGTTGATTTATATATAGATCCTTGGACAGATGGATGTGTATCAATGCATAGTGAGTAACGCGTCTCCATAGATTCATCTATCCATACGGTTTTATTAGATAATAATAATGTACTTACAACTCTACTGGTTTCCATGAGAATTTGGACTTCAAAGAGATAAAAAAACCGATAAATGCGCCAGAATTATTAGGGTAGCATGCCATTTTTCCTCCAAATCCATCTTCAAAATAGGCGGCGGATTCTGACTCATGACTTCCGCTATATACATCGCATCAGTTGGGTGTGGACGAGATGCTTCTTGTTCCCTTGCATGAGCTGTCATAAAGCAAAACAATCGAGTTTGACTGATATAACTTACTGAACCATCAGCTATTGAATACACGATTTAGTTTCCTAGTAAGCCAAAGAGCCAAAACCCGTTTAAAAGTACGGAATTATGTGTAATATGGTCAAATGAAAAATATCGGGCACCAATATAAAAAATATTGTGCAAGCAAAACTGTTTAGCTAGTACACGTAGACATGTTTATTCCCTTTGAATCCCCTGGTACTTTACTCGATGGACTGGTAAAGCACGAACCTCACACACTGTGTTGGTTGCTATTGATGGCTGATCGACATGCCGATCAATTACCCCCGCTGCTGGAAGAGGCTAAACAGCGGGGAATCGAGCTCCATGGCGGTATTTTTCCTGGCCTGATCGACTCGACCGAGCGCAGGAACGAGGGGGTCATCGTCATGCCATTGCCGGCGGAAGCCGAGATCGTCTCCGCCACGTTGGGTAGCGATTCGATCGACTGGCATCAGCCACTTCCGGATGATGTACAGACCCGCTTCGGCAGTGCGCTGATTTTTCTCGACTGTCTCTCACCCGGCGTGATTCGTTTTCTCGATGAGGTTTATGACGTCTACAGCACCACAATCTGCTATGCCGGAGCGGGTAGCGGTTTTCATGATCTGCGGAACGAGCGCTCGTTGTTCAGCGGAAACCGACTGATCCGGCATGGCGGTATCGTGATTCTTTTACCGCACCCCTCTTCGACAAATGTGAGACACGGCTGGAGTCGAGTTGCAGGCCCCTACATCGCTACCCGCGTAGAAGGAAACATCGTAAAGGAACTAAATTGGGAACCAGCCGGGACCTTCTATCTCAATGAGGTCGAAAAACTCAAACCGGAGTTGAAGGGCAAACCGGTGTTTCCTCACATCGATTCCATCTACCCGCTCTCTATCGGCAAGCAGTCAGCGGAAGACGTGGTACGCGATCCCATTCAGATCAACTACGCGGACGAGATCATTCTCCTATCCGAGGTGACGGAAAATTCGGCCATGTACATTGTCGAGGGTGACAAAGCATCGCTGATCGGCGCAGCAAAGCTCGCCACAGAAGAGTGTCGTACCGACAAAGCGGTTTCCTACTGTTTTGTTTCCGACTGCTATTCACGTGCCCTCATGTTAAAAGACGATCTGAAGCAGGAGCTGATGAACGTGGAAGAGGCGCTGCGACAATACACAGACACCCGACCCGAAGGAGTGCTGGCCATGGGGGAGATTTGTGGAAACGAGAGTTCCAGCCTTTCGTTCTACAATAAGACATTCGTCATCTCCCTGCTGCATACGAAATCATGAGTTGCAGTGTTGAGTCATGAATAGCGCCAACCACACACCCTCTTTGGCGGAAGACCTGCTGCGCTTGTACGAACTGGCACTCTCTGTTGGGCAGACACCGAGATCGCTCGATACGCCGCTGCATTTCATCAAGATCCTTGTCGAGCGTTACAACCTGACCGGTGCATCGGTCTGGTGGCGGTCAGATAGTAATAGTATGTTTCAACCCTTGTCAGGGCTGCCAAAAAAACTGCTGCGAGATACCTCTGGTGTCGATACTGCGACTGTTTCTGGCTTTTTCCATGCTGACAAACCCACCCACTATCGCCCTGAGACCGATGATCATAAGCAGCTCGACAGATTTTTCGAAGTCACTAACCAACACTTGGTGATCTATCCATTCTCCGGAAACGGCATTCTGATTATGCGTGCCGCTCTTGAGGAGGTTTTTACCACCCGAATGCTAAATGGGCTCCGTCCGGTAGTTGAAAACCTGGGCAACGCCATCGATGGCTGGCAGGCACACCTGCAGTTGAAACGCTCCGAGCAAGCACTGAATCATCAGAGTGGATTCCTCAAAACCTTGATCCAGACACTGCCCGACCTTATCTGGTTAAAAGATCCGGAGGGTGTTTTTCTGGCTTGCAACAGCCGCTTCGAGGAGTTCTTTGGCGTACCGGAAGAGCAGATTCTCGGTAAGACCGACTACGATTTCGTTGATGCTGATCTGGCAGATTTTTTTCGCAACAATGACAGAAAGGCAATTGAGAAGGGCGCTCCATCGTCCAATGAGGAGTGGATCACCTTCGCCAATAATGGGCACAGGGAACTCTTGGAGACGATCAAGACACCCATGTTCGATGCCACAGGTGAACTGATCGGGGTTCTGGGTATCGGACGCAATATCACCGAGCGCCGTGAGGCGGAAAACAGATCACGGCGTTTTCGGGAACGGCTGGATATGGCTATAGATGCCATCGCGGTCATCGACCCTGAGAGTGGCCGCTTTCTTGATGTCAACCAGTCCTGCTGTGATTTCTTCGGTGTGGACCGGGAGACGATGCTGCAACGGCATACATATGATTTTTCCGAGCTGATGGACTATCCACAGCGTTGGCAAGAGACTGTCGATCACCTTCGGCAATACGGAAAAATGACAATGGAGGACCGAGGGATTAAGGAGGAAGGTTCACCATATGTAGTAGAAGTAAAGGCGCAATATGCCAAAGATCAGGACGAGGAGTATGTGGTTGCGATCATCCGTGATATCGCAGAACGCAAGCAGGCGGAGAAAGCGCTGCAGGAGAGCGAGCAACGTTTCCGAACCGCGGGGAGGGCGGCCTACGACCTGATTTACGAATGGGATGTCGCCAAAGATTCGCTGAGGTGGTTCGGGGATGTAGATAGCATGCTTGGATTTCAGCCTGGGCAGATATCAAGTAACACCAAGGCGTGGCTTAACCTGATCCATCCGGAAGACATCCAAAAACTGAAAGACACCGTCGAGTTGTATCGTACCGCCACGGATCCGATCAGCTATGAATACCGGATCCGGCACAACAGCGGCGGATATCGTTACTGGAGCGATCATGGGCTCCCACTGCTGGATGAGCAATGCAAGCCCTACCTTTGGATCGGGGTGTGCAAAGATATCACCGTAGAAAAAGAGCATCAACATCAGCTCGAATACATCGCCCACTATGATACCCTGACCGGCCTGCCCAACCGGGTTCTGCTGATCGATAGGTTGCAGCAGGCCATGGCGCAAGGAAAGCGCCGAGAACATCAGTTGGTGGTCGCTTATCTCGACCTGGATGGTTTCAAAGAGATCAACGACTCCTATGGACATAATGTCGGGGATCGTTTTCTGGCCGCCATAGGTGTTCGCATGAAGCAGGCCCTGCGCGAATGCGACACAATCGCACGACTTGGGGGTGATGAGTTTGTAGCGGTATTGCAGGATGTTGGTGATAAAAGTGATTATCTACCACTACTCAGAAGGCTGCTCAATGCCTGCGCCATACCCATAAACATCGATGGACTTAACCTGCAGGCGTCTGCAAGTCTGGGCGCGACGGTCTACCCTCAGGCCGTAGAGGTCGATGCCGATTTGTTGCTGCGTCAGAGCGACCAGGCCATGTACCAGGCCAAACTGGCGGGACGTAATCGCTATCATTTATTCGATACCGAACACGACCGCTCGCTCCCGGGGAGGCATGCAAACCTGGAGCGCATAAGCGATGCGCTTGCGAACCGGGAATTTCTGCTCCATTACCAGCCCAAGGTGAATATGCGCACCGGCGAGGTGATCGGAGCCGAAGCCTTGCTGCGTTGGCAGCATCAGGAAAAGGGCCTGTTGTTGCCATCTTTTTTCCTCCCGGCGATCGAGGATCAGCCGCTTGCCGAGGAGATGGGAGAGTGGGTAATCGACACGGTACTGGAGCAGATGGGTCTGTGGCGCGCCCAGGGCCTGGATCTACCGGTGAGCGTGAATGTCGGCGCGCGGCAATTGCAACACCCCGGTTTCGTCACGAATCTGAGCAAGCTTTTGGCCGCCCACCCGAGCGTTCCTGCGGGTTGGCTGGAATTCGAAATACTTGAAACCTGCGCAATGGAAGATCTGTTCAAGGTCTCCAGGGTAATGTATACCTGTATAGGGATGGGAGTGAGCTTTGCCCTGGATGATTTCGGTACCGGATATTCTCCGCTCACCTACCTGAAGCACTTGCCCGCCAGCAGTATCAAGATCGACCGTACCTTCGTCAGAGACATGCTCGACGACTCGGAGGATCTCGCTATCCTGGAGGGCGTAATGGGCATGTCTGCTGCTTTCCGGCGACAAGTAATTGCCGAGGGGGTCGAAACCCGGGAGCATGGCGATCTCTTGCTACAGCTCGGCTGCAACCTGGCTCAGGGCTACGGTATCGCCAAGCCGATGCCGGCTGATCAAATTCCTGACTGGGTATCGAATTGGCGACCCTTTACAAGCTGGTCAAAGCAGCAGCGCATCAACCGAGACGACCTCGCCCTCCTGTTTGCAGGAATAGAACACCGTGCATGGATCCGTAGGTTGGAAGACTACCTTACTGACAAAAGCAATCACCCCCCCCCTTTGTTGCACACCGATTGTCGCTTTGGCCTGTGGCTTAAAGAGGAGGGTAATGCACGCTATGGTACAAAGGACGCATACAAAAGCATCGTCTCGTTACATAAACAGGTACATCTGCTCGGCAAGGAGCTGTGCGAGATGCGCAGAAAGGGTTACATAGAAAAAGCTTTGTCAGGACTTGGCTCAGTGTATGAGTTGAGAGATGTCTTGTTAGAGCTATTGAACGAATCACTTATGGTCCATGAGGCAAAATCGGATACCGCTGTATCGTAAGGCAGACCGGTCTCCATGCGGGGAAAATAGCGGATAGGCTTGTTATCCGTGCATACTCTGCACATCCATCTTTATTAAAAGTGCGAGTACAAACGCGCAGACTCGGCTATGGTCAGCCACCCTGGATAGCTGCCAGGGCAAGTTTGGCTTGAACTCGCGAGAATGGATTCTTCTCTTCCGTCTCATTGCTCCTCTTCAGAGCCTAGGGCGAAGCACTTATCGTCGTCCAGTCACTGTCCCATCAGATGGGTCGAGCTCTCTCCATCCTAAACGACAACAGCAATAAACGTATTTCTTGGTTTTCCTCCAAAATCGTCAATAGTGAATTCACCGTAAATAATCGCTGAAGCCTAGCAGATGAATATATAGCGCACCGAGGTGATGTAAGAACTGACTATAGGTTGCTGCTGTCATTCAATTACAGTCAGATATGATCATCTTTATTTCAAAACGTCTGAAACTGTCCTTGAAATTAGTTTCAATCCGTATGACATGGATACTTAAGTAAAGTAATTATTGAACACCGACGCAGTGATTTCACCTCCTCAATTATTGACAAGACTCTAAGTACAATCCAAGACAATCGTAGGGATTAATATCAACAGGACATTCATCTGTTGTTTTTAACTTTCTGAAGTATTGTTTCCGGATCTATCAGGTGGCTTTTGATCATAACGTTCAAAATAAGTGCTGCATGATCGATGCCAAAGATAAGGAGGTGGTGAAGATTATTGCTATGGAAGAGTGACGGAAATTCATAGGTGATTTGACTAAACACGATAAGGAGCATCAACAATGTCAACAGAATCCACAAAAGACCCGATGGGTTCAAAACAGATGGAAGAGCCAGCTCCGGGAGCAGAAATGCCCACCGGAGAAATGGGAGAGGGAGAGAGTAGTGGAACGACACCTCACGGAATGGAGCCAGAGGCGGGTACGATGCCTGAGTCAGGCATGGGAGAAACCGGCGCAACAGAAGACGCGATGCCAGTGGGGAGGATGGAAGAGCCCGTCGCAACAGCAGGCGACATGCCGGCAGGTGGCATGGAGGAGGCTCCCGCCGACGCACAGGAGATGCCACGCGGTGGAATGCTGGATGGGGAATCGGGTACCGATCGCATCCGACCAACCAATCTGCCCCCCGATTCCGTTCCACCAACGGTATATGAACCAGGTGTTGTAGAGGTCGAATTTAGCGAGGGAGTGAGGCCCCAGGTCGTCCCGGGCGCTGCAGATGCCCCGTCGGCGATCGCGAGTCCTGCGGACGTGAATCTCACGGCACTTAACGAGATTCTTCAGCGTAACCAGCTTGAACGGGCCGAATCGAGCTTTCAAATCGCGGAACCAGATGCAATCCAGGCGCAGGCGGTGGCGAAACAGCAAGGAGTCGATGTCCCGAACCTCGGGAATTTCGTGACCTTGCACTTCCCGGCAGAGGCGGACACACAACGTATCGCAAAAGAACTCGGTCAGTTGTCCGAGGTGGAACGCGCAGTGGCTGTGCCCAAGGCTATTCCACCTCAAACACCCTTGAATGAGCCGCTCGTCGGCAGCAGCGATCAAGTCGTGTTGAATCCAGTTACCGGCATGGAGAATCAATGGTACGTCTATCGCTGCCGCGCCAATCACGCCTGGTCCATGGCCTCTGGAAACGGAGTGGTCATCGCCGACATTGACTGGGGATACCGCACCAGCCATCAGGACCTGTCTTCCCGCCTCGATATGAGCCATGCCTATAACTCCTACGACGGGGGTACAAATGTTTCTACCGGTGCCCACGTGTATCACGGCACCGGTGTGATGGGTATCGCCGGAGGTGCTGACAATAATCTGGGAATGGCGGGGATTGCCTACGGCTCTACGCTTTGGCCAGTACAGGCTGACAGCGGACCAGGAGCCTCTCTCGGCGGGAACTCATGGGCACGGGCTATCGACTGGGTCCGTACAGCCAATAGCGGCGGCAGGCGGAAGATCATCAACCTTGAAGTGCAGACGGGCTCGTTTGGCAACTACGAGATGGTCCCTTCGGTGAATGCGGCCATCCGTACCGCGATTGCACATGGCGTAGTGGTATGCGTTGCGGCGGGTAATGGCAACCGGGATGCTGGAATAGATGATTCGGGTAATCCGATTCCGGAAACGGGTTCCATTCTTGTCGGTGCAACGGAGTATCATGCCACGCAGAATCGTCGGGCTTGGTTCAGTAACTTTGCAGCGCGGGTTGTGGTATGCGCACCAGGCGACAGTTCACACGATTTAACCTGCAATAGTTCTGCCGATGACGCTTATCGAAATGGTTTCGGAGGTACTTCCGGCGCCACGCCCAAAGTAGCCGGCACTGCCGCGCTGATGCTGGACATAAACCCCGACCTGACTCACGCAGAGATCCGGACACTCCTCAATTCCACCGGAACGGCAGTCGTGACAGACACAGGGAAACCTGTGGGTACCTTTCTCAACGCGGAAGCTGCCGTGCGCGCCGCCCGGCGGCAGGCCAACGGGCGTCTCGAGGTCTTTGTGCGGGGATCCAGCAAAGCGTTGTACCATAAGTGGCAGGTGACGCCCAATAATGGTTGGAGCGGTTGGGCCTCGATGGGCGGGTGGATTGATCTGCTCGACGTCGCACGCAACGCCGACGGACGCTTGGAGGTATTCGTTCGCGGAGCGAGTGGCGCGCTTTATCACAAGTGGCAGGTGGCGCCCAACAGCGGCGGGAGCGGCTGGGCCTCATTGGGCGGCTGGATTGACCGCCTGGCTGTTGCTCAGAACGCGGATGGCCGGCTTGAAGCATTCGTGCGTGGATCTAACAAAGCCCTGTACCATAAGTGGCAGGTGGCGCCCAATAATGGCTGGAGCGGTTGGGCCTCGATGGGCGGGTGGATTGATCTACTCGACGTCGCACGCAACGCCGATGGACGTATGGAGGTGTTCGTTCGCGGATCGAGTGGGGCGCTGTACCATAAGTGGCAGGTGGCGCCCAACAGCGGCTGGAGCGGCTGGGCCTCGCTGGGAGGCTGGATTGACTGCCTGGCTGTCGGTCAGAACGCGGATGGCCGCTTAGAGGTATTTGTGCGCGGTTCGAACAAGGCGCTGTACCACAAATGGCAGGTGGTACCCAATGGTGCCTGGAGCGGCTGGGCTTCAATGGGAGGATGGGTAAATTCACCTGTCGTGGCGCGTAATGCTGATGGGCGTCTGGAAGTGTTTGTCATTGGCTCGGATCATGCGTTATGGCACAAGTGGCAGGTGGCGCCCAACAGTGGCTGGAGCGGCTGGGCCTCATTAGGGGGTTGGATTGACCGCCTGGATGTCAGTAAGAACGCGGATGGACGCCTTGAGGTATTTGCTCGTGGCTCTAATGGTGCGTTATGGCACAAGTGGCAGGTGGCACCCAACAATGGCTGGAGCGGCTGGGCCTCGCTAGGTGGATGGGTTGATATGATCGCGGTGGGCCAGAACATCCTTTGATGACCATAGACGGTTTAACATGGTCATGAGATAGGCAAGGCTCGCTTTAACGGGTAAACACCCACACAGGCTGGCAAAAGCGTTGCAGTAATCGGAGCAACGCTTTTACCGGCTGATGATACGATATGGGTATAAGGGTAGAAGGTAAAAGCAATGCATATAGTTAAGGGTGGATGCCACTGTGGAAACATTTATTATGTGGCTGAGTTTCCCAAGGAACTCCATACTTATACTCCACGCGCATGTGACTGCAAACTCTGTAAACACCATGGGGCAGCCTATATGTCGGACAAAAACGGAAGGCTGTTAATAAAAATCAAAAATGAGACTGAAGTCAGTAGGTATCGTCAAGGAAGTCGAATTGCAGATTTTATTATCTGTAAAAACTGCGGAATCATGACAGGTGTTTGTTATGAAGAGTCCGGTTGTGTCTATGGCTCAATTAATATCCGGTCATCTGATGAATATGGTCTATTCAGTAATGCTCAGGAAATGCAGCTTACACAGTTAAGCGATGATGAGCGTATAAAACGCTGGAAAGACAATTGGTTTTCCGGTGTGGTAATCGAGCACGAAAACTCATAACCAAACCGAAGCGTCAGCAATTCAAAAGCGTGGTCTGTCCCGAATGGCGCTTATATAAGGACAAAGACACCTCTGCTGATCATTTATCAACGGGGTTTAGTGGGGCAGGGCCACTGCACTACCGCTCTATTCAGGGTATAAGGTGGGGCCCTGCTCCCCCCAATAGCCGCTTAAGTATGCGCCATTCCGGTCTGTCCCCTATTATTCATCAAGTCAGGAACTGTCATCTTGACGCTGAAGCTTACGCAATGCTGCAACTTGATGTTCATCCAATTGTAGGAAAGTAGACAACATGCCAATGTATTTACACGCTTTTTTACATCTCATAATTACTTATCATGAGATGTCTATCAAAGGAATGGTTTACATGTCATTTACTCAGTAATGCATGGATATGGGCGAAGGGTAGGGTAGATGACCACCACAAGAACTTTTGATGACGACACCTCGCAGTGGCAATGTGAGTTCACGTACAGCACATCAGTTACTGACCGTATTATCATTAGTAACACTAATACCTATGCGTGTGCGTATTTTATAACCGAAAACCAAATAAAATGTCTTGTGATAACCAGGCCAATGGACTGGAATGCCAATGCCTGAACGCAGAACCGGAATTTAATTCTTGTAGCCAGTTGATAATCAACTAATATTACGGAGGGATATTGGTTGTTTTTATTGGTAATGACGTAACAAGGAGTAAGTGATGTCTGATGAAAATAGGGCTGGAAAATACCAGATAAATGCCATACTGGATCTGAGCAAGCTGAGTGAAGATACGAAAAAGGGTTCGGATACTCATCAGTTAGAGGAGCTGTTCGGAGATCGCTATATAAAGGTTGCAGTAGTAGTTGGCGGGGATATCCTGGGTTTCGAGGAAATCGATCCGCGTAAGCACAAGAATCAGTCGTCGATACCGGTCAAACTGACATTCAATTATGAACCTGAAAAGTTCAAAGGGGTAAATATCGTCGTTGCCCCGAATTTGCCGACGCGCGAGTTTCTCGGCGCCAGTAGTGAGAAACGACGCATTTCGCCGAGACAATTTAAAGATAACGTCGCTGACATCAAAAAAGACAAAATCGTGGTAGAGGACGGCCTTGCCAAGATATGGTTGGCGTTCTGTCAAACCTACACCATACGCGGACGGGTTATCTGCCGGAAATTCGTGAGATTTGATTCAATCGAACAGATGCCGGTTTTCTGCGATGAACCTGTTCCGGGCGCAAAGGTAGAGGCCTTTGACGTGGATTGCTGGTGGTACTTTTGGAAAAAGGATTTCATAAAATCAGCGATTACGGACATGAACGGGTACTTCGAAATCAAGTTCCGCTGGTGTTGTCTCCCCTGGTACCCGAATCTCAAACAGAAATGGACACCGGATCTGGAACTGCTGGATAAGATAAGAGAAGTCTTTGCCGAGGCGAATCCACCCCTGCCACCCCCACCCAAGGAATCTCTGCGCTCTCCGGTGAGTTTCCTGGAGTATACGAGCCAATTCGATATTAGCGGTCTGGGTTCAAGATCGGCACCGGCGGATCTGCCTAGTATGATGCACACGGTGACGAAACTGGGGGAGGGTGCCTCGCTCAGTAAGTTTCCCCTGCCCATTGTTCCTTGCGGCCGACTTCCCTGCTGGCCTTTTCGGAAAAGGGACTGTCGTCCTGATGTGATTTTCAAAGTCACACAGGAATGCAAGGGTGCACTGGAAGTCATCTATGAAGAGACCCGCGCTGATACAAGATGGAACATTGCCAACGATCTCTACGTCACATTGCTGGCGGATTGCGATAAAGCCTGTTCCATTCCGATCTGTGACGATCTACCACCCGAGGACTGCATCAAGTTCACCAAAATCGGCTGTTATGTGGATATCCCCGAGATCTGTACGGAGAGCACGAGTCCCATATTCGGCTATTACAATGGCAGTACAAATGTGCCTTGTACTTCAACCAACAGGATTGACCGGCCATTTGGTGGCGTGCTGGAAATCGAGGGCTTTGGTTTCGTGGCTGCCGAGAACTCGGACTTCGATTATTACAAGGTCCAGTATGCACCAGACGGTACGACGTCCTACACTGATATTGAGACGCTTGCCATAGAACGCTATTACTGGTTCTATCCACCGGCAACAACGCCACCTTACACAGTGAGAGCAACATTTGAAGCTACCACATACGACGCGAAAGACAATCTAATCAAAACTGTCGAGTTGTGGAGAAAGGACTGGGAAGCCGCAAACCCAGGACAGGCGTTATATCCAACACCGACTAACAGAGACATGCTGGTACGTTGGAACACTCGCAATGTCCCAGATGATGTCTATACCCTGAGGGTGCTGGGATACAGGAAGAACAACGGTGGCCTTGACGGACCCTATCCGGTCGTTTCATGTGTAGATACAACCAAGGAAGAAACGATGCTGCTGCGCCTCGACAATCGACAGGACGGGCATCCGCCATCGAGCGCCAGTCATCCCTGCGGTTCTGGAACCGTCCATAGCTGCTCCTTAGAGCCGGATTGTGATTTTGTAAGAGTCGTTAAAAATGAGGGCCTGAAAGGCGGCAAGGAAATCAATGGCTGCGATATGGTGAAATTGAAAGACACGGATACACTGACGATATACTACGATGTCGGTGATCATGATGGACATCTGTCACACTACTGTCTGAGCGCACACTATGCGGAGAGCCAGGTTTTCAATATTGTGAATCACTGCTATTCGACTACCGACAAGGGCTCTGCTCCGGTCTCTGTTCCCGCAGGAACATATTATCCGGGGCCACACTACACTCAGGCGCTCACCCAAGGAGCGACTAGGCCGCACTGGTATGGCGGACGTTTCAAGGTACAACTGCAGGGAAGTGACTTCATCTCCTGCGCCTATCTATTCCGGCTTAGGGTTTGGAAGAGGACGACCAACGGCTGTGGGTTGATCTATGGTAATCTTTGTGAATTCAGTTTCTGTATCGAGAAGGTCTGAACAATCAACATCACACTAAATGAATGAAGTGGAGTGTCTGGTCCTGTCTCTTGTTAATGAGAGGCAAGGCCAGACCATAAAGTCACTCGTGAAAAGCCCGGTATTGATTCATAAGACTTAGCGTCTAGATACGAATAGCTGTAAACACATTTACTTTTTTTATTGCCTATGCGTTCTCTATGAAAGAAGGGATCAGGCGTTTCATATTTAAGGAACCTCTGATTAATTCTGGATCGAGGGTGTGGTGAGATGAAATACGCCGGATCAAGGCGAAAAGCGCACGTAATAGCTGGCTATTGCGAAGCTTTTCAACGCAGAGCCGGAGCATTTCAGCCGCCACACTCCGATTCATGAATTGATCAGAGGTTCCTTAAGTTTTATGTGCACGGAACATTCAGGCTACCATAACACTGATAATTGAAGTGCGGCACGAGTCACGGCCAAGGACTAGTGCATCGTTCATTACCCGCATCAGGCGGACAGGACCTGCACGCCGCGCCGTACCAGCCACTTGCGCGCTTCCTCGATGGCATAGATCACCAGTGGCGTCAATGCGATCAAGCTCCATGCCCATGGCGGCACGGCGGCCGTCGAGAACACGCCGTACAATGACGGCACAAGGGTGACCAGCAGGATAAAGCCGACCTCCGCCACGATGCCCATTACGATCCAGTGATTGAAACGGGTAAAGCAGCTCAATGCCGACTGGCGGTTGGTGCGACAGGCCATGACATTGCCGATCTGACAAAAGATGATCGTGGCGAGAAAGGCCGCAGAGGCCTCGTTGAACAACGGCGTGTTGCCGCCGGTTGCCATGCCCCAGTGCCAGCCACCCTGGTAGAGTACCAGGAAAAACACCGCGAAGGAGAGGCCCGCCTCGGCCAGGCCGATGATGCCGTAACTGCGCAGGAAGGTGCGGTAGCTTACCAGCCGCTGGTGGCGGCTGACGGGCGGACGCCGCATAACGTCCTTCTCCGGAGGCTCATTTCCCAGGCCGATGGCCGGCAGGATATCCGTGATCAGGTCGATGGAAAGAATCTGGATCACCGTGATGGGCAAGGGGATGGGAAAGATCACATAGGCAATGAACGGCAGGATCTCCGGCACGTTGCTGGTCAGGATATAGGTGATGAATTTCTTGATGTTGTCATACACCGCCCTGCCTGCCTCGACGGCCCGGACGATGGTGGCGAAATTGTCATCCAGCAGGATGATATCCGAGGCCTCCTTGGCCACGTCGGTGCCTCGCTTGCCCATGGCGACACCGATGTCGGCCCGCTTGAGGGCCGGTGCGTCGTTGACGCCATCGCCGGTCACCGCCACCACTTCCTGCATCTCCTTGAGAGCGGTGACGATGCTCAACTTCTGCTCGGGTGCGATGCGCGCGAACACCACTTCGCCGGCCTGGAGGGTAGCGACAAGTTCCTCCATGTCCATGGCATCCAGCATCTCTCCGGTAATCACCTTGGGCGTGGTGACGATACCCAGCTTGCGGGCGATATAGGAGACCGTCTCACCCTTGTCGCCACTGATGACGATGATCCTGATGCCGGCGCTCTTGCATGCCTCGACCGCGGCGGGCACTTCCGGCCGTGGCGGATCGACCATGGCAACGTGACCGACAAACACCAGGTTGTCGATCCGGACCTCGTCGTCGACCTCGCGATAGGCCAGGGTCAACAGGCGCAGACCCTGGTTGGCGTAAGTGTCGGCCTGCTGCATCAGCATGCGGCGCTCCTCCTCGCCCATGCCGCGAACCTGGCCGCCCTGGTGTACCCGGCCGCACAGATCCATCATCACATCCGGCGCCCCCTTGACGGTCAGGTATCGGGTATCGCCCCGGGTATGATAGAGACTCCACATGTATTTGTTTTCCGCATCGAATGGCTGGCTGTCCAGCAGCTCGAAGTGTGAATTCAAGCTCTCGAAACCTGCACGGATATTGGCGAATTCCGCCAGCGCCACCTCGGTGGGATCCCCCTGGAATACCGACTCGCCGCGATCCCCGTTGGTGCGAATGACATCATTGCACAAGGCCATGATCTCCAGCATGGTGGCGGCGGCCGGGTTGGCATCGAATGCCTGGACATCATCCGCATCGAATTCCTGGAAGTTCACGAAGAGGCTTTCCACGTGCAGCTTGTTTTGGGTCAGGGTGCCGGTCTTGTCGGTACAGATAACCGTGGTACTGCCTAAGGTTTCCACAGACAGGATATGCTTGACCACGGCGTTTTCCTTGCCCATTTTTACCGAGGACTGGGTCAGTGCCAGGGTCACCGTCGGCAGCAGGCCTTCCGGCACATTGGCCACGATGATGCCGATGGCAAAGATCAGATTGGTCCACAGGGGATTGCCGATTAGGAAGCCAATGGCGAAAAAGAGCAGGCCGATACCTACGGCCAGGTAGGTAATCTTGCGCACAAAGTAGGTCAGCTCCTTCTGCATGGGTGTGTAATCCTGCTTCACGCCCTGAGACAGCTCGGAGATGGCGCCAATATGGGTGGAACGCCCGGTCCGGGTGACCAGGATCCGCCCATGGCCCTTGATAACGGTGGCGCCGGATGCCGCCCGCATGTCGGCATCTATCCTCTCCTCGGCCGCCTGCTTGGTCACGGGCTCGGACTCGCCGGTGATGATGGACTCGTCCACCAGCAACTGACTGGACTCGATGATGACCCCGTCGGCACAAATCTTGTCGCCTTCCTGGACGAATATGACATCACCGGGTACCACCTCCTTGGCATCCGTCAGGATTTTTTCACCGTCGCGCAGCAGCACCACTTCTCGCGGGATGTAATCGAGAAATGAGATCATCATTTTCTCGACCTTGTAGTTCTGAATGAATGAGACCAGCGCGTTCAGCAACACCACCACCAACAACGCCACCGCGATGAGCTCATAGCCTTGGTCAGGCAGCATATAATGGGCGACCCAAGAGAGTATCGAGGAGGCCAGCAACAACAGTGGGAACAGGGCAAGAAACTCCTCCAGCAGCATGCGCAGCGGGGAACGTGCCCGATGGAAACGGATCTCGTTGCTGCCGTAGCGCTTTTTGCGCGCCTTTGCCTTGGCCGAACTCAGGCCGCCGGCATCACAGGACAATGCCTGGAACAAGGCGGCTTTGTTTTCGTATGTGTCCACTTGGCAACAAACACTATAGGGGAGGGCGTCAATAAGAAGTCATATGAATATTATATAGAGAGATATCCTTGTGGGTGTCCTATATTGATAACCAAAGGTCACAACAGAAATTCACCCAAAGCAGTGCAAGGTGTCGAATGCGTTTCGCTTTCAGCTGATTTGGCTTAAATCAGAAATAGTCAAAATCTAACGAAGGAAAATTAATTATCGATTGGATAATCGATGCAGGAAGACGACAAATTGGGCCATGGAGCAAAAACGCCCCATGGAAACAAGAATTCAGGTACTGCATGTAATCGTACCGACTCAAACCCGGTAATGTTCACTCCCCGCCATGGCCATACTTGTCATCAACTCCGGAAGCTCCTCGATCAAGTATGCGCTGTTCGATCAAGTGGATGAGCGGGAACTGCAGCGTGGAGTTTTCAATGGCCTTGATAACGGCAGGGGAGGGAGCAGCGAGCATGAACAGGTTGTCAGGCAGGTTCTCGGTTCCCTACTGAGTCAGTTTCGAATCGATGGCATAGGCCACCGGGTCGTCCACGGCGGTGTCGATTTTCATCAGGCCACGCTTATCGATAGAGATGTGCTCGAACGGATACGTAGTTTCAATCAGTTGGCCCCGCTTCATAATCCTGTTTGTCTGCAGGGTATCGAGACGGTTCTCGAGCTGACTGCAAAAACTCCACAGGTCGCCGTATTCGATACGGGCTATTTCCATTCACTGCCTGAATATGCATGGCGCTATGCGCTGCCCAGGGAGCTGGCGGATGAACTGCAGGTGCGGCGTTATGGATTCCACGGCATATCGCATCACTATGTGGCATCCAGGGCCGCAGAGGTGTTGCGGCAACCGCTCGAGAGTCTGAAACTGATCACACTTCACTTGGGTAACGGTGCCAGCGCGGCCGCGATCCGATACGGGTTACCCATCGACACATCCATGGGCATGACCCCCCTTGAAGGCCTTGTAATGGGCAGCCGCAGCGGTGATCTCGATCCCTCTGTGCCGCTCTACCTGCAAGCGTATGGCGGCATGCGGCCGAGCGAAGTGGATGAGTTGATGAATCGCCGCGCCGGGTTGCGCGGATTATGTGGTGAGTCGGACATGCGAGAAATAAGAGAGCGCATAGGACAGGCGGATGCCGATGCCCGACTCGCCGTACAGATCTATGTGCATCGATTGCGAAAATACATCGGCGCCTATATGGCAGTTCTCGACGGATGTGATGCCTTGGTCTTTACTGGGGGTATAGGTGAGCATGACGCCGCTCTCAGGGCTGAAGTCTGCGACGGACTCGGATCTTTTGGTCTGTGCATTGACTCCATGCGCAATACGGCGGGGAAGGTACGCATCAATCGCCCGCAAACCCTACCGGCGATCCTGGTCGTTCCCACCGACGAGGAATTGGCAATAGCCAGGGAAACCCGCCGATGTCTCGGCAGTTGATACCACGGGGCCTTGGGCCGGTCTGATTTTTACCCCGGATCCCGGTTGGCGGGAAGGGTGAGGCTCACTGCGTCCGCAAAATGGAATTTCAAACATATTAATAAATCGGAGGAAGGGATAGTGAAAGCTGCAAATGAGTCCATACAATCCTCATCCAAGAATTCAAATGAACTCGCGCTGATGGACGCCTACTGGCGCGCATGCAACTATCTGGCGGCGGGTATGATCTACCTCCAGGATAATCCGCTTCTGCGCGAACCACTCAAGCTTGAGCACATCAAACAGCGGCTACTCGGCCACTGGGGGGCAAGCCCTGGCTTGTCCTTTATATATGTGCATATCAATCGCATTATAAAAAAACGCCAGCAGCAGGCCATCTTCATGGCAGGCCCGGGACATGGAGCTCCCGGGGTGTTGGCGCCGGTCTATCTGGAGGGCACCTACAGCGAAGTCTACCCCGACAAGAGTGAAGACGAGGAGGGCATGCGTCGGTTCTTCAAACAGTTCTCCTTTCCGGGCGGTATTGGCAGCCATTGTACGCCAGAGACACCGGGATCGATCCATGAAGGCGGCGAGCTGGGATATTCACTTTCACATGCATTCGGCGCCGCATTCGACAATCCGGAACTGCTGGTGGTCGTGGCAGTGGGTGACGGCGAGGCGGAGACCGGTCCCGCAGCCACAGCCTGGCACTCCTGCAAGTTTCTCAATCCGATCCGCGATGGGGTCGTGCTGCCGATCCTGCATTTGAACGGTTATAAAATAAACAACCCGACGCTATTGTCGCGAATTCCGAAAGAGGAACTCTCCAAGCTGTGCGAAGGCTATGGATGGATCCCGCACTTTGTCGAGGGCAGTGATCCGGAAACCATGCACCAAACCATGGCGGAAACCCTCGATCGTTGCATGGAACAGATACAGACAATTCAACGGAGTAGCCGTGACAAGGGTCAAGCCACCCGAGCCTACTGGCCCATGATCGTGCTGCGGACTCCCAAGGGTTGGACTGGGCCCGAGCAAGTCGATGGGCACAAGGTCGAGGGATGCTGGCGCGCACATCAGGTACCTCTCACAAAAATTCATGAAAATTCAGCACATCTGCAGCAACTCGAAACCTGGTTGCGAAGCTATCGCCCACAAGAGCTGTTCGATACCGACGGACGACTGATACCTGATCTTAAGGCATTGGCACCGGAGGGTAGCATGCGTATGAGCGCCAACCCCCACGCCAATGGCGGGTTAATCAGGAAAGAACTGCGTATGCCGGATTTTCAAGAATATGCACAAGCGGTTTCCGCACCGGCTTCGGTCAGCGCGATGAACACCAAACCTCTGGGTGCCATGCTGCGCGACATCATGCGCAAAAATCCACACAACTTCAGGGTCTTCGGTCCCGATGAGAACACATCCAACAAACTTGACGCCATCTACGAAGTCAGCAAGAAGCTCTGGTTGGCCGAATACTTACCGGAGGATTCCGACGGGGGCGAACTTTCACCTGACGGGCGGGTGATGGAGATGCTCTCAGAGCATACCCTGGAAGGTTGGTACGAGGGTTATGTGCTAACGGGCCGGCATGGCTTTTTCGCCACCTATGAAGCCTTCGTCCATGTGATCGACTCCATGTACAACCAGCATGCAAAGTGGCTGGCCATTTGCGAGGAGATCCCCTGGCGGGCACGCATCGCCTCGATCAACCTGCTAATTACGTCAACGGTCTGGCGTCAGGATCACAACGGATTCACCCACCAGGACCCCGGATTTCTCGATGTGGTCGTCAACAAAAACCCGGAGGTTACACGCATCTATCTGCCGCCGGATGTCAACTGCCTGCTATCAACTGCCGATCATTGCCTGCGCAGCCATGACGATATCAACGTCATCGTGTGCGACAAGCAGAATCATCTTCAATATCTCGATATGGACAGTGCCGTCAAACACTGTACCAAAGGCCTCGGCATCTGGGACTGGGCAAGCAATGATCAGGGTGGCGAGCCGGATGTGGTCATGGTGGGTTGCGGTGACATCCCAACCAAGGAAGCGCTTGCTGCCACGGCGCTGTTACGCGAACACTTCCCGGAGCTCAAGATACGTTTCGTCAATGTAGTGGATCTGTTTCGGATGACGTCAGAGGGCGAACACCCGCACGGCTTGTCCGATCGTGACTTCGACAGCCTGTTCACCACCGACAAGCCGATTATTTTCAACTTCCATGGCTATCCTTGGTTGATCCATCGTTTGGCATATCGTCGCACCAATCACCGAAACCTGCATGTGCGTGGGTACAAGGAGAAAGGCAATATCAATACCCCCCTGGAATTGGCGATTGAAAATGAAATCGACCGCTTCAGTCTTGCCATCGACGTAATCAACCGTGTAAAAGGTTTGCAGGTGTCGGGAGCTCACGTCAAGGAGAAACTGCGCGATATGCAGATCGAATGTCGCCACCATGCACACGAAAAGGGCGTTGACAAACCGGAGTTCAGTGATTGGTATTGGCCACAATGAGCACGGATTATAATCTCGGTTCGTAGCATCCTGATTCCTGGATATTACTTCTCGTAAGCGCTCGATCGGGAATTGGTTGATAGGCTCGTGTTTATCAATCTCTTGCGATATATCCGCTTTCTCACTATGCGTAAAATGAAACCCCGACATCCTCGCCTTTACTTGCAATCTTCTTATCACATACTTCAATAATCTTCTTTTTTAGACTTTCTCTCATATACTTCTTTCCATTTTGGCGCGTGTTAATTTGTGCGGCGCAAGCGAATATATGGTTGGTGAGAATTAAGGTTGGGGAAAAGCTTTTGCAAAAGTAAATGCTTCTGCAGTTGGTCCGTACTCTTGTAGAAGGTCGAGTTTATCTTTTCCTTCATGAACACCGGGTATGTGACCGGCTGGAACCCACCATAGGGCCTGATGTGCCCTTGTGATTTTATTAAACCATGCATCCCTGTCCCGGATTAACTCTACATGGTTGGACTTGTAGACATAGCTCTTCAATGATTCAATGTCCTCCCAGACACTCATGTTCACGATAAGCATGGGATCATCAAAGGCCCTGATTGACGTTGCATCGCCTTCCTCTGCTTGAAGTCGCCAGATAAAGCCGGGAGAGCGGTCAGCCAAAGCATTAATTTCATCGAGACGATCAACAAACCCCTGCATCGTCTCTGAATCCATTGATGCGCGTGCTTGAGCAATATTGATTTGAGCTAAATGATAGTTGTGCATAGATTGTTCAGTTTTCTATTGAAGCCATCAGGGAACATTTGAGACGCTACACAAATGAGGCGTAGCGGTATTGTTCAAGTTGAGTACAGTACCTATTTTGCGTCCCATTCGTAAACGGTGACAATCGAAGACTTCGACGTGTGCACCGGATCGCTGAATGCTATGGCCTCAGCTTTCTCCAGATTCTCAGCCCTGATCAGATAGGCACCCCCGGACTTGTCGGTGAACGGACCAGCCAGTTCAAGCTGCCCACGCTCTCTGAGGCTATCCAGGAAAACGTAGTGTGCCTCAATTACGGCTGGATCGAACTGAGGTGTACGAAAAGTTGTAACCAGGTATCTAATCATTCAGGTTCCTTTTATAGTGAGGCCTACCGACATGGCCCACAAGTGGCAGATTCAGGTCTCAGTACGCCGACCTTGCCACCCTGAAACCCAGGTCGTCAACCGTATAAGTTGGATGACTTCTCCTGCGATTGGATGCCAAACAACCCCGCGCTCCATCTGACCATCCCCCGCCACGAAAAACACGATATGAGCCGTATACTTCCGGATCATACAGATCCCAACACCACTCCCAGACATTGCCTAGCATATCGAACAGACCAAAATCGTTGGGCAGCTTCAAACCGACATCATGTGTGGTGCCGTTGGAATTCCCTTCATACCAGGCAATGTCTTCGATATTTCCATATTGGACGGCCCCCGAGTTTGCCCTACATGAATATTCCCACTCCGCATCTGTTGGTAATCTGTAGCCATCGGCACTATTCACCAGATCAACCGATTCGCTATCAATATCTATCAGATAGTGTTTTTTAAGACCGGATAGTTCGCTGAGAACATTACAAAATCGGATAGCATCAAACCAGGAAACAGTTTCCACTGGTTTTTTCAAGCCACGGAAGGATGAAGGGGCGCATGACATCACTTCGGAATAGACTTCCTGAGTTATCAAGTATTTACTCAGCAAGAACGGTTCTATCTTAGAACTCCAGCTAGTCTTCTTTCGATCATCCCGCAAGCGAATGGCGCCTTGTGGAATAGAAATCATCCAGTCTTCAATCATTGTTTTCTTAGACTACCTCTTCGGCTCAACGGATAGGAAGAATAACCGCAGCCCTCGCATGCGGCGGGGTTGTACGGATCATTGCTTGCATCGAGGATCCCGAGGTCATCGAGAAGAACCTAACCCACCTGTACGCGAAGCGGATGAGTTCGAACTCCCAAGGCAGCCGCAGATGATCCACATTTCCGTTTAAGCTTCCGACCGATGTTCAGCAAGTTTTTCCAGGTACTGGATTCCCCATTTTTCCAACTCAGTGAGAACAGGCTGCAATGTCCTGCCGAAATCTGTCATGTCGTATTCAACCCTGGGGGGCACTTCTGCATAAACCGTGCGTTGCACGATCCCGTCCTTTTCCAACTCCCGCAATTGTTTGGTTAGCATGCGTTGGGTAATGTTAGGTATCAGCCGGTGTAATTCGTTGAAGCGTTTGGTGGACTCCAGGTGATACAGAATAAGTCCTTTCCATTTTCCACCGATGGCTTCGATTGATGCTTCGACAGCACAATTAAACATACAGCCAGGGTCTTTCTGTTTCATTGATAATATCCAATAGTATACTTTGTGTAAGTATGACACATTTATGTGTGTACTTGTATTTATGTTTGCAATCACCATAATCCCTGTATCTTTATGTTCACAAAACCAGGGAGTAACTATGACTCATCCAATCATTCAGGACTTGCAACAGCGTTACACGTGCAAACAATACGATTCGACAAAAAAGGTTTCAAATGATGATATGTCAATATTGCTCGAAGCGATTCGGCTGTCACCTTCATCGATTAACTCCCAGCCCTGGAAATTTATCGTCCTCGAAAGCCAGGAAGCTAAGGAGCGCATGAATCAGACTTTTGCAGAAAAATTTCAATTCAACCAGCCGCATATCCTTGACTGTTCTCATATCATCCTGTTTGCGCATAATCCGCACTACTCACGTGATGACTTTGCCGAGGTTGTCGATGACAGTATTGCTGAAGGCCGTCTCCAAGCAGAAAACCGTGAAGATGGTTTTGGCGCATTTATGTTCGCCCAACTCAATACAGATGAATCTGGAAGTACCGCTATATGGACCAGAGCGCAGACATATATCGCACTGGGTAATGCCTTACACACATTGGCTAGGTTACAAATCGATTCCACCGCAATGGAAGGAATAGACGCCCAGTTAATAAGTCAGGAATTCGCTCCCGAACTGGACGGATATCACTGTGATGTGGCCGTGGCTATCGGCTATCGCCATGACAAGCAGGATTACAACGCGAGTCTACCAAAATCACGTCGTAAACCTGAAAGTGTTTTCATTCACCTTTAGGATCTAGTCGAACAATTCACCCGACCGCTTCGAAGTGATGCTACTCTATTGATTTCAGAAGGATTAATTTGGATATTTGCAAACGACAACCTGTTGCCTGCCACACTGAACGCGTCCTCGCATCCCACGAATGACAGACGATAGAAAACGGTCTTTGGTGTAGAGGAGGCTGCTCGTCCTAATGAGATGTAGTACCCCGACTCCCTCGGCAACCACAGGGTCTTGACTGTCGAGGGGGGTTGAATGCAAAAGCCCCGCGTTTCGCGCGGGGCTTTTCTGGTCAGGCCCTTGGATTTGATCACACTGCGACGTTCGGTGACCCGGTAGCGGGCATTTTTTCGCAACCGGGTCACGAAGAAGATATCTTGGGTATTCAGTTGGTTATACCAAGCATAGTCGGTATAACCGCGATCCATGACCACAATGCTGCCTTTCGGCAGCTGCAATGCCCTGGCGGCGGTGATGTCATGGGTTTTGCCGTCGGTGATCGTCAGGAAGCTGGGAAGCATTCCCTCGTGGTCCAAGCCCATG
>JBNKOL010000026.1:0-6699 GCA_050294655.1 Sedimenticolaceae bacterium
TTCCTGGTCAGGCAGTTTAGAGGCCGTCAGAGACGGGTGTCAAACGGGGTGGGGAGCCGGGAACCCGGCGATGGCGCGGGAGCGGGAAACGCACGCCTTCCTCTCATCAGGTGCCTCCTTAATCCGCGACGCGGCGAGTCCCTGGCGGGCAGGATTCATTGTCAGCAATGACAACAGAATTCACCCAACGTGCCGATAAGGAGTGGAGGGTGGAATTTCTTCAGGCCAGTCATGACGATAAAGAAAATAGGGCGATTTCAGGTGGGGCAGGTACTCGGTTCCGGGAACCAGGGTACGGTCTATCTTTGCCACGATACCCAGTTGGAGCGCCGGGTCGCTATCAAGCTGCTGAACCAATCGCTGAGCGAGAGCGCCTTCCGCGATGAAGCGCGCGCCATGAGTAAACTGCAGCATCCCAATATCGTTACTATCTATGAGGCGGGTCAGCATAATGAGACTCCCTATCTGGTGTTCGAATTTGTCGAAGGGGATCTGTTGTCCTCCCTGATTCAAAGCAAGCCGATGGAGTTGCCGCGCGCGAAACAGATTTTTCAGGGGTTGCTTGAGGGGATGGCGGAGGCGCACAAGGCGGGCGTCATACACCGTGATCTGAAACCCGCCAATATCATCATCAATAAGAACCAGGTGCCGAAGATCATGGATTTCGGCATCGCCCGCCTGCTGGCCGAGCAGAGTGGGCCGGATCGGAAACTGATCGGCACTCCCCGCTATCTGGCGCCGGAGTATATTTTGCATGGCGAGGTGGGGCCGCAGGCCGATGTATTCGCGCTCGGCTTGATCCTGGATGAGATGCTGACCGGCATGCCGGTCTTTAGCGGTCGTCAGCAGCAGGCGGTGATCGACGCCATCGTCAAGATCGATCCGGTGCCACCCTCCCAGTTCAATAAGGCAGTGGACGAAAAACTCGATCGTTTCGTGCTCAAGGCGTTGGCCAAGGACCCGGCGTTGCGCTATAGCAGCGCGGAGGAGATGCTGCAGGCCTACAACACGCTGCGCAATCCGGGTGGTGGTTCAGTGAAACTGGATGAGGACGCCAGCGGTACGGTGGAATTTCTGCTGCGGCGCATGAAGCGCAAGAGCGACTTTCCGGCGTTGTCCAATTCAGTACGCAGTATCAATGCCATGAGCCAAACCAGTGACAAGGATGTGAATCAGATGGCCGGCGTCATCGTCAAGGATTTCGCCCTCACCAACAAGATTCTCAAAGTGGTCAACTCCGCCTTTTACGGACGCTTCTCCGGCCGCATCGGTACGGTCTCCCGGGCAGTGGTGGTGCTCGGTACCCAGGCGATCCGCTCTCTCGCTGCTTCGTTGATCTTCTTCGAACACATCGAAAACAAACAACAGGCGGATCAACTGCGGGAGATGGTCTCGTCGGCCATGTTCCGCGCCACCCTGGCTCATCAGGTGGCGGGTGAGATCGATCGGTACGAGGCGGAAGAGTATTTTCTCACCGGCTTGCTGAAGGATCTCGGCAGGTTGCTGGTGGCCTTCTATCTGCCGGAAGAGTCAAAGGAGATCGAGCGACTGGTGAATCTGGAGGGGCGGGATTCGCTGACTGCCGAGCACAGTGTGTTGGGAGTCAGTTTCGAGAAGATCGGTATCGAGATCGCCAAGCAGTGGAATTTTCCCAAGTCGCTGATCGACAGCTTAAAAGGTTGGCATGGTGAGGGGAAACCGGTCAATCGGGTGGAGAAGCGCCGTATGGTCAGTGCCTTCGCCAATGAGGCGATGCAGACGCTTATGACCACGGATTCCGATGCGGAATCAGCACTGCTGGAGTTGGCGCAGAAATATGCCAAAGGTCTCAATCTGAGCGAGAAGAAGATCGGCAAGCTGACGCAACATTCGGTGGAAGAGTTTCAGGAAATGGCCAAGGTATTGGTGAGTGATGTCTCGCCGAGCTTCGTCAACCAGCTGACTAAAGTCACTGAGAAGAGTCGGCGCGAGGAGCAGGAGCCATCCGCTGAAACACAGGCGGCACGACAGGACGGACTTGGTGAAACACAGATTCTCAATGGTACGGGCACCGAAACCCATGCCATGGAGACCGAGGTGGTGGAGAGCGCCACCTCAACCCCCGAGGACGCGGAGACACTGTTGATGGACGGCCTGCAGGAGGTCACCGGAATGCTGGTGGGCGAGCACAGTGTGTCGGAGATTTTCAATGTGGTGCTGGAGACCATGTATCGTGCAGTGGGCTTTCAGCGGGTGGTACTAGCACTGCTGGACCGCAAGCAGGGATGTATGGCTGGGCGGCTCGGTTTTGGTGATGCGGACGAGGACTTCATTCAGGGTTTCAGCTTTCCTACCGCCTATAGTGTGAATGTATTTCACGGCGCGTTGAAAAACGCGGTAGATGTCTATATCGCTGACACCACCAACGAAAAGATACAGGCGGATATACCCGATTGGTACAAAAAGATATCCAATGCCGGTTCATTCCTGCTGTTTCCGTTGGTGATCAATAAACAACCGATCGGTCTGATCTACGCCGATCACGCCAGTCCACATGGGCTCGATATCGATAAAAAGCGGTTGAACCTGCTGAAATCGTTGCGCAATCAGATCGTATTGGCGCTGAGACAGTAGATTGGATAGGCAGGCCAAGAAATGGCTGCTACAAAGGTACATTGGGCCGCAGATTCGTTCATTTGCTCACGTGCGATCGATACTACCTCTGTTACTCGCCAGGGGTATGAATCGAACAGTGATCTAGTCACAGCCAGTCTGCGTAATCGATGTTTCGACAGAGCGTTGGAGCGAGTGTGACATGGAGCCAGACTAAGCCATGAGAAGCGTGCAAGATGCGGTGTTGCGCAATCAGATCGAGCTGCTTTATTCGCAAAGTATTGTTGCGGTGAGCTTCGGGCAGGGCTTGGCCCTGTTTGTCGGGCTCTTTTTCTGGTGGGTGGGGGATCAGGGTATTTTACTCAGTTGGTTTGGCGCAATCACGCTGTCCAGTGTCGTCCGGATGGTGCTGTTTCGTCAGTTCCGGAAGATTCAGACTCACGATTACACCCCTGCTCTCTGGCTGCGCCGGCATCTCGCCTTGACCTTCGTCGGTGGACTGGTCTGGGGGTTGCTGATTCTGAACTACGATCCGGCCTTGCCGATTACCCATCAGATAGTGTTATTCGTACTGATTGCCGGTGTCGCTAGCAGCGGTGTCATGGCCTACTCGGTGGTACCGGAGGTCTTTGTGGTGTTTTTGATCCCGCTGCTGTTGCCGCTGGAGGTCGGACTCTTTATGCAGGGCGATCTGACCGCGACCTTTTTCGGTGGTTTCGTCTTCTTCTTTGCCTTCTATCTGTTAATACAGGCGCGCAGGTTCTACCTGACACTGATCGATTCGATCCATCTCTCCCTCTCTCATCAATTTCTGCAACAGGAGGTGCATAGTGGTTCGCGCCGTCTGCTGATGACCGAACAGGAGTTGCAGAGCAGCCAGGAGAAGTTCGGTCAGGTGATGGAATCCTCTCTGGACGGATTCTGGGACTGGGATCTCACCAGCGATCAGGTCCACTTTTCACCGCGCTGGAAGGCGCAGATAGGATTCGATGACAATGAGCTGCCGAATAGCTTAGAAAGCTGGGAGTCGCGGTTACACCCGGATGAACACGATGAGGTGATCCGTAAGCTGCAGGCTTACCTCAACAAGCCGTGGGGAAACTGGGAGGAGGAGTTCCGCCTGCGACACAAGAACGGTACCTATCGCTGGATACAGGCCAGGGCGATACCTACTTTCGACGATCAGAATCGGGTGAGTCGGTTGACCGGGGTGCATATCGATGTCAGTAAGCGGGTGGACGCGGAGAGTCGGGCCAAATATCTCGCCTACCATGACAGTCTGACCGATCTGCCAAACCGTCTGCTGTTCAACGACCGGGTCGATCATGCCATCGCTCAGGCCAAGCGGAATAAAAAGCGCTTGAGTATTCTCTTTTTCGATCTCGACCGCTTCAAACAGATCAACGACAGTTTGGGGCATCCGGCGGGAGATCGGGTGTTGAGGCAAGTCGCAGTGCGTCTGCGTCAGGCCGTGCGCGAGGAGGATACCCTCGCCCGCCTTGGCGGAGATGAGTTCGCGGTGTTGATCGAAAACGTGGAACTTGCACAGAGTCTTAGCGTGGTCGCCCAGAAGCTGCTGGCCTGTTTTAAAGCGCCTTTTGAGGAGGGGAAGCACAACTTCTATCTGAATGCGAGTATCGGTATCTCCATCTATCCCCGTGATGGCGAAACCACGGCAATCTTGTTGAAGAATGCCGATGCGGCGATGTACAAAGCGAAGAACAGTGGCCGCGGCAGATACCAGCTCTATACCGAGGAGTTGACCAACAATGCCTATCGCCACTTTACACTGGAGAACGGGTTACGGCAGGCCTTGCTCAATGATCAGTTCGAAGTCCACTACCAGGCCAAGATAGGGCTGCAGAGCGGCAAACTGGTAGGTACGGAGGCGCTGATCCGCTGGCACCATCCGGAACGGGGGTACATCCTGCCGGATACTTTCATCCCGGTGGCTGAGGAGTCGGGTCTGATCCGGGAGATTGGCGAGTGGATGCTGGTCAATAGTTGCTGCGACGCACGGGAGTGGTGCAACAGGGGGTTCGATTTCGGCCATGTGGCGGTGAATCTCTCCGGCGTTCAGCTGCAGCACGATGCTTTCGTCGGTTCAGTGAGAAAGGTATTGCAGGAGACTGGATTGGATGCGCGTTATCTGGAGCTTGAGGTGACCGAGAATTTCCTCATGCGCAATGTCGAGTCGTCCGCACGCTATCTCAACGACCTGCGTCAGCTCGGTCTGAGCATCGCCATCGACGACTTTGGTACCGGGTACTCTTCGTTGGCATATCTGACCCGTTTCCCTATCAACAAGTTGAAAATCGATCGTAGCTTCGTCAAGAACGTCTGTCACGATCCACAAAACCGGGAGATATCCCGCACCATCATCAGTCTTGGCCACACCCTCGCCATGCAGGTAGTGGCGGAAGGTATCGAGAACCGGGAACAGCTCGAATTCCTCAGATGGGAAGGCTGCGATGAAGGGCAGGGCTTCTATATCTCAAAGCCGCTGTCGAAGGCGGCGTTTGAGACCTTTGTTGGAAACTATTCCGCGATACCTTCTTCTGTGGAATCCGCCGGCAAGGGCTGAGTGGGGTTCTGCGACCTAGTGTAGTGTCTCATACTAATGCACGATTATAGCGTGACGCCAAGCCATTGGCCGCTAGGCGCGTGGCGCAGGGAATGGCGTGCCCTTTCCAAGCCACGCAACAACGCGGACGATGGCTTGGCATCTCGCCCGAAGGGAGGCCCGCACAGCCCCCAAACCTGCGTTGCGCCGCTTGACAAGGGCTTGCCATTGCCTGCACGTCGCGCCTTGTCTTGGGGACCATGCGGGCCTCTATAATCGCGCATTAGTATGAGACACTACACTCTAGTTCTGTGTCAGTACTTGCTGCATGAAGGAGCGCCAGGCCGCATTGGGCCGCCATAGCTGAAGCATCTCCACTTCAGCGTCCTTTTGCGACCAGCCCAGCTCGATGATGCGATAGAGGGCAATGAAAGTGGAGACCCGCTTATTGGCGGCGCAGTGGATGAAACACTTGTGCTCCGCCAGTTGCCGGTAGAGATCCCGGAAGAGGAAAAACTGTTCCACCTCCGGCGCTTCGAAATCTACCGGCAGGTGGTGGTAGTGCAGACCGTGGGCGAGAACGATCTGCTTTTCATCGGCCAGGGCGTAGGCAGCATCCTGCAAGCCCAGATTGATTACTACCCGGTAACCGGCGCGGCAAATCGCTGCCAACTCCTCCGCATCGGGTTGCCCGCCGGTTGCGAGTTGGGGCGTGAGTTGTCTGAAGTTGTAAATGGTTTCGAACATGGTGGAGGGTCAGGTGTGGTGTTCCTCGATCCGGCTTGCCGATCGCGTGCGCGCCTTCAACTGTTCTACATGGGCGATCAGGGTATCGACCGTCTCCTTGAGCAGATCCAGCTCTTCCAAGGTCAGATCATTCAACTGTTCAAGATTGTACTCGATGGTATCGATAATTTTCTTGTGTGGTCGTTGCAACGGTCGATTGAAGTAGCCGGTGATGGTGGCGACTATCGCGCCGAAGAAGAGAGCCGAGCCGATGATGATCCAGGCGCCGCCGATAAGCTGTGCCAGTCCGGAGCTGGGGGTATCGGCGATACCGGCGGTGGAGAAGGCCGCTACACCCCAATAGAGGGCCTCGCCGTAGGAGGATAGCGTCGGATGAGCGCTGGCGCTCTCAGCGACAAAGACCCCGCTGGAGAGCAACAGCCAGAGACTGATCAGCAGCAGCACCATTTTGCTGAAGGGGGTGTGGGTGGCGATATCCTTGATGAATCGCTTGAGTCGGGTGTGGCGCTTTCCGGGTCGTTTCATGATGATTCACCTGTTTGACCTGTACACTCCATTGTGATTCTCAATGCAGTGCTATGTATCGTGTCGATGGCTGGAGATTAGTGTTAACAGGCTCTAGTGTAGTGTCCTATACTGCAGCAGGAAATCAGCGCGCCGAGAAGCAGCCCTCTGCTGCGTTGTCCTGCTTGAAAAGGGCATGCCATTCCCTGCGCAGGACGCCTTGCATAGGACGGCTTCTCGGCACGCTGATTTCCTGCTGCGGTATAGGACACTACACTAGTAGCTGGCCAGCT
>JBNKOL010000027.1:0-24117 GCA_050294655.1 Sedimenticolaceae bacterium
CCGGCATGGCCGATCATGGCGATATTGCGAATGTCGTGGATGGAATAACTGGCCATTGTGACTCCTATCTGAGCACGAATCAGAGTTAAGCAAGCTTCTTGTTAGGTATTACAGTGCGACCAGTATATCAACCAGTCGAGCTGAAATGTTGAGTTGGGGCAGGAAAAATGGGAAAAAGCGGTCGGGGCTCAGCGGCCAGGCTTTGACGGTGTCTACACGCTTGAACTAGGGCCTGTTAACACTAATCCAGTGCGCCCTGCTGTGGCTGTTTTTGCGTCCAGCAAGGCGGAATGAGCGTTGTATAGCCCGGTTACCTGCGCGAATGCTAACGCCGCTGAGCGGAAAAACAGCCACACCCCTTCAGGCACAACAGGCCCTGACTCGCAAATGAGAGGATTATTTTGCTGGCATCCGGGGCGATAGGGTGGGGACGGAGCCCCACCCTTCCATACCTCATATCATCGGTCGGGTTGGGGCTTGTTCCCGCAATTACGGGTTAGGATAGGGTGGCTGCTTCTCAGGGATGCACACTGCTGATAACCACATTGACCGGCTCGTTCTGGCCTGGCACCACCGGGCGTACTTCACCTTCCAGGTCGCCGCTCTGGGCGGTGGGGCTGCCGGAGAGGGAAACCCGGGCACCGACCACGACCTGCTCGAATCCTGAGATCTTCATCTGCGGCATCATGGCCATGGAATCATCGAGTCGGATGGTCAGGGGCAGATCACGCACCTGTTTACGGGCGGCGGCCAATGGCATCGGCGGTCCGCTGACGGCCTTGGCATAGATGAAGACCAGATTGTCAGGGCTGGTCTTTTGCGCCATCTCCGGTGAGAGGGAGACCTTGACCTCGACCCCAGTGGAACTCCCAGTGCTTGCACTACCACTGCCGGATGCGTCATTACTGGCCGCTCGCGCCTGGGCGATTGTCGGCAGTTGGCGCTCTCTGGGCGGGAGACCCAACTGCTTGCGGGCGTCATCGATAGCGCTGTGGACCGACTCCAGTTCATTACTCTGGGGAGCCAACATGGTCTGCAGCCTCTCCCAGCGATCCAGGGCGGACTGATAGTCACCGTGCTGGTAGGTAACAATGCCGGACATCCACAGGACATTGGGATTTTCCGGCTCCAGCGTGAAGGCCTTTTCGATCAGAGGGGCCGCCTTGCCGGTGAAATTGTTGCCGGAGGTGGCGGCGATGGCCTCGGCGTAGGCGAGCAGCATATCGACATTTTCGCCGTCGAGCTGCATTGCACGCTCGTATGCCTGTATCGCTTCCGGGTACCGCTTAAGCGCCATGTAGCTGCGGCCAAGCATGGTCCAGCCCTCCGGGTTGTCGGGCTGTTCCTCGAGCTTGGCGGCCAGACGGTTAACCAGTTCCTCCATGGGGGGCGGAGCGTCCTTACCCGAGGCCTGAGCGTGAACCGATTGGGTTGCGCTGTTGCCCGGCTGTTCCGCCAATCGTTGAATGATCTCCGGCGATCCCAGCAGTAGATAGAAGAGTAGGGCGACCAGGGGTATCAGCAGAGCGCTCAAGGCCATCCAACGGGTGCCTTTGGTGGCTGCTATGGAGCTGTCCGAAGGCTCTCCTGTGACGTCAGTAAGTAGTTCTTTTTCAAGATCCTTCTTGGCGGCGTCGTAGTGTTCCTGGTCGAGAATGCCGGCCTCCAGATCACTGTCGAGTTCCGCTAACTGCTGCTTGAAGACGGTCAGATTCAGCTCATCGGCGTTGATGCCTGTCTTGTAATGGGAACGTAGTAATGGCAGTACGATGAATGCCATTGCGAAGAGAATCAGTCCGGTGGCATATATCCAGAATAGGGTCATTGTTCGGCGTCCTTGGAGTCAGGCGTCTGCTTGAGCAGGTTGTCGAGTCGTCGTTGTTCTTCTGTGGAGAGTTCGGTCTCGCGGGTCTGGCTCTTGTGCTTGAGAATGCGATACAGCACGAAGGCGCCAAGCAGGAAGAGCAGGATCGGCCCGAACCAGAGCGGAGAGGTCGAGAGTTTGACCGGCGGGCTATACAGCACGAAGTCACCGTAGCGAGCGACCATGAATTCAATGATCTGGTCTTTGTCCTGGCCGGCCTTCATCATCTCATAGATCTCATCGCGCAGATCCACCGCCAGCTCGGCGTTGGAACCCGCGAGGGATTCGTTCTGGCAGACCAGACAACGCATCCGCTCGATGACATGGCGAAACTCCTCGCTCTTCTTTGCATCATCGAACTTATAGTCCGCGAGGGTGGCGCTGAGGAGTGGCTGGGAAAAGAGAAGCAGTGTTAAGACGAAGTAAAACCTGCGCACGTTGATTAGCCTTTGGTTTTCAGTTGTTCGATGAGGGGCAGGATCTTCCTCTTGAAGAGGTCATGACTGACTGGCCCGGCATGCTTGAAGCGGATGATCCCCTGGCTGTCCACCAGGAAGGTCTCGGGAGCGCCATAGACCCCGAGGTCGATGGCGGTGCGTCCCTTTTTGTCAAAGATATTGACCGAGTAGGGGTTACCCAGCTGCCGCAACCAGGATTGGGCCTTGTCCCGCTCGTCCTTCCAGTTGAGACCGACGATATTCACCTTACCCGAGCGGGAGAGTTGAACCAGCGTCGCATGCTCCGCCCGGCAGGAGACACACCAGGTGGCCCAAACGTTGAGCAGGTAGACATCGCCCAGCAGATCCTTGTTGCTGACCATGGTCTCGGCCTGTTCCAGCGAGGGCAGGGAGAAGGCAGGCACCGGTTTGCCGATCAGAGGGGAGGGTATGTGTTTGGGATCGTAGTCCCTCTGCAGGCCCCAAGCGAGGAAAAAGGCGATCAGCACAAAAAGCAGTAAGGGAATGGAATAGCGTAAGTAGCGATTCATCTTGGCATTAACTCCCGGAGACGGTTGCTGCTGCGTTACCGGTGGACACGACTGTTTTGGCTGCGTATGCCCGGGCCGTACGGTAGCGGCGGTCGGTAATCGCCAGGATGCCGCCCAGCGCCATCAGCACGCCCCCTAGCCAGATCCAGCGAACGTAGGGTTTATAGTAGAGGCGCAGGCTCCAATCGCCACCGCCCAGGGGTTCGCCGAGGGAGACGTAGAGATCCCGCGTAAAGCCCCAATCAATGGCGGCTTCCGTCATCGGTCGGGTCTGTACAAAGTAGGTCCGTTTCTCCGGTTCCAGGATGGCGATCTGCTGGCCGTCTCGGCTGACCAGAAAGCGTCCCCGGTTGGCTGTATAGTTGGGACCCGGGAACTGGCTGACGCCCTCGAATTTGAACTGATAAGCGGCGATATCGCTGACATCGCCGGGAGACATGCGTACATCGCTCTCAATGCCGTAGTTACTGACCAGGCTGACGCCGACGATGAACATGGCCACACCCAGGTGGGCCAGGATCATACCGTAGTAGCTGCGTCCGCCGCTCTTGAAGTCGTGCCAGAAACCGGCCACTCCCTGCTTATGCTTCAGCCGCTCCCGCAGATTGACCACATGGGCGGTGGTGATCCACATGGCCAGGCCCATGCCGAGACCGACCAGCCAGTTGGTGCCCTCGAACACCGGCAACGCACTCAGGATGCCGAAGGCCAGGCTGATCCCCAAGGCTACCCGCAGCTGTTTCACCAGGTCCGGGATCTCCGCATGTTTCCAGCGGGCCAGGGAGCCCACGCCCATGAATAGGGCCAGGAAAGGGGTGGTCAGCAGGAACATCTTGTTGAACCAGGGGAAGCCGACCGAGATCTTGCCCAGTTCCAGGGCGTCGTAGATCAGCGGCGCCAGGGTGCCGAGCAGCACCAGGACGGCGAATACCGACAGCAGCAGGTTGTTGCCGAGCAGGAAGGTCTCACGGGAGACCAGGTCGAAACGGCCGCCGCCGGAGATATGGGGCGCGCGCCAGATGTAGAGCAACAGGGAACCGCCGATCACAACCAGCAGGAAAGCGAGAATGAAGACGCCGCGGGCCGGATCGGCCGCGAAGGAGTGGACCGAGGTCAATACACCCGAGCGGACCATGAAGGTGCCGAGCAGGCTGAGGGAGAAGGCGGCGATTGCCAGCAACACGGTCCAACTCTTGAAGGCGCCCCGTTTTTCGGTTACTGCCAGGGAGTGGATCAGCGCAGTGCCCACCAGCCAGGGCATGAAGGAGGCGTTCTCAACCGGATCCCAGAACCACCAGCCGCCCCAGCCCAGTTCGTAGTAGGCCCACCAGCTGCCCAGCACGATGCCGAGGGTGAGGAAGATCCAGGCCACTGTGGTCCAGGGCCGCGACCAGCGGGCCCAGGCGGCGTCCAGGCGACCGCCGAGCAGGGCGGCGATGGCAAAGGCGAAGGCGACCGAAAAACCCACGTAGCCCATATAGAGCATGGGGGGGTGAATCGACAATCCCGGGTCCTGCAGCATGGGATTGAGTTCGCCGCCCTCCATGGGGACCGGGAAGGTACGGTCGAAGGGATTGGAAGTCAGCAGCATGAAGAGCAGGAAGCCGATGCTGATCATCCCCATCACCGAGAGCACTCGGGCCACCATGGTCAGAGGCAGATTGCGGCTGAACAGGGAGATGGCGGCGCCCCAGCAGGCGAGTAGGAAGGCCCACAGCAGCAGGGAGCCCTCGTGGGCGCCCCAGACAGCGGAGATCTTGTAGATCTCGGGCAACTTGGTGTTGCCGTGCTGGGCCACATAGATGACCGAAAAATCGTTGGCCAGAAAGGCGTTGGCCAGCACGATCAAGGCGAAAGCCAGAAACACCATCTGTCCCCAGGCCAGGGAGCGGGATAGGGCCATCCAGGAGACGCTCTGGGTGTAGGAACCGATCAGCGGCACCACGGCCTGAGTGAGGGCCAGGCAGAACGCCAGGATGAGGGCGAAGTGTCCGAGTTCAGGGATCATTGGATGTTGGCTCCCTGTCGCATCTGGTTGACGCCATCGTCATGGGCGGTCTTGAGGGACTCGGCCACTTCGGGCGGCATGTAGTTCTCGTCGTGCTTGGCCAGGACCTCGCTGGCGACGAAGATGCCCTGCGGGTTCAGCTGTCCCATGGCGACGATGCCCTGACCCTCGCGGAACAGATCGGGCAGGATACCGGTGTACTCGACGGTCACCGACTTGGCGTTGTCGGTGACCGTGAAGCTGGTGGTCAAGCCGTCCGGTTTGCGCTTGACGCTGTCGGTCGCCACCAAGCCGCCGATGCGGAATGGGTGGGCGGTAGGGGCCTTGCCTTCCACCACTTCGGAAGGGGAGAAGAAGAACATCAGATTCTCGTCGAAGGCATTGAGCGCCAGCCAGGTGGCGACGCCGATGCCGGCGACCATCAGACCGATGAGGGTGAGTCGTTTTTTGCGGATTGGGTTCATGATTGTTGTTTCCTGGCCCGTCGGAGTTTGCGGGCGATTTCGGTCAAAACTCGCTTGCGTTGCAGTAGAGGGGCGATGATATTGGCAACCAATACGATCGCTGCCAGCAGAAAAGAGGGCCATACATAGGCGGCGTAACCCCCCATGGCGAAGAAATCGCTCATTTTACCTCCTGTTCGACCAAGTCCTGTACCCAGCGGGCGTTGCGTTCCCGCTCCACGATTTCTGCGCGTGCTCGCATTAGGACCACTGCGCCATAATAAAGTTTAAAGGAGATGGCCATGATCAGAAGCGGCATCAGCATGCTCGTATCCATGCTGGGTTTACCCATTTTGGAGACCGATGCTGTCTGGTGCAGGGTGTTCCACCACTCCACCGAGTAGTGAATGACCGGGATGTTGACCACCCCGACCAGGGCCAGGATCGACACCGCCCGGGCCGCTACCCGCTTGTCCTCGATGGCGCTGTGCAGGGCGATGATACCCAGGTAGAGGAACAGTAGCAGCAACTCCGAGGTGAGTCGGGCGTCCCATACCCACCAGGTGCCCCACATGGGCTTGCCCCAGAGAGAACCGGTGGCGAGTGCGAGAAAGGTAAAAGAGGCCCCTACCGTGGCGCTGCTGATGACGACCACCTCGGTCATCTTGATGCGCCAGACCAGGCTGATCAGTCCGGAGACGGCCATTACCACATAGATGAACATCGACATCCAGGCGGCGGGCACATGGATGTACATAATGCGGTAACTCTCACCCTGCTGATAGTCTGCCGGCGCCACGAAGAGACCGTAGTAGACGCCCAGTACAAGGGTAATCAGGAAGCTGACCATGAACCAGGGGACTAGCTTGCCCGCCACATCGTAGAAGTAGCGGGGAGAACCCATTTGGTGAAAGAAACGTATGATCATAATCTTTGGACCCTAACTCAGACTGATTCTTAAAGAAGCGGCAGTGGCAAGGGGAGCCAGCACCAAGGAACCCACCAACATGGCGGCGAGAATCGAAAGTTGCGCCGTGGTCGGTATGCCGACGATGGCGGTCTTCACCGCATCGGTGGCGAAAATCAGCACCGGCACATAGAGTGGCAATATCAATAAAGAGAGTATGACGCCGCCGCGACGCAGACCGACCGTCAGCGCCACTCCCACCGAACCGATGAGGCTCAATACCGGGGTGCCGAGCACTAGGGTCAGCATCAGGGTCGGGATGGCTTCGCTGGGGATATGCAGTAGTACGGCCAGCAGTGGCGCAGCGATGAACAGGGGCAGACCGGTTACCAGCCAGTGGGCCAAGATTTTGGCCAACACCAGGACCGAGACCGGATGGGCGCTCAACATGAACTGCTCCAGGGAGCCGTCGTCGTAGTCGGAACGGAACATGGCATCCAGGGAGAGCAGCGCGGCGAGCAGGGCGGCCACCCAGATCACGCCGGGGCCCACCGCTTCGATCAGTTTGGGATCGTTGCCGATGCCGAGTGGGAACATGGCGGTCACCAGCACGAAAAAGAGCAGCGGATTGACCAACTCGGCCCGCCGCCGATAGGCGAGGGTCAGATCCCGCTTGAGCAGCAGGGTGAAGGCGCTGGTGAGAGAGAGCGTACTCATAGTTCCGATAGGTTGATACGGACCAGTTTGACTTCATCCTTGAAGCCGATCCGATGGTGGGTGGTCATGGCGGCCATGCCGCCCCGTTGCAGATGGCCTTCGAAAAGCCGCTCCATCTGTTCGATGCCCTTGCGGTCGAGTGAGGTGAAGGGCTCGTCAAGAATCCACAGCTTGGCGTCGGTGACCAGCAGGCGGGCGATGGCGAGACGTCGTTGCTGGCCCGCCGAGAGGTTGCGTGTAGGGACATCCTCGAAGCCGTAGAGGCCTACCTGGTCGAGCGCGTCGTCGAGGCTGATTCCCTCGCGGGCCTTGCCCAGACCCCGGGCAATGCGCAGATTTTCCATTGGGGTCAGGTCCTGCTTTGAACCATCCTTGTGACCCAGATAGGCGATGTGCTCGCGAAACTCGGGGCCCAGGCGGAAAATGTCACCGCCCTCCCATAGCACCTGTCCCGATTCCGGCAGCCGGATGCCGCTGATGATTCGCAACAGAGAGGTTTTGCCGCTGCCATTACGCCCCTCGAGTACCAAGGCTTCACCCGCGTTGATGGTGAAGCAGAGATCATCGAACAGCACCCGATCATCCCGGATACACTCGAGGGATCGTGCTTCGAAGGTGGCGGTGGTTTTAGTTGCGGTAGATGTCGTCACGTGTTTCGGGGTCTTGTTTCGTCCTGGTGCTTGGCGGGCTCAAAGGCGCCCCACTCAAGCAGAGTCCGCAACCATACCCGATCTGAATGTACCGCCTCAACAAAAAAGCGCTGTTCCATGCGACTGAGTCTCCCTTTAGGATTGTTGGTGATCAGACAATCGGATTTCCGATTTGATCTGAGATAGTGATGAATTTGAGCAACAGGTCAAACCATTATGAACGAGCAGGCTTAAAGCTTGCTTAAATGTTGCCGTTGCGTTGTTTAAAAGTTAAGTAGGGAGGAGTAATCGTTTTGGTTGCAAGGGACGGGAATGGGGGTGGTCAGGTGGCCTGTGGCTCTCTGATGATGACCTGTTTTTTACTTTCGAAGCTCTGCAGGTTCGGGGTACGGTCCGCAATGTTGGCGCTCTGCCAAACGAGAGTGGCGCAAAACACAACTGCCAACATGAACACATATTTCACCGAAAAATCCCCTGAGTGCACGTTTTGGTGATCAAACTGTCGTCGCTCACGAATTTCCTATTCGATGGCAGAATATATAGGAAATAATTCTGCCCTACCAGTGTAGGAATTGTCTGATCTTTTGATCTGGATCACCAAAACCGGGAATTGGTTTCATTGAATACTCTATTATCGTGATATTGCCCGCTCCGGTAGTGCGCTAAGTCATCGACTAACCTATTGTGCCGATATCAGCTGGGGCGCATAAGAATTATATTCCCTTTTAATTTAACAGCATAGGTCCCGATGGGGTCTGTGGCGGGGTCTTCCAGGGGTTCGCCGGTCTTCAAACTGAAACGGCTGCCATGCAGTGAGCATTTGATGTTGTCCCCCTGAATGCAGCCGAGGTAGAGCGATACATCCTCGTGGCTACACTGGTCGTCGACAACATAGTAGCGGCCATTGGCGTTGGCCAGCAGGTAGCGATGGCCGGCGTGTTCGATCCGCTTCATGCTGCCCAGCGGCAGTTCGTCGATGCTGGCGACCTCAATCCATCGCGGGTTCATAGGGCTACCTCAAACGAGCGCGTGCGGTACCCTTGTCGAGGACCTGGCGTACAAGATCGGCCGCTTCGTGTATGGTCGCGGTACGCCCGGTATGCCAGAGAATAAGCGCCGAGCCGTAGACCAGGGAATCGTAGGCGGGTCCCTTCTCACCCTCCAAGGCTCGCAGACCGACCTCGGCAGCCATGGCGGCAGCCCTGCCCACATCGGTGATGCGGGCGATCTCATCGCCGCCTGAGATGATCGATGGATCATCCGGTAGGGGCACTGCCCGCACGGGCTGATCGATACCCAACGCCTGGGGGTTGATCTCCACTGCCGTCTCCTCGCCTCCGTCCTGGTAGCGAAATAGCATACCCTGTTGTCTTAAGGAGGGGATGATACCGCCCTCGGTGCCGCGTACCAGCACACAACCTTCGAAACCCGCAAAGCGGGCAAGGGCCGCATATTTGGCCGGATAGGGCTTGTGCACATAACCGGTGACCAAGTGGGTCTGCTTGCGACCGGTGATCGGTTTGGCCAGGACTTCGACTGTGGTCAGAGCCTGCCGCTTGACGATGCGCTGGCGCAGACCGGTGAGAGCGTGCAGGCCGGGGCAAAATGTCCGTTGATCCACATAGGCCCAACCGGTCGCTGCATCAGCCAGCCGTGCGGCGGCGTCATCCAGATCCCTATCCACATCGATCCCGGCCGCCTGCAGGACATGCCGATGGGTGACGCCGAATTTCGGCCCCACAGCGTCCAGCCCATGGCTGACTGTGGGCAGGCCACAGGCGGCCAGCACAGCGGGAATAAAGGGGGCGACGGGAAGGTTACGGTTGATGCCGTCGTAGGGATCCGCCAGAGAGACCACTTCATCCACCTGAGCCACGCGGCTGTCGGAGAGTTTCAGAATCGCATCCAGGACACCTTTGTTTTCGTCGTCGGTCTCCCGTTTCATGCGTAGGGCGATAAAGAAGATGGCGGCCTGCACATCGTCGATTTCACCGCGCAGGATCGCGGAGGCGCCCTGGCTGGCCTCTTCAAGTGAGATGTTCTTGCTCAATTCCGGGCCGGTGGCAATGCGTTGGATGATGGAGTGCATCAAACTGCTGGAGGCGGCGGTGGCGGCTTCTGGCATGAGGTGCTACCTGTCAGATAAAGCGAAAAGTGGGGCAAGTATAAATAACCCACCAATACAGTCAAGAATAGATTGGGGGGTTGTTTTTGGGGGATATGAATGAGCGGGCGTAGGCATTGGGCAGAGCCATTGGTGCGGCAAGCCGCACCATCATCCTACAGTAAACGCATCGACACGATGAACTAGTGTTCAGGAAAGTGCACGATATCTAATGATGTACGACTGAGGTAAGGACGTACTGATATTCGAAGAATACAGAGTATTGATCATAATCCCAGCGGGTGATGGGCGGTTCGCCAACCTGGGCATACTCCGTTGTCGGCGCGCCATATCGTGCTTTGACCTGATTCATGGACATGCCCCGTGCGGGTCGCGGCAGACCCTCTTCACTGTTGATCGGGTCCTGATTGATGGCATCGATCAGCAGCACATCTGCACAGACAGGTTGTGACAGCAGGAGGATCAGGCTGGCGGCGGCGGTTGTGAAACGAAAAGTCATTCTGAGCAACTCCAAATTTGTCTCGCTTAAAGAAGAATATAGCACTCATCCATAACTATAGGAAAGAACGAGTTTTTTGCGCTGTAAATCATCTTGGGCTCTGGTTTGCCCATGGTTCAGGAAAGCGGCCCTGAGCCTTGCATGTTCACGTCGACGACAGACTTAACAGGGAATCGGCAGCGAGTACCGATTCATTAGCCCTTTCGTGACCCGTGACGTGCTTTGCGCCGGACCTGCTGAACGGCTATGTCATGCCGGGGACGAGTGTGCTTTAATGCCCTGCCATGTTCAAACCGATCGAATTATTTATCGGCCTACGCTATACCCGCGCCAAGCGACGCAACCACTTCATCTCCTTTATCTCCGCAATCTCCATGCTGGGGATCATGCTGGGTGTGATGGCGTTGATTGTGGTTCTCTCTGTTATGAACGGCTTTCACAAGGAAGTCCGTGAACGGATTCTCGGTATGGCGTCGCACGCAACCATTTCCGGTGTCAACGGAGAGTTGAGTGACTGGCACGAAGTGATGGCGCAAGCCAGCCGTTTCCCCCATGTCATCGGTGAGGCCCCCTATGTGGAGGGGCAGGGGATGCTGATCAGCGGCCAGAAGGTCAGCGGTGTGATGCTGCGGGGCATTGTGCCTGAGCTGGAAGGGCAGGTGTCGAGCGTGCTTACCAAGGTCACCAAGGGTTCGATCGAGGATCTGGTCGCTGGCGGTTTCGGCATCATACTGGGCCGCGAACTGGCGCTCATACTGGGCGTCGGTGTCGGCGACAAGGTGACCCTGGTAACGCCGCAGATAAACGTCACGCCGGCCGGCATCATGCCGCGGCTGAAGCGTTTCGACGTGGTCGGCATTTTCGAGGTCGGCATGGGGGATTACGACCGGGGCGTCGCCATACTGCATATCGATGATGCGGCCAAGCTGATGCGCCTGAAGGATGCGGTCACCGGTGTAAGACTGAAATTGGATGACCTCTACCTGGCGCAGGAGGTCTCCCGCGACCTGGCCCTGAAAATGGGTGGCTACTACCGCATCAGCGACTGGACCATGCAGCATCGCAATTTCTTCGCCGCACTGCAGACCGAGAAGCGCATGATGACCATCATCCTCTCGCTGATTGTCGCCGTGGCAGCCTTCAATATCGTCTCCACCATGGTCATGGTGGTGACCGACAAACAGTCCGACATCGCCATCCTGCGCACCTTGGGCGCTTCCCCCGGATCGGTGATGGGTATCTTCATGGTGCAGGGGGCAACCCTTGGCGTGGTCGGCAATCTACTGGGCATCCTCTTTGGTGTGACGCTGGCATTCAATGTGGAGACCATCGTCAGCGGCATTGAGAAGCTCTTTGGCGTCACGTTTCTCGACTCCAGTATCTACTACATCAGCAAGCTGCCATCCGACCCCCAGGTGGGGGATGTCACGTTCATCGGTATCGCCGCTCTGGTGATCACCCTGCTAGCCACCCTCTACCCGGCATGGCGAGCCTCCCGCACCCAACCGGCGGAAGCCCTGCGTTATGAGTGATTCCGAGCCGGTATTGAATGCCAGTGGCCTGGCCAAGACCTTTGCCCAGGGACGTTTGCGGGTCGAGGTCCTGAAAGGGGTCGACCTGGAAGTCGGTCGGGGCGAACTGGTCGCCATCATCGGTGCCTCCGGCTCGGGCAAGAGCACGCTGCTGCACTGTCTCGGCGGACTCGACAATCCCGATGCGGGTCAGGTCACACTGCATGGACGCGACTACCTCTCTCTGAGCGAGAAGGAGCGGGGAAGGCTGCGAAATCGCAGTCTTGGCTTCGTCTACCAGTTCCATCACCTGTTGCCCGAGTTCACCGCGCTGGAAAATGTTGCCATGCCGCTATTGATCGGTGGTAGCGGGGTCAGTGATGCGAAGCAGCGGGCGAGCGACATGTTGGCTCAGGTCGGATTGGCAGAGCGGCTGGAGCACAAACCGTCGGAACTCTCCGGTGGTGAACGGCAGCGTGCCGCACTGGCCCGCGCGCTGGTGCACCATCCCGATTGCGTACTGGCGGATGAGCCGACCGGTAACCTGGACCGGAATTCAGCGGAGCAGGTCTACGAACTGATGCTGAAGCTCAATCGCGAGATCGGCACCAGCTTCATCGTCGTCACACACGATCCCGATCTGGCGGCGCGGATGGATCGGGTCTGGTCGCTGCAGGATGGTCGGCTAGCCCTGAGCTGATGGGAGTGGAGATCTTTCTCGCCTTTCGCAGCTGACGCCGCAGCTTCCACTTTTCGATTGCCCGCCAGCGCCAGATCCAGAGGATCAGAAGATAACCGCTGATGGAAGCGATGGTGCCACAGATCAGGCAGCCGACCAGTAGCGGCAGCCAGATGTCGTTCAGACCGCCGTGCTCGATCCATTCCAGGCTGAAGTGGAACGCCTCGGCCTGTGGCGGCGTTCCGATGATCCAGGTGCCGACCAAATAAGCGAAGAAGAAGATCGGTGGAATGGTCACCGGATTGGTGATCCAGACCAGCGCCACCGAGATAGGAAGATTGACGCGGAAGATGATCGCAGCGGCGGCGGCAAAGATCATCTGAAACGGCAGTGGAACAAAGGCCATGAAGAGGCCGACCGCAAAGCCGCCCGAGGCCGAATGGCGATTGAGATGCCACAGATTGGCGTCATGCAGTAGTTTGCCGAAAACTTTCAGATGTTTGTGGCCACGCACCTTGTCGTGATGGGGTAACAGGCTCTTGATCAGTCTTTTCGGCATGGGGTACAGAGTGCGAAGATCGACGTAATATTTCCCACAAAGGGCCGTATTGAAGCACGACTAAGCATAGTACGCCAGCAATCAGTGGTTGCTGTGGAGGAGACAAAAGTCGTCATAACAGGGAAGTTTCATGAACAGGATTCTGCTTGCCTTCGTGCTGGGAGTGGCGCTCTTCCAGCTCTCACCGGTTCTGCCCCATATTGCTTGGGTTCTCCTCGGGCCGCCGATATGTCTGCTCTGGTCCATCAAAGGATTGCGGCCAGTGGTGGCATTTGGCGCAGGGATCTGCTGGAGCCTGCTGTTCGCCACCTGGCAACTGAGTCATCGACTGCCCAGCGAACTGCAGGGGCGCGATCTGCTCCTCGAAGGCGAGGTGGTCTCGTTACCGACCTATCGGCATGGACTGGCACGGTTTGAGCTGAAGGTGGTTCAGCTGTCCGCTCCAACGGGGGAAGCGGTAGCGTTGCAAAAGGTTCAGCTCAGTTGGTATAGCGCGCCCGACACCATCGAACCGGGCCAGATCTGGCGACTGATGGTCCGCTTGAAACGACCCAGAGGGATGCAGAACCCGACGGGATTCGATTATGAGCAATGGCTGTTCACCCAAGGGATTCAGGCGACCGGGTATGTCCGGAAGTGGAAGGGGAGCCGGCTGTTGGCGGAGGACCCGGGGCGCGTTACGCTCCAGGGTCTTCGATATGCCCTTGCAGGTCGACTCGATGCGCAACTCGATGCAGGACCGTCCCGTGGATTGATCAAGGCCTTGAGCCTGGGGGATCGGCGTGATCTCGATCAGCAAGCGTGGCGGGTCTTCAGTCGCACGGGCACCAGCCACCTGATTGCCATCTCAGGACTGCATGTGGGGCTGGTGGCGGGATGGCTCTGGTTTGTCGGTCAGTGGGGATGGCGACGCAGTGAGACACTTACCCTCTATCTGCCGGCGCAACGCGCGGGTGCCGTCATCGGGCTCATGGGTGCGTTGATCTATGCTGCCCTGGCGGGTTTTTCACTCCCCACACAGCGTGCGTTGGTGATGCTGGCGGTGGCATTGGGGGGAGTCATGCTGGCACAGCCGGTGCGACCGGCTCGCTCACTCACACTGGCTCTGTTCCTGGTCGTGCTGGTCGATCCGCCTGCCCCTCTGTCAGCTGGGTTTTGGCTCTCCTTCGGCGCAGTGGGCTTGATTCTGCTGGTGCTCGGCGGACGTCTCAAGGTTGCTGGCAAGTGGTCTCAACTGCTGCGCATACAGGCAGCCGTCTCGTTGGGCCTGATGCCGTTATTGTTTCTCCATTTCGGTGAGGCTTCGGTGATCTCGCCGCTGGTCAATCTACTGCTGGTACCCTGGTTTACCCTACTGTTGGTGCCGATGGTTCTGATTGGCCTGCTGTTATTGCCGGTACCGGTTCTGGCGGGGGCCTGGTACAGCCTGCTGGATATGTTGGCCGGCCAGACCTTCTCTTTACTGAAACTGTTGGCTCAACAACCGCTGGCGATGGTTGAAATGGCGCACCTCTCCCCCTGGCTCCTGCTTGCCGCGCTTTTGGGTGGCTGTTTGTTGCTGCTTCCCGCCGGCATGCGGGCTCGATTCATCGGTTTGCTGTTGCTGGCGCCGTTGCTGTTTGCCCGGCCACAGCGTCCTCAGCCGGGCGAGTTTTGGTTTACCTTGCTGGATGTGGGACAGGGCTTGGCCTGTGTGGTGGAGACCGCCGAGCATGTGATGCTATACGATACCGGTCCGGCCTATGCCTCGGGATTCAGCGCCACCGATGCGGCGGTGCTGCCCTATCTCGCCAGTCGCTCCCACACTCATATCGATCGCTTGGTGGTGAGCAATGGGGACAAGGACCACGCGGGGGGTGTCGCTACCCTGCTTGCCGCGCTTCAGGTGGAGGACGTGCTGACCAGTGAGCCGGAGCGGTTGGGCAAAGGCAGGCCCTGTCGTGCCGGTGAGCACTGGACATGGGACGGGGTGGAGTTCCGCATCCTGCATCCGGCAGCATCGGTCCGTTTCAGGACGTCGAATGACAACTCCTGTGTGCTGCGTATCTCAAACGGTGAGTGGAGCCTGCTGCTGCCGGGCGACATCGAGGCCGAAGGCGAGCGCCGTCTCCTGGCCGATTCAGCACTAGAATTGGCCTCGGATGTTCTGGTTGCCCCACATCATGGCTCCGCCACATCATCCAGTGAGGAATTTGTCAGGGCAGTGACGCCCGAGTGGGTGGTTTTCTCCACCGGATATCGTAATCATTTCGGCTTTCCCCGACAGGAGGTGGTTGATCGTTGGCGACAATCCGGTGCGGTGCTCATCAACAGCGCCGATGCGGGAGCGGTGAGCATCCGCCTCAATGCCGATGGCATGCCGCCCGAGGTTCTGCGCCAGCGGGAGCTGGATCCCCACTATTGGAGTGAATAATCATGTTCCTGTGAGTTGATTTGTGAGGTCATGGGGGTTATTGGTCGAAAAAGGTGGCTTTGACACTATCTCGTCGCATCGCGGCTTTTAGTGTCGCGCCTGCATCGCGTATGATGTGCACCATTCTCACAGCGGATCAGAGGGGATGTAGACAAGGTGTTCGAATTCGTAAAATCCGGCGGTTGGCTGATGCTGCCAATCATCGCCTGTTCGATTGTTGCGCTGGGAATCGTTCTGGAGCGCTTCTGGACCCTGCGCCGCAAGCGGGTCATGCCCGAACACCTGATGAAGCAGATCCTGCAACTGCATCAGGAAAAAAGGCTCGATCGGGCAGATCTCAACAAGCTGAGAGGGAGTTCGCCCCTTGGGCGTATCCTGGCGGCGGGTCTGGTCAACCGCAACCACTCCAAGGAGGTCATGAAGGAGTCGATTGAGGAGGTGGGCCGGCAGGTGGTGCTCGATCTGGAACGTTACCTGAATACCCTTGGCACCATTGCTTCCATATCGCCTCTGCTTGGTCTGCTCGGTACGGTCATCGGTATGATCAAGGTCTTCAGCGTCATCGTCACCGCGGGTGTCGGCGATCCCGGGGTACTGGCCGGTGGCATCTCCGAGGCGTTGATCACCACCGCCGCCGGGCTTTCGGTGGCGATCCCCAGCCTGATGTTTCACCGCTACTTCAGTGGCTCGATCGACCGTCTGGTATTGGGTATGGAAGAACAGGCCCTGAAGCTGGTGGAAGTGATGCACGGTGAGCGGGAGCAGGGCGGGGAGTAAGATGAACCTGCGACCCCATACCAAAAAGTCACCCGAGGTCGATATCACGCCGCTCATCGATGTGGTGTTTCTGCTGCTGATTTTTTTCATGGTCTCGACCACCTTCGATCGCGAAGCACAGATTTTAGTGGAACTGCCCCAGGCCACCGGTGAAGAGGCGCAACATGCGCCGAAGGAGCTCGATATCACCATCGATGCCTCCGGCATCTTCTTTGTCAATCAGAGAGAGGTTATCAACACGGAAGTGGAGACCCTCAAGCGGGCCATCAGCAAGGCGTTGGGTGAACAGCGGGATATCCCGGTGATCATCAATGCCGACGCCAAAACTCCCCATCAGTCGGTGATGACCGCCATGGATGCCGCCAGTCAACTCGGGCTGATGCGCATGACCTTTTCCGCGCATCGTCCCGCCAATCAATAGGACCTGCTCGCGTTGAATGCGATTCAGCGATCCTGGGACGGCTGGTATCCCGTTACCTTCCTGCTGTTGCCTTTGACCGGGGTCTTCTGTCTGCTGGTCTGGCTGCGCCGACTGGCATACCGTCTCGGCTGGTTGAAGTCGTGGCGACTGCAAGTGCCTGTCATCGTGGTCGGAAACATCTCGGTCGGCGGCACCGGCAAGACACCCCTGATTATCTGGCTGGCCCGGAAGCTGGTGGCAATGGGCCATCGTCCCGGCATCATTCTCCGTGGCTATGGTGGCACAGTAGGCGAAACGCCAACGGCGGTCACTGCATCGAGCCGGCCTCGGGAGGTGGGTGACGAGGCGGTCTTGATTCAACGGCGTAGCGACTGCCCCGTTTTTGTCGGCAGCCTCCGGGTGGAGGCTGGACGTCAACTCCTGGCGCAGCATGATTGCGATCTGCTCCTCTCAGACGACGGCTTGCAGCACTACGCACTGCAACGTGATCTGGAGATCGTGGTGATTGACGGGGAGCGTCGCTTCGGCAACGGACTCTGCCTGCCTGCCGGTCCCCTGCGCGAGCCGACGAGCCGTCTGCGCCAGGCAGACCTGGTCGTGGTCAACGGAAGCCCCAAGGCAGGAGAGTTGAGTATGCAGGTAAACGCGGTGGAGGCGGTTTCATTGACGGATGGGCAACATCGGCCACTGCAATCATTTCAGGATCAGACGTTACATGCGGTTGCCGGCATCGGCCATCCCGAGCGGTTTTTCAGCACCTTGCGCGGGGTTGGCCTCAATCCTGTCTGTCACCCGTTTTCCGATCACCACCCCTATGCGGAAGAGGAGCTTCGGCCATTTTCCGGTCAAACGGTTCTCATGACGGAGAAAGATGGGGTAAAGTGCAAACAGTTCGCGCTATCCGGTCTCTGGTACGTACCGGCAACGGCACAGCCCGACGAGGGATTTCAGCGCGCATTCGAATCGATGATCAAAAGGCTGACTGATGGATAGCAAACTACTCGATATTCTGGTGTGCCCTGTCTGCAAGGGTAAACTCTATTATGATAAAACCGCCGCTGAACTGATCTGCCGGGTCGACAGATTGGCCTATCCGATCCGCGATGACATCCCTGTCATGCTGGAAGAGGAGGCACGCAAGTTGGAAGCGGATGAAGAGATTCCCAAGGCCTGATCGTTATGTCATTCAAGGTCGTCATTCCCGCACGTTACGCCTCCGTCAGGTTGCCGGGTAAGCCCCTGCTCGACATTGCCGGCAAGCCGATGATTCAACATGTCCATGCGCGAGCACTGGAAAGCGGGGCTGCCGAGGTGGTGGTAGCTACGGATGATTCCAGGATAGCCGAAGCCTGCAAGGGGTTCGGCGCGGATGTCTGTATGACCAGTGACCAGCATCGCAGCGGATCCGATCGCATCGCGGAAGTGGTGGCGATCCGGGGCTGGGGTGCGGAGGAGGTCATCGTCAACCTGCAGGGGGACGAGCCCTGTATGCCACCGTCCCTTCTGAGCCAGGTCGCCGAGGACATGGAGATCCATCCGGCAGCATCGATCAGCACTTTGTGTACGGCTATCACACAGCGTAGCACCCTGTTCGATCCGCATGTGGTCAAAGTGGTGGTCGATGCGGAAGGCTTCGCCCTCTATTTCAGTCGCGCGCCCATTCCCTGGCATCGCGACGAGTTTGTCGACGCGGATCGACCGCTACCGAGCAAGACCGGATTTGCACGGCATATCGGTCTCTATGCCTACCGTGCCGGTTACTTGGCCCAATTCGTATCCTGGAAGCATGCTCCCATCGAACTCGCCGAATCCTTGGAACAGCTGCGTGTGCTTTGGCATGGCGGAAAGATTCATGTCAGTCAGGCAAAGGAGGAGCCGGGACATGGCGTAGATACCCGTGAGGATCTTGTCAGGGTCACTCGCCTGTTGTCCTGATGCGAACAGCGTGTCGGCAGGGCTTTTTCAAGTGATTTCTTCTGCGGCGCGAGTTGCTTGATGGTCTAGGTCAACTTCTCACCAGTATCAATATTCACGTTCAGCGATGCCTCACTGCTTCGGATTCAGCCGTGGAACATCCGCAGGCGATAAACGAGTCACTCGAACTGATTTCATCCATGACTAAACAGGCGATGGGTGAAGTACGTAGTATCTGTAGCGCACTCCGCCCGGCAATCCTTGATGACCTCGGTGTTGGCTGCAATAAAGTGGCAGTGTCGCCTGATTACACAGGGATATCCGGGGCTCGTCGCGCGAGCGGACTTCGATGTGGTTGAGGAGCATATTCCCGCTGGGTATAAAACTGCCATTTACCGTATCGTGCAAGAAGCGATGAACAATATCGTCAAGTATGCGCAGGCGAAGAATATTGCTATCGAGCTTTGCCGTGCGGGTGGCCAGCTGCAACTGACTGTTCAGGATGATGGCGTGGGTTCTCCGATCGTAATGGTCTAATCATACCTCAGTAGTAGATGGCAAATGCGTGACCCCGTTTCGGCCCAAGACCTGGCCCCGCTTCGGTCATGACCCCTTTTCAGCCCCTATCTCCACCCGTTTTTCTCAAGCCGACAAAGATCGGTATCCAGTCAGGTGTCGATTCTTTCAAGCCCCATAGAAAATTGCCCTCATCGACCCTATCTTTAACTTATGTAAGACAGGGTATTTGCAAGTGTCCAGGGGAACGTATGGAGTTCAAAGACTATTACAAGATCATGGGTGTCGAACGGGATGCCGCGCAGGATGAGATCAAGCGCGCCTACCGCAAGCTGGCGCGCAAATACCATCCCGATGTCAGCAAAGAGCCTAATGCGGAGAAGCGCTTCAAAGAGGTTGGCGAGGCCTATGAAGTGCTCAAGGACCCGGAAAAAAGGGCAGCTTACGATCAACTCGGCATGAACTGGAAGGCGGGACAGGAGTTCCATCCGCCGCCCGATTGGAATGCCGGTTTCGAGTTCAGCGGTGGCGGGCCCATGGGGGGCGAAGAGGCCGCCGTTTTCAGTGATTTCTTCGAGTCTCTGTTTGGCCGGGGTGGTTTTCGGACCGCCGCTGGCACTGTCCACAGGAGCAGCAGGGGCTTTCATAGGCGGGGAGAGGATCACCGCGCCAAGGTTATGATCGATCTTGAAGATGCCTTCAGCGGCGCCACCCGTAGTCTGACTCTGCAGATACCGGGTCTTGATCCCCAGGGGCATCTTGTCACCCACAATCGCACGCTGAACGTACGCATTCCAAAGGGCATCCGCCAAGGACAACAGATCCGGCTCGCCGGTCAGGGTGCGCCGGGCGTGGGCGAAGGCACGGCCGGTGATCTCTATCTCGAAGTGGAGTTCAGGCCCCATCCCATCTACACGGCCCAGGGGCGGGATCTGTTTCTGCAATTACCGGTCGCCCCCTGGGAAGCGGCCCTCGGCGGCAAGGTGAAGGCGCCCACGCCGGAAGGGGTCATCGACCTGACCATACCGGCCAATTCCAGTGCGGGGAAAAAACTCCGTCTCAAGGGGCGCGGCATCCCCGGTAATCCACCCGGCGATCTCTTTGTGGTATTGCAGATCGCACTGCCATCGGGGGAGACGCAAGCGGCGAAGACGCTCTATCGCGAGATGGAGAAGAAGCTGAACTTCAATCCTCGGGCAAGGTTGGGGGTCTAGACGCACATGAACAAAGAGATCGTAACGGGACTGTTGCTGGACGAGATGAGTTCATTGACGCTGGAGGAACTTTGCCAAGCCTGCCGGGAACACAGCGAGTGGGTGATGGCGTTGGTGGAGGAGGGCATCCTCGAACCGTCAGGCAGACAGGTTACGAGCTGGCGTTTCAGCGGCGTCAGTCTGCAGCGGGCACGTACCGTAAGAAGGCTGCAGCAGGACCTGGGCGTCAACCTGGCGGGTGCGGCGCTGGTGTTGGATCTGATGGATGAGATCGAGGATCTGCGTGCGCGCTTGAGTCGCTATGACCGTTGATATGCCGAAGGTCGGCATGCGGATGATTGGTGGGGTCTGCCACACACATTCCGATCTGCAGACCAGAGAGCTGTTACGGCTATCGCAAGGCATGAGTCATGGGAACTGGAAGGTAACCGGTGTCAGCGAACAGTCAGTGAGAATCCAGCAGGGTCCGTGCGAGATAACCCTGATTCTCGAGAATGATGCGACACCTGGAGCCAGTGGTGCACGTACGAGAGTGCCGTTCAAGATGCCACTGCCTCGGCACCTGCCAGCCGGTAAGTTTAAGCTATACAACTTTCTATCACCGGGCGATTTCGTATGACTTGTACCTTCATCGTTAGATTTAACAATAGTCTGTTTGATTTAGACTTCCTCTATGGTTGCTCAAATATATTGTGCTTTCCAGGAAAAGTAGTATGCGAACCAAAAATAAATCATAAAAAAGCAAAATGTTATCAGACAGATGCAGATAAAAATCGCATTCAGGGGATAGGGCCGTTGATTGTGCTCAATCCAGGAATGTTTGCAGCTGTTACAGCTATACAGATGTGATGTATATGGCACAGCAATCGACAATGTAAAAATACATGCCAGAGCCAATTTCCATAGCCAGACGTGAACGCCATTGTCGGTTGAGCCGCATTTTGGACAATGATGTTTCGATATCCCTTGTTGTTCAATGAGGTCGCTCTCGTACTCTCCTTGTTGAATGCGATCAATGACACTTTGTGCTGACTCAAGCATATTGGCTGGGACATACAACTTTACGCCACCTAATGCTTGGGAAATTGACCATTTTGCCCATATATGATGTTCGTGTAAGACGAATCCCGGTATACCTTCAGCCTCAAGCCTGCCGCGTATGATATATGCATCAATGGGCGTAGTATGAATTGAAACGACTGTGTGCATGATGTCCTTCTGTACTGCTTTGACGACCGATATTATTATTTCAATAATACAGGCGAATATTGTGTGTACGTGTTCAGTTGCATTGCATATGCGTTACTATTATGAAATCAAAGATCAATCCCAATGTCATTATCGCTACTGCGGATTGCTTTTCCAATTGACCTCAATGCAAGAGCAATCACACGATAAGGTAGATCAACAACAAATTCTAGAATTTCCAGCCAATCGCTATCGATCCCATAATCTTTTGGCCAGATGAAGTGAACCAAGAGGTAACCGGCGATACAAAAGAAAAGTACGGTCCAACTGAAACCATATGCAAAAAGGTCATAAACAAGGTAGGTGCTGACGCAGAAGAGTGACGTGGCTAGAATTACTCGCAAAAATCCCAATTCAATTGCTCCTGAAGAATGTGTTTATTGGCATGTTAGCAGAGCGAATGCCTGTAGAATTAGCAGCATACAAGGTGCATTAGCCTTAAGCTCCCTGATAAGAAATGCCATTTTCCTCAAGCACTCCCTTTAAGATAGGCAGTGCATCTAATGCAGCTGAATAACCAGCATAAATTGCTACTTGAAGCAATGCCTCTGTAATTTCTTCAACAGTGGCACCATTATTGAGCGCGATATTAAATACAATGCGCAAAGCACCAAAGCGTCCGAGTGATGCAAGTATGCCAATACTACAAAGAGATCGCGTTTTTGGGTCTATGCCTTCCCTAGACCAGGTACGACCAAACACCACAGATATCGCTTCATTCTCAAATGAGGGATTCAATTCCTTAAAACGTCCTGCAATGTCTTCGGCCTGCTCTTGATCAAGAAGTTTTATGAGAGTTTCTATCCCTTTTTTGTATTCATTCATATCGGTATTCATCCTATTTCTGCAAGGCTAACGACTCAATAACCGGCGCGAGCGTAGCGTGCGTCCGAATGAGCGTAGCGAATGGTGTTTATTGTTAGTTTTCATTTTACCAGTAGTTGCCCCAGGCCTTATCCATCTTAAATGGAACTTCTTTTTCACGCGAAAAGAAAAGCATTTTTGGTAACTTTCTAGTTACAATGTTGTACTTAATATTAGCCGCACGATCTTCAGAGTAAAAAGTAATAGTAGCTATTGTTTCTCCATCTTTAATGCTTTCTAATTTGCTTTTTTTTATCAACTCGCTTGCGAAATCGATTCGCACCATACCTTTGGGATATGAAAAGAAATAGTTTTCAGTAATTGGGAGTTCTTTGTCGTAGCTTAATCTACTGCGCTTGAATGAATAGCTGCCGCCTGACAATTCGAGATTACCTAGCCAATAACTAGACCCATGACTGTTATGATCTGGCAAAGAAGACATTTCGTAACAGCCAAATAATGCTTCCTTTGCGTAATTGATTGTATCTATCAGCGAGTGAATTACACCATTCTTTTTGAAATATACACCTGTTGCCGGGTGAAAGGTTAAAACACCTCCATTGATATCCCATTGCTCTATACTAAATCCTGAACCTACGTCACGGTCGGCTTGGCCATACTTTTCGATAATTACCTCCCTGACCATATTTGGTGCTTTTTTCTGAATATCACTAGCTAACATTTCGAGTGCTCTTTCTTCCCCCATAGCGATGGAGGTTGCGATGCAACAAGTTATTACAATTAGATAACGCATGTATTGGGCGATCCTTGCAAAAACTAACTGTTGAGCTTTGGGGCGCAAGCCGCGAAGCGGCGTAGCGTCCCAACGAGCGAGTTGTTAAATGCTTTTACACACATTCAAACCACTCCAATGGAGCCGGTAAAGCCATAGCAGAATATTCTATGTGAATGATCCTTCTATGGTATGGGTGGATTGCCTTGCGAGATGAATGGAATAGAAGTGGGTTCATTAGCAAAACATCACCAGGATTAGCACAACACTCAACTACAGTAGAATTCTCGACTATTTTTAGTATTTCACTAGATTTGACTCTTCCATCTCTGTGTGTGCCTGGTACTACACGTAGTGCCCCTGTTTCAGTGTTTGCTTTATCAAGATGAATTCTTAATGTTAAAGTACTGGCTAAATATTCAGCAGGAGGCTCAGCATGGACCACACGTTGTTTTTCGCTCCAAGGGCCAAAACCATTGATTTCATGTTTAGTTTTTAGTGCTATGGATGTATCTTGATGCCAAGCTACATTCCAGTTTGCTCCTTCTATTTTATCAAAGAACACCGACCTTACTGGACGCGCATTATTTCCTAATATTTCTTTTGCAATATCAATTAATGGAGAAGATGATGCCATCCTTTTTATGTATGGCACCTTATTCATCAAATCTCTTATCCCATAGTTATTTGGCTTTCCTTTAAAATTCGACAGTTCATTCCGCAGGGTGGTTACGTTTTCATCACTAAAAGCACCCTGAATTAAATAGTACCCGTCTCTACTATATTCTTGCTTCATACTTCTTCTCTTTTGCTTCAAACGCTGCCTTCAGCGGAGCAGGCGCCGCGCCAGCGACTGTATCCGCTGAAAGGCTTGGTGTACGCCCAGCATGGGCATGAACTGATGGGGTGAAAGTCCCCTGTAGGAGAACCACGGTCGATGATCGATGAACGGCATAGGAGTCCCTCTCGGAGTCAGATTCCCTGTCAATTCATCTATTTGACCTCAACTACTAGCCGAGGGCAAGGGCAAACCCGTGAGGGGATGTCTGGAGGAAGCCTAAGCGCAA
>JBNKOL010000028.1:0-10610 GCA_050294655.1 Sedimenticolaceae bacterium
GGACGGTCACGAAAATCGAGCTTGACGCCTGGCTGGAAGCACCATTCGAGAGGCACCTCATCAACCGTCATCGCCGGCAGTCCTCCATCCATCGTCGATGCGTAGTGCCAGGGTGCATCCATGTGGGTACCGCTGTGGGTATTGATACGGAGATCCTCAGCCGCCCACCCCTCGGCGCCGGGCAACTCCGCAGGCTGCAGTCCTGGAAACATCCCGGCCAGCTGCTGCCCGCCAGTCTGGTGGCTGATGTAGTCGATATGGGGATCGAGGCCCGGCGGATCCGACGGCACGTCGTTTTCCAACGCGACCGAAAGGTCCACGAATCTGCAAACTTTCACTCTCATACTCCTCCGATTAAGTCCCAATAGTTACCAGGGGTATTATCGGTCAATATATTTATTTTCGTTAATCCTAGTAGTTTTCGAAAACTTGTCAAGTTGACTATACGGCCAATACTGTCGATAATTCGCAAAAGGACTGATTGAGTATTGACATGACCAACGCCTCTTCCAAGGAAACCCTGATAGAAGTCGCGATCACGCGACTCTCCGAAGACATCGTGAGCGGGGATCTGCCACCGGATCACAAACTGCAGATGGCCGAGCTCAAGGCACGCTATCAGATCAGCGCCTCGCCATTGCGCGAAGCGCTGTCAAAACTCTCATCGCTCGGTTTCGTGGTGTTTGACAGTCGCCGGGGATTCCGTGTGGCCGCGATGTCGAAGGATGACCTGGCCGATCTCACCCGCATGCGCAAACTTGTCGAACTAGCGGCACTACGCGTTTCGATAGAATCCCACGACGATGAATGGGACGTCGGAGTGATTGCCGCAACGGCCAGGCTGCAGCGTCTGAAGGCCAGAAACGGCACTGAAACAGCGCCAACCCTGGGCGAAGTCGAGCGCGCCCATCGGCAGTTCCATCTGGCCCTGTTGACCGGTTGCCACTCCAGGCGCCTGGCAACGCTGCAGGAAGTCTTCTACGATCAGGCGCAACGTTATCGTCATGTCATGATCAGCCAGGAGCTCGACCTCGATGAGTTCGTCAGCGTGCACGAACGCCTCGCCAATGTGGTACTCAGTCGCAACTACGAAGATGCGGCGGCGGCGCTCTCCGAGCATATCGAACGAACACTTCACACCATCTATCCCGACGCTAAGCAAGAGGAGGACATCTCGTCTTCACTCGCCCTGAAAGCCGGCTGAAAGGTTTCGGTGCGGCAAGCCGCACCCTATGGCTCGATCATGTGTAGGGTGTGGCTTGCCGCACCGAATCACGGATAAATAACGTAAAAAAGCTGGCGCTACTGCCAAAAGCAAGTAACTGCCATTGGTGCTAGAGAGGAAAGGAATTCGCTCGAACCCATAGGCGGCCATTGGAGAATGGACCCTCCTTTCACACAAGTCTTGAAATGCCGCTCACCACACCTTGAAGCGTTCATGGCGAACGCCTGATGCGGGACGCACCCGAGAAAATGTCGGTCAGGAAGCGGCAAACACCACACCGCCGAACAGCTTGCGCGCCGTCAGCAGCACGGCGGCGCTTTCAACCGTACCTGCCTCGTCGAGCCCGACGAGGATGGTGGAAGCGCCGATCGGATGCTCGATGGGCATGCGCTTCGATCTCCCCTCGGGCAGGTGGGAGTGGCTTGAAAAGTTGTGAATAGCTGGATGTTCCATTATCCCGTCATTCCGGCATTCGCTGGCATGATGAGATACGGGTCATCAGACTATCCATTATCTACACCGTGCCCGGTATGCTCATGCACGACAAAGCCAAATCCACCGCTCTCTTTGGCACGATACATGGCGCTATCAGCCTGATCGATCAGGTCCTTCAATGATGCTGCATGATCAGGGAACTGCGATATACCGATACTGGCGCCAACGCGCTCGTGACGCCCGTTCCCCAGGTCGAAATCCTTGTCCAGCTGGGAAAGGATCTTATCCGCCACCGGTGTGGGCTCGAACCTGCCGTGTCCCTGCATCACCAGCACGACGAACTCGTCGCCACCCCAGCGAATGACGATATCGTCGTGGCGCACGCAATCGCGCAGGCGTTTGGCCACTTCGATCAGGACAATGTCTCCGGCCTCATGCCCATAGTTATCGTTGATCGGCTTGAAACGATCGAGGTCGATCAGGTACAGAGCACAGTACCGAGCGGCGGCCTGCGCCCTTTCGAGTGCCTCGCTGATCCGCCGCTTGCCGGCGCGGCGGTTGAAGAGATGGGTAAGGGGATCACGCTCCGCCTCGAAAAGGGTCTGCTGTTCGCGCCGTGCGCGTTCCGACACATCGTAGACGATCACCTCGACCAACAGACCTCCGGCTTCGTCATGCACCGAAGAAAACAGGCCATGCAGCCAGATGGCCGGGTTCGACTCGCTGGCAACGAGTTGCAGGTCCCGCTCGATCGGAGCTCTGCTGTGCAACGCCTCCTGCAGGACACTACGCACGTTGTCGGCATCATCGAACAGATCGGGCAGGTGGGCGTTGCCATTCATCAGGCGCCGTATACGCTGAACGCCGACAATGCGCTCGAAGGCGGAATTGAACAGCTGCAGCCGGCCCTCCTGATCGCTCAGGGCGATGCCGCCGCTGGCGTTTTCGAAGATCAGGCGGAACCTGCGACCCAGGGATTCGACCTCGAGGCGCAGACTGCGCTCCCTGTCGAGTGTGGTCTGAACAGAGCGCAGCAGCTGATTGGTGTCTTCGACCAGCCGACCGATCTCGTCGTCCCTGTGACCCCGCTGGGGTTGCAGACGCCTGTCACTGCCGGGCTCGATGACGTGCAATTCATCGGCCAGGGACTTGAGTGGCCGGGTCAGCTGACGAGTGACCAGGAAGATGACCAGCCCCACGATGGCCAGCGAATAGACCAGCATGGTCGATACATACATCGCTGCCGCTTGCTGGGCATTGCTTTCGATAAGCGTCCGATTGGTCTTGACGATGATTTTACCCACCCGCTCCGCGGGCTCGAACGGGGAGGTCAGAGGAAAACGACGCAGATCGGACCCACTACCCGTCGCAAGTTCGTTTTCAGGGATCGCTTCACCGCTGTTCGCGCGCATGCCGTTTTCGTTCGCCAGCACCACGCCGGCCACGACGTCGTTCTTTACCAGACCGCGGGTCACCTCGGCAGCCAGTTCTTTGTTCTCCAGGTAGGCAGCAATGGCGGCACTGCTTTCCACCGTGGACACCAGCTGTTGCAGCTGCTTGTCCACCGCGAGCAGCTCCCCTTGATAGCTCCGCTCGAAAAAGAAGTAGGACAACAGGATGGTCAAAAGCGTCGCACCCAGGGCGATCAGGGTGCCGGTTCGTACCGCCAGGTTCCTGTGGAAGCTAGCCCCCATAAAACCACCCGCCAATCACCAACACCGTCGGCCCATTCCAGACCGAAAACGGTTGATTGGGTGTAGTTACCGCCCTACTGAACTTGTCCGACGACCTTGACGGTGTCATCCACGTATTCACTCTCGATATAGCCGATGGCATTGCGGTTCTCCCGCACCACCTGCAATACCGTCTCCGGATCCGTCAGGGCGCGGGGTGGCGAGGCACGGCCGGTGAACAGCAGTTTTGCCCAGTAGGCGTTGACTTCGGCAACGCTCTTGCCCACCAGCGTTTTGTAGAAGATCTGCCGCGCCGCGGAATCGGGCGCCTGATCGACCGGTAAGGCAAGCATACCGTCTGGGTAGTATTGTGTGCGCCCCATGTAGAGATTGACCAGTTGCCGTTGCGTAAGCTCCGTCGTCTGATTGGTGGCATTGACGATCACAACAAGCTCCTGCGCGCTGAGCGGCAAGTTCGCGATAATCCCCAGCAGTAGTGTTAGCAAAAAGTTCCGCACGGTCAGAACACGAAGTTGAGGTTGATGGAAAAGGTGTCCAGGGACTCGCCATCCGTGAGCGGCTGCTTCTGCTGCCACAACAGTCCACCGTAATCGTCCACCCAGGTACGCTCCCACTGCATCTTGAGTGCCAGGTTGTAGCGGATATCCCAGCGCATCCCCAGCGACAGGCTGTGTTGTTTTACGAAGGAGAGGTCGTAGGCAGCCTGCGCCTGCTGTTGCAAAACGGCCAGGGGGAGCGGCGCCGAGGGCACCTGCTCCCGGCCATCGGGATTCTCGATCATCGCACCGAGGCCATAGACAGTCACCGGACCGATGCGGCGCCCCAGACTGAGATAGGCACTCCACACCGAACTGAAAGCGTTGTTGTAGCCGGAATCGATGTAGCTGATCTCGGACTGCACCGTCCAGGGCTTGGGGTCGTAGGCGAAGCCGGCGGAATAGTAGTACAGACGACTGCCATTGACTTCGAGATCGTCGGCAATCCCCGCCGCCTCCGGCCACAGGCCCGCAACCTGTCGCAAGGCTGCGGCAAGTTGCCTGGCGCCCGGATTGGATGGATTTTGCTTCAGCGTGGCGAAGCCCAAGCGGGCCTGCCAACGGTCGAATTCCCACCCGAGCGTGGCGCCGACGAGCGAATCGATGTCAACATCCACGTCCGATGAGAAGAACAATATGGTGCCCTGGGTGTTGCCGGCAAACAGCCTGGCCCTCAGTACCCCTTCCTCCAGTGCGGTCGCATAGGCGATGTCAGCCCCGTCGTAATGATGGTAGGGGAGCAATCCGTAGAACTCCACGGGCGGACGGGCCCAGAGATAGGAGAACCCCAGATTTCGGTATTCGGAGAGCATGAACATGTCCAGACCCAGGCGGCCACCGCGCAGCATCAGCCCGGGCGTGGGTCGATAGCGCAGGTAGGCCCATTCCAGGCTTTCGTCCAGGGTGTTGCTCGGCCTCTCCTTGGCGACCAGTTGCATAGCGGCGTCGAGTTCCCCGGTCAGCGGAACGTCTACCTGCAGACCCAACAAGGTATCGGGCTCCATGGCCCAGTCGTTGTCGAATACACCATCACCCGCCATGTCCCGGCGATAGCCGAGCACCTCGTCACCTCCACGAAGCAGGCCGACAGTACCGAAACCAGAAAATCTGGCATCCTCGAGCATGGATGCGGCCATGATGGTGGATGGAAAAGCGAGCAGCAGACTCAGAATCCAGCACAGCGCTGCCGGACGGCCTTTGGCAATAGCCATTTACGGAGTACCTATAAACTGTAAGTAAGGGCCGACCTGTATCGACTTTTCCGTTGCCGAACAAGGTCTGTCACCAACCTGTTGCCCATCTCAGTGCTGACAACACTCAGATATGTTCCTTACATTCTGCACCAATAGATCGGCAAGGCCGCGGAATTCCTTAGCGCCGAAAGCCCCTATCTGCACGGCCATCACGAAAAATATCTGTTTATCTAAATCCGAGTGGGCATCCAGCCACAGGGGCCACATGGACTGTGTTGTGGCGCGTCTCGCTGACCCGCGCGAGCCGATCGAACGAGCGTCCGCCCAGAACCCGTTCACAGGTAATCAGCGATTCCAGGGCCGAAGAGGTGGCGGATTTGGTCAGATCGCGTAATCCCCATCGGCCGCGGACATGCGCTGGTAGCCCGCCGCCATGGCGGCCAGCAGACAGCGTCCCTTGGACAGGCAATAAAAGAGTACCTCTACCCCGTCTGCGGGTATCTGGTTACTGGCGGGAACCGGAAAATTCTCGAAGGGGAGACAAGTGGCAGTGAGCGCAGCGAACAATCTCGACATCCAGCGATGCAGTGACCGAACCTGTTAAGTAATCAGGATATTTTTTGGATGCTGATCTGATACTGAGGAATGACGGGAAACCCGTACCGAAAGGAAAGAAAATCCCGCCATCGTAGTCTCAAGGTACTGCGAACACCCAGCCGTCGAAGAGCTTGCGTGCCGTCAGCAGCACGGCCGCGCTCTCCACTTCGCCGACGTCATCCAACTCGACCAGGATGGTGGAGGCACCGATCGGATGTTCGATGGGCATGCGCTTAGATCTCCCTTCGGGCAGTCGGGCGAGGCTCGCCGCGGGCGATCCCGGCAGGGCGCAGGTAGTGGCGACGCTGACCGCGCCGAGCACGCCGATAGAGGCGTGACAGCGGTGGGGAATGAAGGTGCGCGTGGCGATGACGCCACCATCCCGTGGTTCGCTGACCAGAGTCATCTTCGGTACCGTCTTGGCGGTAACGTCTCCCAGATTCATCATTGGCCCCGCCTGCAGGCGGATCGATTCGAGTTTCGCCTTCAGCGTCTCGTTGGCATCGAGCTCCTCACGCGTCTCCCGGCCGCTGATACCCAGATCCGCTGCGCGCATGACCACCACCGGCATACCGTTGTCGATACAGGTAACCTCGATACCGTCGATAAGATCGACGCTGTTCCCGGTGGGCAACAACGCACCGCAGCTGGAACCGGCGGTATCCCTGAAGACAACCGGAATCGGACTCGCCGTGCCCGGTACACCGTCGATGTGGGCTTCGCCGGCATAGACGACCTTGCAGCCCGGCGTTCGCACTCGCGCCACCGCGACTTGGCCGGTATTCTCCATATAGATGGTGACCTGGGTCTCCCCCTCTTGCGCCGTCACGAGACCGCGCTCGATGGCGAAGGGGCCGACACCGGCCAGGATGTTGCCGCAGTTCTGGGCATCGGTAACGATGGCCTGCTCGACAAAGACCTGCAGAAAAAGATAGTCGACGTCGATGCCGGGGCGGCTGGAACGCCGCACGATCGCCACCTTGGAGGTGAGCGGGTCTGCGCCGCCCATGCCATCGATCTGGCGCTTGTCCGGTGAACCCATGACGCCGAGCAGGAAGCGGTCCCGTTGCGCCACATCCGCCGGCAGATCCTGCGCCAGAAAGTAACCGCCTTTGGAGGTTCCACCCCGCATCCACATGCAGCGAACCCCCTCAGACATGGAACATCTCCTTGAAACATCTCATAACGCAAGCTGCTGTAATCTGCTGACTTGAAGGCTTTTTATGCATGACTTTCTCAATCAATGGATATTCACGCCCTATAAGTAAAAGGGCACTGATCTAGGGGACATCCGAATCGGTCTGCTGATCTAGGGGACATCCGAATCGGTCTGAGCCGAACAGATTGGCGAGTAAAAGGCCCTGATACAGTACTTATTCAGATGTTTCCTAGCGTCAGTATCCCTACTGAAATCTCTTTTTGCATTCCAATTTGGCTGGCGTGGCATAAGATTTTGATATAGAAAGGTGTTATAAAACCGTAGCGATCAAACTATGCAACCTGCCCTGCCCAATCTTCGCCACCTACGCGCCTTCTGCGAAGTCGCCGAGCATCGCAGCATCACCCAGGCGGCTGAGCGTGTTTACCTTTCACAACCGGCCATTACCCAAGCCATAGCAAAACTGGAACGCCAGTGCGGCACCCAGCTGTTTGAACGCTTGAGCGACGGCATGTACCCGACCGAAGCCGGACGTCTCTATGCCCAACGCGCAGGCCGTGCTCTCGAACTCATCCGCCACGGGTGTCAGGAGGCATTGAAGACAGGCGCCGAATCCAGCGGCCATCGTCAAACCGCCATTGAGCAGATGCTCACCGCCACTCAGCTAATCTCCCTGGTCGCTGTCGCTGATGCACGCAATTTCAGCCTCGCCGCCAGGAACGTTGGCACCTCGCAGCCGGCACTCCATCGCGCCGCCCGGGATCTCGAATCATTGATGGAGAACCGTCTGTTCGAAAAGACCAGCCAGGGTATCGAACTGACCCGTGCTGCGCGGGTACTGGTGCAACAGGTGAAGCTCGCCTTCGCTGAATTGGCCCAGGGCAACGCTGAGATCGCTGCCTTGAGCGGCGTCGACAACGGCATCATCATCATCGGCAGCATGCCTTTGGCGCGACACGCCATACTGCCAGCGGCGATCAACGCCCTCGCCGGCGAGTTACCCGATGTACGGGTAAGTGTCGTTGCCGCACCCTATGCGGAGTTGCTGCACGGTCTGCGTCACGGCGAGCTGGATCTTTTGATCGGCGCCCTGCGCGATCCCATACCGATGGATGATGTAGAGCAGGAGACCCTGTTCCACGATACCCTCTCCATCGTCGCCCGCACTGGCCACCCACTGACGGCAAAAAAGTGCATCGAGGTGGACGACCTCGCTGCCTACCCATGGATAGTGCCCGAGCGCGGCATACCGACACGTGACCATTTCGAAGCGCTGATGCAAGGCAAGTCGTGTGCGGGTGGGCTACTCGAATCCAGTTCCATCGTTCTGATCATCAGCCTGCTACTGGAGAGCGACCGTCTGACCTTGATCTCGCGCCAGCAGATCCGTCGTGAACAGGCCCAGGGATTAGTCACCACCCTGCCCTACGACATGAGCAACACCCGCCGCCCCATCGGCCTCACGACCCGGCGCGACTGGCGACCGACGGCGACACAGATTCGCTTTATCGAACTGCTGAGAAAGAGTGCAAAACACTTTTCTGAAATGAAATAGCCGACCGCCCAATGAGTCCTGCTGCAACAGACCGACCGGAGCACCCTTGGTATCGATACCGGTCAGGACTTGTGAAGCTGCTGTTTTGCATCAGCCCCGATTGTTGAAGAACGGCCGTCAAATGCCGGTTTCCATGTTATACGGATCCGTGAGTACCCATATTACTCAGCCAAAGAATCACTCACCCGCAACAGTTTTTCAGTTGAGGTGTTCGCTGTGCTCACGGGTTTGATACCACCCCTCTCCCTGGTCCTCTCCCGCAAGGGGAGAGGGCCTGGAAGAGGGGGTGAAAAAACATCCTGCGCAAAGCGCAACTCAACACCCAAAACCATTCAGGCCATAACTCAATTCTCGGCGCTAACGCCGCATGGCTGATTATGGTGGGTAATCAAGTACGGATTTGTGTTTACGTCGAGATTGCAGCCAGCATGTAGGGTGCAATCAGCATAAAAAAACGCCACGCAAACCGAGATGCTCTATTCGGGAATGTTAACACCGCATCACACACCCTAACATGGCCTACACACGGTACCTTCATTCGGCCTTTACACGCGACACTTTCTGAAAAAGGCCAGAGTGAGATCGGTTCGCGCCATCAATATACTGTGATACTTACCCGCCCATCTGGCGAAAACAGTCGCTGCCATACCAAAAAAAAATGATCAACACCTGAAACCGATTGATATTTCCGATTGGCATTCACTACTCTATTTCCTTTTTTTACCGCAAATCACTAAACCCCATCACCCCCCTATCCTATTATTGACTAGTAGATTCCTCCGCATAAGGAATGTTGGACCTAATTGTTAGGGAAAAAGGAGAAAGGAATTGAAAGCGAAGACCCTGTTTAGTTCGTGCCTGACACTCGCATTACTCTCTCTACTAGGATGTAACAACAATGAAGATCCTAGTAGCTTTGAAATTCTGGATATCAGCGACCTGCTGGCAACATATGACGAAGGGACCAGCCCTTACACTGATCGCACGATGTGGCTGAGCGGTCCCTCTGCAGCCGATGATTTCATACTCTCTGTAAATTTGGATACTACGGTTGTAAACGCGGATCTCTCGACTGAAGTGCTTCATATCGTGCGGCCGACACATACGGATTTCGATATTTTTTACATCTATCCAACAGTCAATCTGGATAGTGCGCCCGGCAATGATGACCTCTCTGACTTGACCAATACCAAAGGATTTGTAACCGAGAGCATTGCCCGGTTTTCGACCATCGGTCGTGTAATCACACCGTTATATCACTCAGCGACAGCAGGCTGCTTTTTCTCACAAGACAAGAGCGTATTGAATGCTTGCCTGGAGTTCGCCTATCAGGATATAGAGAAAGCTTTCATTTACTATCTTGCGAACCATTGGGGTGGAGAAAAACTCGCCATCATGGGGTTCTCCCAGGGGGCCGTGCTGGCACGAATGCTACTGCAACGTGTCATGGTCAATTACCCTGCATTGATGGACCGAGTGGTGGTAGTGATACCAATGAGCGGCGACCTGAATGTCAACTCATTCAGCACTATTCCTCCCTGTGAACAGGATGAGCAAACTGGTTGCTATATTACTTACCATAGTTTTTTGGCGGGTGCAGAGCCCCAGGCGGGCACAGTGATCGGAGACTGGTCTGGTGTTCAAGCGGCTTGCACCGATGTGGCCGGCACAGCCGGCAAGACAGGGCTGTTGTCCAACTCCTATTTCTCACTGCCGGCAGTCCCGGGTTCACTCCCAAGCGATGCCTTAGCAGGTATTCCGATAAGCATTGACACGCCATTTATTACCTTCCCTGAGTTCTACACAGCAGAATGCGTCAACACCAACGGGGCGAGTTACCTGAGAGTCGAACAAGCGAATCCGGGAACCGATCAACGTTGGCAGCCAATTGACTACAACCATACGTTTACTCAGTCAGCCCCCCCATTTGGTCTCGGTCTTCACATGTTCGACTGGAGTCTTGCCATGGGTGATCTACTCTACCTGGTTGATAATAAAGCTTCGCAGCTTGCGGGTAGCGAAAACTTCTGGGTACTGAAGTATTGACCCGCCACCTTATTAGGGCCTGTTAACACTAACCCGGCAACTAAATATGTCGTCTTCAGCCGAAGTGTGCCTGCCGACAGCTTGCGCATCAAAACGCCGCTGTCGCATTCCTACAGCAAGATTTGATAACGCAGCCTGCAGGCAGGCACACTTTGGCCAGTCATTTAAAT
>JBNKOL010000029.1:0-9608 GCA_050294655.1 Sedimenticolaceae bacterium
TCCTGGGCCTGCCGCAGAGAAGCCTCGGTCTCCTGCAGATAGCGGTAGCCGAGCCAGGGAATTGCCAGTAGCGTCAGGGAGGCAAGCACCAGCTTGAAACGCAGGGAATGTACAAAGCGGGGTTGACCCATTTATACGTTACGCCGCATGGGTTCTGTCAGCGCTTCCAGCGATAGCCAGCGCCGTAGACCGACTCGATATGGTCGAAATCCGGGTCCTGCTCGATGAACTTGCGCCGAATACGTTTGATGTGGGAGCTGATGCTCGCCTCATCGACATAGATCTGCGCCTCTTCCATCAACTGTCCCCGACTGCGTACATGGCCAGGTCGTCTGGCCAGGGCATGCAGCATCCAGAACTCGGTCACTGTCAGTGCCACCGGCAAATCGTTCCAATGGGCGGTCAGTCGCTGGGTATCGAGTCGTAATGCATCGCAGACCAGTTGCTGCGGTTCCGTCTCGGTTTGCGACAAGGCGTCTACACGACGGAACAGGGCGGCGATGCGGGCCGCCAGATGGGGCAGGCTGATCTCCTTGGTGAGGTAGTCATCGGCGCCAAGCCGCAGGCCGGCGACGCTGTCGAAATCACTGTCTCGGGCGGTGAGGAAGATGATCGGCAGAGTGGCGGAGCGGGCCCGCAGCTCGCGGCACAAGGCAAAGCCGCCATCGATCTCATCGCCGAGACCGATGTCGAGGATCACCAGATCGGGAAGGTTTTTTTCGAACGCCGTCAAGGCCTGCTGCCGCGAGGCATGGCCGTCTACCCGATAGCCTTGGCGCTGTAGATAGTCAGCATAGTTTTCGCGGATCACCGCTTCGTCTTCGATGATGGCGATTTGTCGTCTAGGCACTGCTATCGTTAGGTTGCATGGAACAGGCTGTCATCTTATCACCCTGCTGGAGCCGAGCACAGGCGAGCCGGCTTTGATCTCTGTCTGTTGGATGGGAATCTGCGGCGAGGGTCTGCCGATATGATAGCCCTGGGCATAGACGACACCGAGGTCGGCCAGCAGTTTCAGGGTAGCTTCGTCCTCGACGAATTCCGCCACCGTCTCTTTGCCCAGGGCATGGGCCATTTCGGTCAATGCTTTGACGAAGACCTGGTCCTTGTGATTGCTCGGCAGCTGTTTGATAAAGCTGCCGTCGATCTTGACGATATCCAACGGCAATTCGCGCAAGTAGTAGAAGGAGGAGAAGCCGACACCGAAGTCGTCCAGTGCGAAGCGGCAACCGAGCGCCTGCAGTTCGGTCATCAGCCGTTCGGCGGCGTTGACGTCGGCCAGTGCGGCGGTCTCGGTCAGTTCGAACACCAGGTGTTGCGGATCGACATCGTGACTGTTCAGCAGGCGGGTCAGTTGCTGTAGCAGTTGCGGATCGTCGATCACTCGGCCGGAGAGGTTGATCGAGAGGTTGATCGGTTTCTCCAGATCCTTCAGGCTGGCCAATTTTTCGATCGATGCCTGCAGTACGTAGCTGTCGATCTGATGGATCAGTCCAGTGCGCTCGGCAACGCTGATGAACTCACCCGGCATGATCAGTGTGCCATCCTTGTCGCGCATGCGGATCAGCACTTCATAGTGGGAAATCTCTTTGCTGGAGATGTTCATAATCGGCTGAAAATAAAGCAGCATGCGATTATCCGCCAGAGCCTGCTCGATCTTGTCCTTCCAGGTGACTTTCGCACTGAGTTGTTCCCGTGCCTGTTCACTGTCGAGGAACACATGCCAGCAGTTGCGACCCGCCTCCTTGGCTTGGTACATGGCGAGGTCGGCGTTGGAGAGCAGCTCCTGAAAATTGGCCCCATGTTCCGGGTAGGTGACAATGCCGATGCTGGCAGAGATGCGGTAACTGCTTCCCTTTAGCGGAATGGCGACCTGTTTCAGCTCTTCCAGCAGTTTGTCGGCGAATTTCATGGCGTCATGGATGTCGGCTTCCGGGATCACGATGGCAAATTCATCACCGCCAAGACGTGCCAGCAGATCGCTGGAGCGGGTGACCTCGCGCAACTTCTTCGCCAGCATCTGCAACAGCGCATCACCGGCCTGATGGCCACTGGAGTCGTTGATGAATTTGAAATGGTCCAGATCGAAGAAGAGCAGAGAAGAGTGATGGTGATAGCGTTCCGCCAGGGTCAGGGTCTTCTCAAACTCGATCTGGAAACTGCGTCGGTTGTAGAGTTCCGTCAGCGGGTCGTGACTGGCCAACCAGGTGAGCCGCTGCTTGGCTGCTTCCCGATCTGTGATATCCAGGCCCACCGACAGCAATATGGGCACATTGGGGAAGGGACGACCGGGCAGATGCGAGTGAATCCAGGAGATGGTGTGGTTGCTGCCTCCCGATGAGAAGGAGCTGGCGTCGTGGCGGTAGGAGCTGATCATGCCAATCTTAATGCGGGTCAGTGCGTGCTGTAGTTCCTCGTTATCCTCAGTAGTCATGAAAATGTCGGAGAAGTAACGTGATCCTCGCTGATAGTTCTTGGTGCCGATGAAATCGCAGCCCTGCTCATTGATGGTGAGGATGCTGCCGTCGCAGTCCTGGGTCAGGATGATGACCTGGGCGCTGTTCATGATGGCGGTGAGGAAGTCCCGTTCGGATGAGAGTTCCTCGCTGTGTTTCAACAGGCGGTCGGTCTGATGTTGGACCTCCTGATTCAGTCGCTCCAGCGTATGTGACAGCTCGATGGCGGAGTCGCTGGCAATGTCTATCTCGTCCAGATATTGTGCATGGTGTTGTTTGACCAGCTTGCCCCTGACCTGGTTGTAGGCGTTCTTGGCCAGCAGCGGCAGGCTGTTGGAGATCAGCAGCAGCCGTTTCATCGGTCGGCGCAGCATCAGCAACAGAAGGATCTCGGATATGGTGAAGCCGAGCAAGCCGATCAACACCGATTTGATGGTGGCTGCGCGGATCTGTGTTACCACCGATGTGATGTCGCTGAGCAATAGAAAGTCGGCCGAGACGATACCGGCATCGCTGCTGGCCGGAACGATGCTCATGGCGTAGTGATGGCCGTTGAGACCGATGGTGAAACCATCGTCGAGCAAGGATTTCATATCGACCTGTTGCGAGATGTCCTCCAGCAGGGGTAATAGTTGGTTCAGGTTGCTGGCGGCGGCGACAAAGCGCTTCCAAGGACGCAGGAAGCGTCTATTGCCCGCCAGCTTGTTGCTCGATTTCGGCCTGCTGATCACTACCACATCCGCTTTCGCGAGTTGATTGAATTCGATGACAAGATCCGCCAGCGTACGCCCGACCAGGAGCACGCCCGTCTTGCTGCCGTGTTCCAGCAGGGGGACGGCCATGAACTGACTGCACTGCAGATCGCAGTGCAGCATGTTCAAGGGTAATTCGGCATTGTTCACCGCAGACACCAGGTTGCGGAAGACCTCGATATCAGCACTATTCGTCTGCCAGCTGAAAAGCTGCTCATTGTGAACGGAATAGTAGGATGCCTCTTCGAGTCCCCACTCCAGATCCAGCGTGGAGGCGCTGTGGATGAAGAAGTTCTGTAACTTGTCGGCCAGGGGAATCTCGCTTGAAGGCGTGGCGGCCATGGCCAGACTGGGGATCATCTGCGCGATCTGTTCCAGCTTGAAGTAGCTCTTTTCCAGCAGGGCCTTGACCTGTCTTGCCTGCTGCTCGCGGATCTGACTCTGATAGGTTAGAAACAGCTGTCGCTGCTGGTAATACCCCATACCGGCGAGACCCGCGTTGACGATCAGGAGGATCAGGCTCAACAGCGCCACTACCTTCCATTTCAAGCTGAAAAAACGTCGATTGTTTTCGCTGGCTGGGGATTCCATTTTGCTCAATTCCCGGTGATTCCTGGTGCAACCGGTCTAGAAGCTATACGAGACCAGCAGCGAAAACAGATTCCAGTTCTTGATGGTGTCATTCGGGATCGGGTGCTCAAGTCGGGAAAGAAAGATAGTACCATCCACCTGGCTGAATTCGGCACGCAGCATCAACTGTTCGTTGGGCTCCCATAACAGTCCCAGTGTCCACAGTTTGCTATAGGTTGTATACGGCGCCAATCCACTCATCTGGCTGATCTTGATGCCATCCTTATCGTCTTTATTATAGTGGCCCTCCTCGTAGCGTAGCATCATTTCCCAGTCTTCATGCAGGCGGTAGTCGCCTTGAAGGTAGTAACCGTCGACTGTGGTATCCGATGCGTCGAGCACATTGGCGAAGCCCTTGTAGTCAAGTGGCTCTCGCGTGAATTCGGCGGTCAGGCGCCAGGGACCGTTATTGTACTGGGCCGAGAGCACCCAGTAGTCGATATCGGTGCTGCCGGAGGGCAGGCTGTTGGTCTCGGTGTCGAGTTGCAGCATGGCGTTACTCAAGGCCAGTCTGAAGCGTCCGCCATCCCATTCGTAGAGCAGCCGGCCGCCAACAGTAACGCCATCCTGCTCCATGGAGGCGTCGAGTGCGGGATCGAGATAGGACTGTTCCACGTTCTCGTCTATGCGCGTCTTGCCGGCGAACAAACGCAGGTCGAAGCGATGCAGCTCCCAGTTGCGTTCCGTATACAATTGCAGGCCATCGTTCGAGAGCATCATGTTGCGCACCCGATCCCAATAGATTGCCTGGGGCATGAAGATGCCGGGTCGCGTGGCGGCCACATCGCGAGTGTCATTGTAGAGTCCCAGCGGATTCTTGTTGCGTCCCACAATCAGACCCAGACGTGCCTTCTCGTCCATGTAGAACTGATAGTCCAACAGTGCGTAGTCGACAGCCAGGGAACCATCGTACATTTCACCGGCGAGTCGGGAGAGCAATTGAGCGGATGCCATCAGTTTGGGGGTGATTCGGTAGGAGGCGTTGATCCCCAGTTCGCGAAACTCGAAGCTGCCGTCCTCGCTATCGCCGAAGAACCGATTCTCGGTGGTCTTCACAAAGGCCTGTGTGAGAAAACCATGAACCTGCAGGCGGTGGTCCGCCAGCTCGAGACCCCCGGCCCAAGCACCGGCGCTCATCAGGGAGATGAGGATCAGCAGATGGCGGCAGTGGTTGCTATTCAACAGCAAGCGTCCGTATTTGCTCATTGATCATATCCTCGGATAGGTAACCGATGGCACCCGGTGTGTGGGCCACTTTTTCGAGCATCTCCCGTTCGCTTTCCACCTTCTCCGGGGCCTGTCCTGTGCCGGAAAAAATTTGCCGGTTCCAGGCCCGGCGCAGTTGATGGGGAAAGACGCCGAGGATGCGTTTACTGAAGGAAGAGTGCAGTTCACTCTTGTCGCCCAGTACGAAAACCCGGATCGGCAGACCGCTGGGCCACTTGGTCATGCGCATGCTGAAAATGGATCGCACCAAGCTGCGTGATAGGTTCTCTGCCGGAACCTCAAGATTGGCAATTAGCTCCACCGCCCCGCAATGGCTCGCGAAGCAAAGGAGAATTGTGGCGATGGTACGTCGAAAAGCGGATCTCATTAGGCGGAATCATTCCTTTGCGTACCGAAGTCTATCGGTAATACCACCCTTAACTTTAGTTGGTCGTTCGTCTCTTTTCGACCGAGTTTCAGCATGGGCCGTTTTGGCTGCCATTTTTTTGTCCAAATCTGCCATCGAGTGGCCATCATACCGGGCCATTCCTGCCATTCCACACCGCTTTAATTTCAATCGCAAGTTCGAAACCCGGCGCGGGCAAGGATCGCTAGATCTCACCAGGGAGGGTGCGCTGGACCAATAACCAGGAGAAGAGTAATGAAAAAAACTGCGATTACCTTGAGTCTGACCGCCATTTTACTGTCCCAGCCCCTGTTTGCTGGAGAAACCGAAGCGATCGATAGAACCTCGCTCAAGGCGACGGCCGGCGGCGTGTTGATCGGCGGTCTGTTGGGGGGACCACCGGGCATGCTGGTGGGTCTTGCCGGTGGCGCCCTGGTCGGCGAGCTGAAGAATCGGCAGCAGACGATAGAACAGCGAGAGACGGCGTTGGCCGAGGCCCAACAGCAGACGGCCCAGCGGCATCAGGCCTATAAGACACTGTTGGACAGTACCCGCTCCCAGCTCAGTGCCATGCAGGAGGGCTTCTCCTTTTGTCTAGGATTTCGCAGCGATAGCGCCGATATCGAGCCACATATCGCCGGCCAGCTCTCCTCCCTGGCGCAGATGCTGAAGGCCTTTCCGGAGATGGACCTGCAGATTATGGCCGGCGCCGACCGGCGCGGAAGCGATGATTACAACCAAAGTCTCAGTCAGGCCCGCGCGGAAGTGGTGGCCGATCACCTGCGTCGAGCGGGACTGCCGGATGCGCGTATCCGTATTCGTTACGTTGGCGAGGCGGCCGCCGTCTATACGCCGGAGGATCTGGATGGTCTGAGCTTCGATCGCATCGTCAAGCTGACCCTGGTCCAGGGAGAGGCCTCATGAAGGGCTATCCCCGGCCGCTCAGTGAGGTCTTTGTCTACGGCTCCCCGGAGCGTCCCGCCACCGGCTCTTTCCGGTGGGTGGGGCGGAAAGCAGCACCGGTGAGCAAGCGAAAACGCCGTCAGCAGGAGGTGCCCCATGTCGATAGACACAAACATTAGGCCGACCCTTTGGCAGCCGCTGAAGCAGCCCGGTTTTCTGCGTGAGGTGCTGCTGACCCTGGCGGCAGCCGCTCTGACCGGATTGTCGGGAGGTTTGTTGCTGATCCTGCTGGTGTTTGGCTTTAACTCGGTGCAGGCGGCAGAGTCTCCCAGCCACGGCCAGCTGACCCTCTATGCCATGGATGGCCAGCCGTTGCTACAGGCCCCTCTACTCAAGACCGAGGTCGACATGGAGGTGACCGGCATGCTGGCGAGGGTGCGGGTGGTGCAGCGGTTTCGTAACCCGGGGCAGGAGTGGCTGGAGGGGGTCTATCAATTTCCGCTGCCCCCGGGCAGCGCCGTGGAGCGTCTGCGCATGGTGGTTGGCGAGCGGGTGATCGAGGGCCGCATCGAAGAGAAGCAGCGGGCCAGGCAGGTCTACCAAAAGGCAAAGCAGGCGGGACAGCGGGCCAGTCTGCTGACGCAACAGCGGCCCAACATCTTCACCACCTCGGTGGCGAATATCGCCCCTGGCGAGACCCTGCAGGTGGAGATCGGTTATCAGCAGCTGGCGCGATATGCAGACGGCCAGTTCGAGCTGCGCTTTCCGTTGGTGGTCGGGCCGCGCTATATCCCCGGTATCCCCCAGACAGCTGATAGCGAACGTTTCGACCTCGCCCACGGATGGGCTCGGGACACCGACCAGGTGCCTGACGCCAGTCAAATCACCCCGCCGGTTGCCAACCCGGCCGATGGTCCGATGAATCCCGTAAGCATCAGTGTGGCCTTGGATGCGGGACTGCCCCTGAGTGAAATCAAAAGCCACTACCATCCGGTGATTGAGCGGCATGAGACAGGCGGCCGTGTCATGCTGCGGCTGGCCGAGGGGCCGGTGCCGGCGGATCGGGACTTCCTTCTCAGTTGGCGACCCCAGGTCGGTATGGAGCCGCGGGCGGCGTTGTTCCGTCAGCACTGGCGGGAGGAGGAGTACGCCCTGTTGCTGCTGATGCCGCCGGATCAGGAACTCCAGGCACAAAAGCTGTCACGCGAGATCGTTTTCGTGGTCGACAATTCAGGCTCTATGCACGGGGTCTCCATCGGCCAGGCGAAGGCGGCGCTACGTCTCGCCCTGTCGCGGCTGGGATCCGGCGACCGCTTCAATTTGATCCACTTCAACGACCAGAGCCACGCCCTTTTTCCACAGGTCCGGGACGCCAACGCCACCAACATACAGCGCGCTCTGCGTGCGGTCGAGTCGCTGCAAGCCGAGGGCGGTACCGAGATGCTGCCCGCCCTGGCGATGGCCTTGCGGGGTGGCGAGGTCGAGAGCGAACGCCTGCGACAGGTCATCTTTCTCACCGACGGCAGCGTCGGCAACGAGACGGCCTTGTTCGAGTTGATTCGTCGTCGCCTGGGAGATAGCCGGCTCTTCACCGTCGGCATCGGTTCGGCTCCCAACAGCCACTTCATGCAGCGGGCGGCCGACTTCGGACGCGGCAGCTTCACCTACATCGGTGATTTGGCCGAGGTTGAAGAGCGGATGCGTAACCTGTTCGAAAAGCTCGAGTATCCCGCCATGCGCAACCTGCGCCTGACACGACAGGATGGGGAGCCGCCACTGGCAGTGCTGCCCTCACGTCTGCCGGACCTCTATCTGGGTGAACCCTTATTGCTGGCGCTCAAGTCCTCTCGACTCGACGGTGACCTGCTTGTCGAAGGGGAGCGGGATGGTACTCCCTGGCGTCATACCATCGCCCTGACGCAAGGGGGCGAGCGTCAGGGTCTGCACCGGCTCTGGGCGCGCCGGCGTATCCAGCAGTTGATGGGGCAGCAAGCGGCAGAGTCTTCACCAGAGCAGCGCAAGCGGGCAGTGACCGCGCTGGCGCTGAAGCACCAGCTGGTCTCCCGCTACACCAGTCTGGTGGCTGTGGAGCAGACCCCGGCACGGCCTGCCACTGAGCCACTCAAAGGTGGCATGATGCCGGTCAATCTGCCCCAGGGTTGGGATGCGGCCCATGTCTTCGGTAGATTGCCGCAGACGGCTACCCCGGCACCCCTGTGGTTGTTGCTGGGTCTGATACTGATGGGAAGTGGGTTGTGGCTGCGCCGTCGAAGCGTCTGATGCGTGGATTCTCCCTGCTGCTGATCCTGAGCGCCCTCGTCTTGCTCGGTCAGTCGGCCTGGATCGAGGCCAAGGCCTGGCTGGCGCAGGAGCTGATCAGTCGTGCCTGGCAGCAATCCCTGGCCACGGACCGCGCCATACGTCCCTGGTCCTGGGCTGACACCTGGCCGGTGGCGCGACTTTCGGTGCCGCGGCTGGGATTGGAGCGTCTGGTGCTGGCAGGGGTCAGCGGCCGCACACTGGCCTTCGGGCCGGGGTGGGCCGAGCAGTCTGCAGCTCCTGGTGAACCTGGGCGCAGCCTGCTGGCGGGCCACCGGGATACCCACTTCCGTTTTCTCGCCGATCTGGTCGACGGTGACCGGATTCTGCTGCAGACCCCACAAGGGAAACTGCGTCACTACCGGGTGGTGGAGCAATTGGTGATCACGGAAGATGCCGGCTGGCTGATGGGTCCCAGCGCGGTCGACGAACTGCTGCTGGTTACCTGCTACCCGTTCGATAGCCCGATACCCGGTGGTAATCAGCGCTATCTGGTGAGGGCGGAGCCGATTTGAGCTCGACAGGTTGATAGAGTGTGAGGGTAATGACACTTACTTCAGTCATTTAGAAGCGGAATTCCGGTGCGGCAAGCCGGCACCCTAGCCCGCATGTTTCATCCGGTCGCTTAGAAAATAGACATAAAGTAAGGTTATTGTTGGTTCATTTTGGTCTATTAGCAAAGTACAGCGTGTCACCGAGCTTCGCTGAACGCGCCCTCGCACCGGTCTCGTCGTCCAGCTGCGGTATTTGCTCAATCATCAATAGCTTGTGCTATTGATTCAATCGCAAATCCGCATCAGAACAACGATCCCGGCGCGATCATCGCGTTCCCGGATGAAACATGCGGGCTAGGGCGGGCCACTGTCGGGGGGAAGGCTGTGCATGTCGCTAATCACCGCAAATTTATTTGTCCGTAAGTGAACGCAAATTTCTATT
>JBNKOL010000030.1:0-11510 GCA_050294655.1 Sedimenticolaceae bacterium
TAACAGCTTTATTAACGAGACCCCGGGTCTCGTTATTCATTTATAGCAAGACCTCTATATAACACTTTATTTGGCAGAATTTCAATGACTTAGATTCACTGTGCCTCGTTATACATTTTCAGAATGTCGTGACAGTGGCAAACTGTGGATTTCGGAGGAAAATCATGGGGTCAGCCATCAGAACCCCGTAAGCCACGCCTACTTGATCAGGTACGAAACGCCTGTCGACAGAAGCATTTCAGTCACAGAACTGAAAAGTCATATGTCTACTGGATACGCCAATTCATCCTTTTCAATGGGAAGCGCCATCCCAATGAGATGGGCAAGCAGGAAATCGAAGGCTATCTCAATCACCTGGCTTCCCGTCGAAATGTCTCTGCCAGTACCGAATCGGGCGCTCTCAATGCCATTGTTTTTCTACATCAGACTGTTTTACAACAGGAAATACCTGCGCTAGATAATCTGAGGCGGATCAAACGCTACAAATCCATTCCTGTTGTGATGTCGACGCAAGAGGTGTCGGCCGCGTTTGCACGGATGAGCGGGACCACCCGCTTGATGGCAGAACTCATCTATGGCACAGGGATGAGAATCCATGAGTGTATGACGCTGCGGGTGAAAGACATCGACTTCGACCTACGTTCGATCACGGTTCGTGCCGCTAAAGGCAACAAAGATCGGGCTACGCTACTTCCAGAGGCCCTGATACCGGCACTGCGTAACCATCTAATCAAGGTGGCACAACTACACAAATCTGACGTCCTACGTGGAAATGGCTACGCGCCGATGCCCAATGCCTTGTACCGCAAATATCCTTCCGCATCCCGGTCCCTGGCCTGGCAATTTGTCTTCCCCTCTACTGTGGTTCGACCCTGGCTGAATACCCAGCAGATGGCACGATGGCATGCGTCACCCAGTACGCTACGAAGGGCCTTTAAACGCGCTGTGCAGCAAGCGAAGATCCACAAGCATGTCGGGCCGCATACGCTAAGGCACAGTTTTGCAAGCCACTTGCTGGCAGCGGGTACGGATATCAGAACCATCCAAACACTGCTTGGGCACAAGAACGTTGAGACGACGATGATTTATACGCACATCACGCCCGATCACAAGCATGTGTGCAGTCCGTTTGATCAGTTAAAGAGCCTTCGATAGCGGGTCAATATATTCCTCGGTCCAACTGGGACGGACCGACTATCGTCATATTTGTAGGTGGTTTCGCTGAAGGGTGGCTTTCCGAATGTCCGCTATGAAGCAATCGGGATGTGTATTACCAGTGCCGATACGGTCAGCTTTTGGCCGAAACCGGCTATCGTAGACGCAACAGCTTCATCGCCCCAGTGTATCCTTGACTACGAGTTAACGCGATAGTGGGCGTCAGAAAATCAAGGCTTTGGCCACTGGTTTGTGATGGACTGTATTCCCGCACAACAGCACTACCAGCAGATCGCGTTATCGAGACCGTATAACACATTGACTAACCCAGGAAATCATCACAACAAGCCTGTATCTGATGCCTTATTTGCCATTCCGCGTCCATTCGCCCAACCAGACGTTACATACAGACCAGAGCGCGATTAAGGCAGCCCAAAGCGTGGAATCAGGAACGGCTGGCCGAGCAAGTTCGAACTATTTTGATTTTGCAAAATTTCCGCTTTCAGGGATTGAGCTCACTCAGTCCGCTGTGAGCGAGGGTGACCACCCTGGGCTCGATCAACGACGCGAGCTGCTCCTGCGCAGAGTCCATGACCTCGACCCCGTCGTGATAGAGCAGGGTCACCCTAAAGGGTCCGCTGCCGGTGGCTTCCTGGGCGATGTTATCGGGGCTGACCACGACACGGCCAAGCTTGCGTTCGGTGGGCCACCGCACATCGCCGTAAGCGTGGTAGACCAGCTCAGAACAGACAATCTTGTTGGCGCTCTGGGTATCGAAGTTGAAATCGTAGGCCTTGCCGACCTGGCGCAGGGCTTGCAGGATCACCCGGCGCCGGGCTTGCGGATCGAGATCCTGATGGCGTAAAACCGCCAAGTCGTCCACATTCATGAAATGCTTGAGCGTATTCATCTCCACCCCCGAACGCAGCGCCTCGACCACGCCGCGCCCGCGGCGGATCTCCTCCTGGTAGGCCACCACCACCGGGTGGTCCCATAGATCAAGCTCACGCAGTTCGTCCTCGCTACCGATCCATACCGCGGCATGCCCCCAGTGACCGGGAATGAATGAGTCGGTAAGGCGGAAGGGGGTTTTCTCCAACAGCACATCGCCAGCCTGCAATTCAGCCCTCACCTGCTCGAGTACATGCGGGCGGTTGTCGAGCTTTCCGCGCCGCGACTCAACCAGTCCCACCATGTTGCCGAAAATCATACTCGAGTAGTTCACCCCCTCGTTCTGTAGCGAATGCAGCGTATCGACCGAGACGGTCTCGAACAGATCCATCACGTTTCCGACATAGTCCAGCGGACGAATACGCCTCACCATGGCATAGGCCGGACTCTGATCCACCAATGCGGCCAAATAGCGCGCATCCGCATCTTCTGAATTTGCCAGATGGGTGGCGTGCTTTTCATACCATTTCAGACCGCGCCGGACGCGTGCACGATTTTTCACCGAGGTAAAAGAGGCGGCGATGCGCCGCAACTCTCCCTCGGGCACCTGAAAACCGGGATCACCTTCATTGATGTGGTTGCGCAGAAAAGGGTTATCCCGATACATGGAGATTGCCATCAGGTAATTATCATAGAGGGTCAGTGCAGCCGACAGGGACATGGTGATGCCAACGGCCTGCACACCCGCCAGCCGGGGATCCTTGGGAATCGGCGCACTCAGCCAGCACTCATGGGCAGTCGCCACCTCCCACAATTTTTTGCGTTTGTTGACAAGCTCTGCCGCACCGGCGCTTAGCAAGCGGATTTCAGAGCCGAGCAAAGGCTCTCTTAACAACTGCTTTTCCTTCAGATGCGCAAGATAGGTGATGGATTCCGCACGCAGGCTAAGCGCCTCTTCCGATAGCACCTGGTAGACCGCGATCTTACGGCGCATGCTCTCGACTGAATAGCGTTCCTCAAGCGACCCGCCGCAGGTATCCGTTGTGAAGGGATCCTCTTCGGCCTGGACCGATATGGAAAAAACCAACAGCAGAATGGAGGCAGCCAGCATTCGTGCCGCCCGGGCATGTCGTGTGATACAGCAGAGCATGAAAATATCCCTATGAATTTTTAAGCGTCACAAGCCGCCTTGGCAGAGTGCGGCAGCAAATCAGCACGCCCAGTATAAATAGCCGTCGAGGGTCTCGCCAGTCTAGGGTCTGTTAGCAAGTCGTGGAGCAACATCTTGCTGCCAAAATGCGCCGCTTCCGCGCTGCGGATCTGCGCCATAGCGAGGCAAGTTCTGATAACGCAGTCTGAAGGCTGGCACATAGCGGCCTGTCCCTTTTAAATCAACCAGTTAGATGCTTGTAAACTTTCTTGATTACCCCCCATGATCAGCCATGCGGCGTTAGAAATGAGAATTGATTAATGGCCTGAATAGCTTTGTGTGTTGAGTTGCGCTTTGCGCAGGATGTTTTATTCCCCCCTCTCCCTGGCCCTCTCCCGCAGGGGGAGAGGGGACGTTCTAATCAAGAACACCGATAGCTTCCTGTCAGGTTATACAAACAAGCTATCCGCTTACATCCGTTCCAAATCTATGCATCCCCTCTCCCCTTGCGGGAGAGGACCAGGGAGAGGGGGTATATAAAGCCTGTGAGCGTAGCGAACTCCTCAACGAAACCTGTTGTGGGTGAATGATCCTTTGGCTAATTAATATAGGTAAACAGGTAAACTTTAAACGCGACATACTGAGTTAGCGGCTTAATAACAACCGGATGTGAACCAAGTCCCACGAATCCCGGAATTACAATCCCATGCTACCGGTAATCACACTTCAGCTTGCCGAAGCATATCCACCTCTTCGGACATCGCCATGAACTCAGCAGCGGGTACCGGCTCTTTGAAAAGGTATCCCTGGCCATTATCACATCCCTTGGATAAGAGATAGCTCAACTGCGCCTCAGTCTCCACACCCTCGGCAATCACTTTCAATCCCAGACCGTGCGCCATAGCGATAGCGGCGTTGACCAATTCACGATCTTTGGGGTCATCTGTGATGTCACTGATAAACTCACGGTCAATCTTGAGCGTATCGAATGGATAACTTCGCAGGTAGCTGAGCGAGGAATACCCGGTACCGAAATCATCCATGGCAATACCCACTCCCAAATCATTCAAGGCTGACAATGCGTCATCGATGTAGGCATGACCACTCATTAAAACCCCTTCGGTGATTTCGAGCTCAAGCGCTGATGCTGAGATATCGGACTTGCGGATAACCTCTTGAATGGATGCCACCAAATTCGGATCACGGAACTGGCGCGGAGACAGGTTGACGGCCATTGTGAATGCTTTGCCGAACTTTTGCCGGCAAGGCACCACCATGCCCAGCGCCTCGTTCAATACGAACATGCCAATAGGCAGGAGTAGACCGGTTTGCTCAGCAATAGGTATAAATTCTAAAGGTGAGACCTCACCCAGAACAGGATTATGCCATCGCAAAAGGGCCTCGGCCCCATCGATTTTGCCACTGGCCAGCTTCACTTGCGGCTGGTAACGAATCGTGAATTCGCCACGATTCAATGCGCCATGCAGCTGTTCTTCCAAAAGCAGTCGCCGGGAAACTTCCTGATTCATCTCATCCGTAAAATAGGAATAGGTGTTACGCCCCTGCTCTTTTGAGTGATACATGGCTGAGTCGGCGTTGCGCAGTAATTCCGACAGGTTCTCGCCGTCATCCGGGAAGAGGGAAATACCGATACTCGCCGTGAGAACCAACTCCCTGTTGTCGATCTTAAAGGCATCAGTGAACTTACTCAGCAGCGATTCCGCCACCGGTTGAGCATCGCTCGCTTCGGAAAGCCCGCCGAGCAGGATGATGAATTCATCACCGCCCAGGCGCCCCACCGTGTCACCGCTACGCACCTCTGCCTGCAGACGTGATGCCGCCTCCTTTAGCAGCTTGTCTCCCATGTCGTGACCCAACGTATCATTGATTTTCTTGAAATCATCGAGATCGAGAAACAGCACGGCCACTCTGTCTTTGTTGCGATGCGCTTCATTGATCAACTGGGACAACCGGTCCAGGGCCAGAAAACGATTGGGTAGTTCGGTCAGCGAATCGAAATGCGCCTGATGCAGGATATGCTCCTCCTGTTGTCGACGCTCGGTGATATCCTGATGGGTACCACACAGTCTGAGGGGTTCATTGGATACTGGATCATGACTCACTACCGCGCCGGCAGCCTGAACCCAAACCCAATGCCCATCCCGGTGGCGCATCCGGCATTCCACCACATAACTGTCGTTATTCTTGATACGCTGTTCGACAGTTTTGAGAATTGTCGGACTATCTTCAGGGTGAATACGATCAAACCAATCACTGACATCATGTTTGAGATCGCCCCTTTCAAGACCCAGGATCTCCAGCCAACGATCATTGACCCACTGCTCTCCCGTACGATAGTTCCAATCCCAGAAGCCCAGGTTGGCGCCCTCCAGTACCAAACGCAGCTGTGTTTCCGCATCGCGCCGCTGAATCACCTCGTCACGCAACTCGGCAGTGCGCTCATTGACCTCGTCCGTCATACGCAGCGTACGCCCGGTCAACATTAACAGGCCCGTACCCAGCAGCGCGGTGATCAACAGACCACCGGTCAATACCACCCATACCGCCCAGGTCGTATATTCCGCGATAAATTCCGCTGTGGCCGTGTACTCAAGATTCCAATCCCGCCCTGCCATCTCGAAAGGGTGACTTTCAACCAGGCCGTAAGCCTGGTTTTGGAACTCTTCACCATGACTGCTATAGAGAATCCGTGGTGTACCGTCCGTACTCACGCCGAGCAGTCGCACCCCTACCATCCCCTCTCTAATTGTCGGCACTTCGGCCTCGATAAGACTTCGTATTCGAAATACCACGGCCACAACGCCGATGATCAGGGCTCTGCGTTGCGCGAGATCTTTGGGTATGGATGGGGTTTGATATACCGGTTGGTAGACGACCACACCCATCTCATCTTCAGTTTCCTGCAGCAGACGCAGAGGAGCCGTCGCTGAGACCTTACCCATATCCCTTGCGCGGAATAAGGCTTCAGCGGCGGTCGGATTACTGGTGACGTCATATCCAAAGGCGAGTGCATTATTGGTGGCCGGTTCAATAAACTGAATAGCGTAATATTCCGAGCTGATATCCGCCGCTTGTGGAACGCCTTGGTTATTGAGTTGTTGTATCGGTTTACCATCGAGCTGGGTGCGCTCGAATTCCGCACGTTGTTCGGCAGTTATCCTGGGTATCCACTCCAGCGCCTGTATGCCAGTGTGATTCTCAACTGTTGTCCGGGTAACAGTGCGAAACTCTTCACGCGTTACACTGTTACTGGCGTCAAAGAAATTTTTCAGGAAGTCCAGGATTTCGAGATGATTCTCGAATTCGCGGATTAAGCTGTTGTGGTAAGAGCGAATCAGCTCATGGAGCTTGAGTTTTTTCTCCTCATTTTCCTTTACATTGGAATAGGAATAAAACGCAATCGCCATCAGTAGCAACAACAACATGGGCAGCGCGACGGTGATCTTACGCCCACGCCAGAGCGACTCCTCACGACCGAAGAAGATCAGCACCAACGGCGCGAAAATTACCACACCGATGACATCACCCACCCACCAGGTCAACCAGCTTGCAGTCAGATTGGCCGTTGTGAGGATATTTAGCGACCACAACGCACTCATACCGATACTGGCCGAGAGCACACAGGCGACCGGACCGCCGAGAAGCTGGAAGCTCAGTATATCCTTATCACGGATAAGACGGGGTTGAGGACCTATCACACGCCGGATCAACTCCGCACCGACCAGAGCCTGAACACTGGCACCGAGTCCCAGCCCGCAGGCCAGTATCAGCTCAGTACTGAAAGCGCGATCGCCTGCGCTGTTGGCAAAGAGTTGAAACTCAAAAGCAACGGCACCGAGGAATATCCCGATAAGCGCACGCGGACCATACAATAGGGTCACCGCCAACGCGATACCGGCGCCTGGCCATACCGGCGACGCATTGCTCGGCGGTATCGTGAGGTGCTGACTGAGTTTGGCCGCGATGAAGATTGCGATCGCAATGCCCAATATCCGAACGATCCACCCAAGCGGAGAGACATCTCCGTACGACGGCCGGTGAAGCTCAGAATCGCGAAACTGAGGCAGTGAAGTATTCAAATAGCTGTTTATCTGTCCAAGCTTCCAATAAGCACCGTTCACGATTTGGGTGCCCCTGCGTTATACACGCGGCCATGAGCCGGCTATCTCCCCCCTTGGCGCGCAAGCGGATCCCGGGCGCCTCGGAATAAGTCCATGTCGAAATAGACTATCGATCAAAATGCGACAATTCAAATCGCGGAGCGCGCCCACTAGCCTGGCTATTGTGAAGCGCCTCAACGCAGAAGCGATCTATTCTGGCGGCAAGATGTCGGTCACGATTAACTCAGAGGTTCCCTGGCTGAAAAATGAGTGCCGTCGGGGACAGTCATTTGTATACACAACAGTAGAGTAGTGCCATTTGAAAGGCAATGCGCGGTGGATGGAGAATCTCGCTTTGTTCTGATGTTTTTTCAGCCTAATGCCTTAGATTCCCGACAGGTTGTCCAGAATCGACTGAAGATCAAAGCTTCTATTCAGGGCCTGGCTGCTGGGGATTGGATCAAAGGTAGTGACAAGCCAGTAGTTTGCCGGTGAGTTGTCCGCCCCCGCCACCGCTCGTCCCGCCTACTTGTAATGGCTCTTGTCCAACCCATACTTTCGCATTTTGTCATAAAGGGTTTTACGCGGGATACCCAATGCCTGCATGGTCTTTTTCAGATTGCCCTTCTCCAGCTCCAGCTGCTGTTTGATCAGGCTCTTTTCAAAGCAATCAACCTGTTGCGGCAGGGTGATGGCGGTCTCCGCGGTGGCGCCGCGCATGAGTTGTTCCAGGTCATAGGCCACGTTCTCACCCAGCAGCACATAGCGTTCGGCGATGTTACGTAGCTCGCGTACGTTGCCGGGCCAGGGGTGGGTGAGCAGGATGCGCATCTGGTCAGCGTTTGGCAGAGGTGCTTCCCGCTCGTAGCGTGCGCCGGCAACCCGCAGAAAATGGTGGAACAGCAGAGGGATATCTTCCCTACGATCCCGTAGGGGTGGGATCTCGATGGTCACCACGTTGAGCCGATAATAGAGATCCTCGCGAAACTCGCCCTGCTCCCCCGCCGTTTTCAAATCCACCTTGGTCGCCGCCACGACGCGCAGGTTGAGTGGCACCAGTTGGTTGGAGCCGAGACGCTCCACCGAGCGCTCCTGCAACACCCGCAGCAGATGGATCTGCACCGGCATGGGCATGCTTTCTATCTCGTCGAGGAACAGGGTGCCTTCGTTGGCGTGTTCGAAGCGGCCGATACGACGTCCCTTGGCGCCGGTGAAGGCACCGGGCTCGTGGCCGAAGAGTTCGCTCTCGATGAGATTTTCCGGCACTGCGCCGCAGTTGACGGCGACAAAGTTGTGCGCCGAGCGACGGCTCTGTTCGTGCAGCGAGCGGGCCACCAGCTCCTTGCCGGTGCCGGTCTCTCCATGTATCAACACATCGGCGTCCGTGTCGGCAAGCTGGGCAATGGTGGAGCGCAGCCGCTGCATGGCGGGGGTGCGACCGATGATGCGCGGGCCGGGAGCGCTCTGGGCTTGGAGTTCCTGGCGCAGGGAGCGGTTCTCCAAAGTCAACGCCCGCTTGTCGAGGGCACGCCGGACGGTTTCGATCAGTTGGTCGGCGGCAAAGGGCTTTTCGATGAAATCGTAGGCGCCCTCGCGGATTGCCTGCACCGCCATGGCAATGTCGCCATGACCGGTGATGAGAATCACCGGCAGATCGCGGTCGATGGCCTGGGCCTGCTGCAGCAACTCCATGCCGCCCATGCCCGGCATCTTGAGATCACTGACCACCACCCCCGGCCAATCATGGCTGAGCAGGGGTAGCGCCGCCTCGGCCCGTTCCATGGCATGCACCTGATAGCCGGCCAGCTCCAGGGTCTGGGCATTGGCGATGCGAATATGCTTCTCGTCGTCGATGAAGATGATCGGGTATTTGTCCTGCATTTCTACAGCCTTGCCGCCAACGGCAGTTCCAGGGTGAACAGCGCGCCACCCTGCTCGCTATTCTTGGCCATCAGTGTACCACCCATGCTTTCGACGATATGCTGAGAGATGGAGAGACCCAGACCCAAGCCCTTCTCCCGGGTGGTAAAGAAGGGATCGAAAATTCGTTTGAGATTCTCCTCTGAGATTCCGGGGCCGTTGTCGTGAATCGTCATTCGCAGCCGATCACTCCCCATCTCCACCCCGATGGTGACCCAGCGTTCCTGCTGTTTCTCCATGGCATTCACCGCATTGCCGATCAGGTTCACCAACACCTGTTCCAAGCGTACCGGGTCAGCCATCACCTCCACGTCCCTATCCGACGACTCTAACCTAACTTCGGTGCCGGTCCTGCGCAGTTGGGGCAACAGGATCCGCTTGCTCGCTTCGATGATGTTGTGCAGGGAGACCGGACTACGCTGGCCATCGGTCTTACGCGCAAAGAGTTTCAGTTGGGAGCTGATCTGGCTCATGGTGTCGATCAGCTCGCCGATCTGATCGAGATTCCAGGCCACATCGTCATGGCGATCCTGCTGCAGGAACTGCTTGGCGTTATCGGTATAGGAGCGGATCGCCGCCAGCGGCTGGTTGATCTCATGGCTGATGCTGGCCGACATCTGGCCCAGCATGGCCAGCTTGGCCGCCTGGATCAGCTCGTCGCGGGTCTGGCGCAGGGCCTGCTCCATACGGCGGCGCTCGGCCATCTCCTGGCGCAGATCCACGGTGCGCTCCTCCACCCGCTGCTCCAGGCGGTCGCGGGCCTCGCGCAGAGACTGGTTGGCCTCGGCCTCGTAGCGTGCCCGCTCGCGGCGGCGGCGATGGCGCTGTTGCAGCGCCAGCCCCATCAGCACCAAAGCGGCATAGGCAAAGGTGGTGATGATCATTGCCCATCCGACGCGCTGGCGTACCTGTTCCAGCGGTGTCATCAGGTGGACACGCCAGCCCGCTTCGGGCATCGACCTCTGCTGTACCAGATAGGCCTCTTCGCCGCGCAGATGCTGTAATCCGGGCATGGGGCCCAGGGTCAGCAAGCGGCTATTATCGCCCAAGTGTTCGCTCGCACGGATATTCAACGGCTCGACCTTGGTGTCGGAGTAACGGCGGCTCTGATCGATGCGTTGCCGGTCCTGATCCGTCAAGGCATAGAGGCTGCGGAAGCGCCAATCGGGACGGGTGGTGATGAAGATAACCCCCTCCGGATCAGTCACCACCACCTCCTCCTGCCGCCCTCGCCACTGCTGTTCCAGGGTGGTCAGATCCACTTTGATCACCACCGCGCCGAGGATCTCATCCAGGTACCTGACCGGGTAAGCGAAGTAGTAGCCGCGTTTGCCCGAGGTGGTGCCCAGGGCATAGTAACGGCCCAATTGGCCTTGCATAGCCTGCTGAAAATAGGGCCGGTAGCTGAAGTTTCTGCCGATGAAGGGTTTCTCCGACTGCCAGTTGCTGGCGGCGATAGTCAGGCCGTCGACATCCATCAGATAGGTGTCCGAGGCATTGGCGATGGTATTGATCGTTTCCAGATAGCGGTTGAGGGCGTCGATGCGACGCCGGTCTCCGGGTCGTTTAAGCAGATCCACCAAACGGGCATTGGTTGAAAGGAGTTCCGGTAGGAACTCATATTTTTCCAGCTGCCCCTTGAGCAGGGTGACATAGATATTGAGCTGGCGCTGCCCCGAGGTATTCAGTTCATCCAGGGTGCTCTCCCGCACCAGCTGGGCAACCTGCCAGAGAAGAATGGCATAGAGACCGGCCAGCAGCAGGGTGAGCAGCCACTTCTTCGCTAGATTGGATTCCCGATCAACCAAGGCGGATTTGTGTGCTAGAGCGAAACATGGGCAAAGCCTAGCGGATCGGATGATGAAGCGGAACCCGGTGCGGATCCGCCCGGCTCCCACAGGAAATTGGGTGGCAGCCGGTATCAGCCACACCCCGGCACACGACTCCACTGCTGCCGCTGCTCCCTTCCGGGCCTGACGGGGTTCACAGCTTCACGTTGCGGGGGGACCGATACCTGCCGCCATTGAAGCCGGGGATTATACCGATAATCCTGTGCCGAAACAGGGGCAGTCCGCATTTTCCTCTACCGCTAATGTTTTATTAACCCGGCAACTAAATATGTCGTCTTCAGCCGAAGTGTGCCTGCCGACAGCTTGCGCATCAAAACGCCGCTGTCGCATTCCTACAGCAAGATTTGATAACGCAGCCTGCAGGCAGGCACACTTCGGCCTGTCATTTAAATCATAATGTTAGGGGCTTCAAGCATGCCCTTG
>JBNKOL010000031.1:0-31907 GCA_050294655.1 Sedimenticolaceae bacterium
TGCTCTGCGTTGCGGCTCTTGACAAGGGAACAACCATTGCCTGCGAGCCGCGCCTTGATCAAGGGCAGGCTTGAAGCCCTGAAGGCACTCTATCTAGTTGCCGGGTTAATATTAACCCGCCATCGATCGATAGGGAGCTGACTCGAATGGCACTTACTTAAGGGAACCAGAGCGAAAATATAGCCCTAGTCTCATTGAGTATGAGAGTGTACTGCGACGTGTGGGGCCTAACCGGCACAAAGAGGGAGACCGGCATTCACAACCGACCATCACTCGCTTCCTCGCTTCGTGGCCGAGAAAACCACCCGAAAGCACAACCGGGACGCGAGTTGAACCGCATCCACGTCAAGCCAGAAAGCACCGACAAACCAGATGACTCGTTTTACTGATTAGCGTAAAGACTGACCCGCACACGCTGATTGAGTCTGGCGATGCGATTCCACTCACCGGCGGTCTTCACATCGTAGGCCGAAGGATAGGGCACCAGGGGATCCATGAAACCGCTGCTGAAAAGCAAAATCTCTACCTCTCCCCCGCTTCTCGCAAGCTCCATGTTCAGGTAGTTGGCAAAGGCCACCGATTGATCGTTGCGCCCGAGCTCGACTCCTTTCACTTCCGTCGCGAACAGGCATTGCGAGATATCGAGTTCCGGATGTGCCAACACCAGCCCGCCACCCTCGGTCTTTTTGAGACAGAAATTGCCGTAGTGTGAACGCAGTTCAAGGGTCCCGAGAAAGCCGGCCTGTTTTAGCTGCTCAACCAGTTCCGACAGCCACAGCGCACGCTCATCGCCGAAGGGCCTTTCGCCATAATTGAAGCCGGTTCCCTGGTTGGCCGCCCACTCCAGCAAACCCAACGGTAAGCTGCTGCCGGAGGTCGTGTCCGTCGCAATGCCGGTTATTCCCTGATTCAACTGCTCAACCAACAGGTCGAGCTTTTCATCCTGGCCTGCAAGCCGGTCGCTCAGCTCGCTTTCAAATGCCGTGCGACCAACCCCATTGACGCGGTCACCGGTCGCGCTGCTGAAAAGATAGAACAACGCTACCAAGACGACGAACGTCAAGAACGAAGCAAACCAGGAAGCCATCTGCAGACGGCGCATCTGCTGTACACCCTCTTCCTGTTGAGTCTCTAATTCGAACAGCTCTGCATGCAGCTCGGAAAAGTGCTTGTCCAAGCGCTCCTGTAGCCGCTCTTCGGTCTGACCGAGTTCGCGGCGAATCAAGCGCTTGTATCCATTGAAACCCGTTGGCTGTTCTTCAAGGGGATCGAGCGGCAGGCTGACAGGCTCGACGGGAGCCCCCTTGGCCAGATCACCACCATGAATGGGATGAACATTATCTGCCCGACGTGCATGCACCACATCGGTCAGCACTTCATCCCGGTAGCCGTGAACCAGTGACTCCTGGTCCGGCATCAGGTGCAGCGAGTGGAGCACATCTTCGAGTTCCTGCGATTCGAGCTGTTTCGGCAATACGCCAATAGCGCCCAGTGCCCTCGCTTGCGTAAGCGCCAATCCTCCCGCCTTTGAGGTGTACATCATCACGGGGATCACCGCGGTGTGGGGATTCGACTTGATCACCTTGAGGGCTTGAAAGCCGTCCATTCCCGGCATTTCATAGTCCATGAAGATCGCGTCCGGCGCTTCTTCATAGAGATAGTCGATGGCGGCCGCCGCCGAATCCCGTGTATCCACCAGAATATCGTATTTCTGCAGCTTGTTTGAGAGCACTTGGCGTGCTGTTTTTGAGTCATCGACGATGAGAGCGCGTTTTGCCATGTTTTCTCCCGTGTCCCTGCAACGCCGTTTCCCTACGCTTTGCGTGTATGCTCCGGTGGAGTGAATGCCTGATAATCAGACAACCACTATATCTAACTCAACTAAAGAGAGGAACTCAAACCATGCATGCGCTGACCCAACAAAAGTGTGAAGCCTGTCGCGCTGACGCCCCAAAAGTGAGTGATGAGGAGCTCGCCGAGCTAATTCGCGCCATCCCGGACTGGAACATCGAGCTGCGGGACGGCATCATGCAGCTGGAAAAAACTTTCAGTTTCAAAAACTTTGTCGAGGCACTCGCCTTCACCAACAAAGTCGCCGAGTTGGCGGAAAGCGAAGGGCATCACCCCGCCCTGCTGACCGAGTGGGGCAAAACCACGGTCACCTGGTGGTCGCACAAGATCAAAGGACTCCATCGCAACGATTTCATCATGTCGGCAAAGACCGATCAGCTCTACACCGGCCCCGGGAAATCCATCTAAGCCGCATATTCCAGTATACGTCATGCCGGTAGGCACCGGCATTCGCAAGCTCGCTGATAACAGCTACCCAGGCTTTCCGGACAGCCCTATCAGATGGCGAGCCGAATCGCTCTCCAACAACCAACAGCCCGATTGGAAAGCAAAAAAAGCGCCACCCCGGCATGCCGGCGTGGCGTTTTCTTTGCGAACGGGTGAACGCTACAATCAGGAGAGCGCGTCTTTCATCTCTTGTTCCTTCTTCTGCTGGTGCAGTTCGATCTCCGCTTTGCGGCGCAACTCCAGAATCTCCTTACGCTCCTCGACCCGCTTGTCGACGGCACCCTCCTTTACCGGGATAGTCACTTCGCCGAACAACACCTGTTTCAGCAGCCGGGTACCGAACTGCATCAACGCCTGATCCTCCTTCTCCATGGTCGCATAGAAGCTGTCATCCAGATCATAGGATGCCTTGAAGGAGTCGCTCAGCACAAAACGGCGCAGGCGATCGACGTCATAGGAGCACATGAAGAAGAACTGCAGGCTGGTGTCTGACGGTCGGCCGATGGAGGGGCCCGCCGATTTTTTCTTCAACATGAGCTGCAGCCACTCCCGGTTGATCTGATCATAGACCTCCACCTCCTGCTCCCGCCGGTAGTCCTCGACAGAGATCTCGCGATCCTCATTGTGGCCCTTGCAGTGATCTTCCCGAATCAGGAAATAGCGCGCCTCATCCTCGTTGGAACCCGCCTCGCGCATGGCCATGTGGCCAAGCGGATAGTAGCGGCAGGCAGTCGGCCGGTCCTGGTAGACGCCGCAGCCTTCATCGGTCACGAAGCCACAGGCGCCGTCGTTGTCGGTACGCAGCTTGATGCCCGGGAGACCATCCTTGTCCATCTCGTAAGGGACCGTGTGGCGCTTTAGAAATTCCGTCGCGCTCAGCCCCAGATTGTCTTTCAGACGCAGGATATCGTAGGGGGTCAGCTGGATATCGGCACTCCGGCAACAGGCATTGAAGCAGGAGATGCCTTTGTGGCAATTGAATTTCAGCTTCACGCCCGGCTCCATCACCGCGGGCACGAAACTGCTCTTGAAGGGTATATCGAATTTTTCACTCATCTTTCGTCTCCGATAGGCGTATCGGCTGTTTGGGCTGTCAATCCGCAAATGGATGTAAACGGTTGACTCCGGGTCTGTTGTTGGAAAACCAGCTCAGATTAGAGTCTTGACAACAGTTCGCGTTCATTTGCCGACTAGGCAGTGATCCTGCTCTGTCAAAATAGCAGTAGCTCTAGACAGAAAAAGTCCGGGCACCTCGCGGCACCCGGACTTTATCAAGCCACTAGGCCGTCAAGAGTTACTTGAACAACTTGGACTTGTCAACGATATCAACGTGTGCACGTTTGAACACGGTCCACTGCTTGCTTTCCTTGTCGTAGATCGAATTCACGAAGCACTTCCAGTTTTCCTCATCGACAAAGTTCTTGTCCATGCGGTAATAGAAACCCGGATAACGGGACTCTTCACGGAACTGAATGTGCTTCATGTGCGCTTCAGCGGTCAGGATGCGGTGGTAGTTCTCCCACGCACGCAGCAGCTCGTGAAGGTCTTTGGCACGCATCTTCAATGCGTCTTCCTTCAGCATCTCCAGCTTCTGCTCAGCCAGCTCCAGCATGTGCTCGTTGGTTGTGTAGTAGGTGGCCACACCGGCAACATACTCGTCCATGATCTTCTGCAGACGGAACTGCAGCATCTTGGGCGTGATGTAGTTGGGGTTGACGTCGATAGCGGTGGAGTAGTCCTTGAACTCCAGGAAGTTGCGCACCGGACGGTAGATATCCTCGATCAGCTGATCGACAGAGGTATCCAGCTCGGGAGTGTGATCCTTGTTGTCCATGACGAACTTGACCATGGACTTGGCGCACATGCGACCCTCGGCGTGTGAACCGGAGGAGAACTTGTGACCGGAAGCACCCACACCATCAGCGGCGGTGAACAGGCCCTTCACGGTGGTCATGCCACGGTAGCCCCAGTTCCAGCCGCCAGGCAGGTGACCCGGAATCTTGTCCGCATCGGCATGTTCCTCGGCGGTGGGAGCACCCACATCCTCGGGACCGGAGACCCAGATGCCGCAGCAGCCGGAGTGAGAGCCCAACAGGTAGGGTTCGGTGGGCATCAGCTCGGAGTTCTTCTTCTCCGGCTCGATGTTCTCACCGGCCCAGATGCCGCACTGGCCGATACACATATCCAGGAAGTCTTCCCAGGCCTCGGCCTCCAGATGTTTCACCTCGCGGGGAGACAGGGTCTCACGCAGGTTGGCAAGGGCGGTTACGGTGTCCATCCAGATGGGACCGCGACCTTCCTTCATCTCTTTCAGCATCAAGTGGTTACGCAGGCAGGATGCGGGAACGGCAGCCTGACCGTAAGGAGGGTAGTCGTTCAACATCTCCTTATTGCGTTCCATGTAGACTTCACCGAAGGCGTTGGTGGCCTTGGATTTGAAGAGCAGGAACCAGGCACCGACCGGGCCGTAACCGTCTTTGAAGCGGGTAGGCACGAAGCGGTTTTCCATCATGGTCAGCTCGGCACCGGCCTCGGCGGCCATGGCGTAGGTGGAGCCGGCGTTCCAAACCGGGTACCAGGCGCGGCCCTGGCCCTCGCCCACGGAACGGGGACGGAACAGGTTGACGCAGCCGCCGGCCACCAGCAGACAGGCCTTGAACTTGTAAACGTAGAGCTTGTGCTCGCGCACGGAGAAGCCGACAGCACCGGCGATGCGGTTCTTGTCGTTCTTATCGTTCACCAGCTTGACGATGAAGATACGCTCCTGGATGTTATCCATACCCAGGGCCTTCTTGGCGGCCTCAGCGACGATCCACTTGTAGGATTCGCCGTTGATCATGATCTGCCACTTACCGGAACGCACGGGCTTGCCGCCTTCCGCCAACGGGGTCATACCCTTTGAGCCGTCATGACGCTCGCCGTTCTCGTCGAGCTTCCAGATGGGCAGGCCCCACTCCTCAAACAGGTGCACAGACTCGTCCACGTGGCGACCCAGGTCGTAGGCCAGATCGTCACGGGTGATACCCATCAGGTCGTTGGAGACCATGCGGGCGTAGTCGGCGGGATCCTGGTCGGGACCGATGTAGGTGTTGATAGCGGACAGACCCTGAGCCACGGCGCCGGAGCGGTCCATAGCGGCCTTGTCGACCAGCTTTACTTTGATATCGCCACCCGCGGCTTCAACCCAGGGGCCAATCTCGTATGCGGCACCGCAGGCGCCCATACCACCACCGATGATGAGGATGTCTACCTCTTCCTCGATGACTTCGGGATTTCCAAATTCAGCCATGTTCAAATACCTCGAAAAGTTTAAATTGGTTTCAGCTTAAGCAGTGACCGCTTATTTGCGGATCAGCTCGCTGGGATCGCCTTCACGGTAGCCGTTGCACTGCACGAAGTAGCCACTCTCGGAAATCTTGGAGATGTCGGCGGCAGGCTTGTTGCCATAAGGATCGATGGAACCCTCAGGCGTGGTGCGGATCGGGAATTTGAAACGTTTCATGGTGCCGTTGCGGAATTTGATGGTCCACATAATGGAATCGGTACCGCGCAGGGGCTGCACAGAGGCACCCAGAGGCACGATGTCGGCGTAAGGACGCGCTTCGATGGCCTGCTGAGGGCAGATCTTGATGCAGGAGTAGCACTCCCAGCACTGCTCAGGCTCTTGGTTGAACGACTTCATGGCATGACCGGTCTCAGAACCGTCTTTATCCAGCTTCATCAGGTCATGAGGACAGATGTACATGCAAGCTGTCCTGTCCTGGCCTTTACAGCCATCGCACTTCTCAGTACGCACAAATGTTGGCATGGTGTTTCTCCTAGGGTTTTCACTGCAGTGATTCAGCCGCCGCGAGTTGCCGCGACCTTGAAGCACGTCCGGGAGGACCCGGTGTATTTCATTTCTTTTTGCCTGTTATGGCGTTGCTTGGTCAGGGTCGGACATCCGACCGAACTCCTCCAACGTTGCACCAGACTCTCCAGTCACACGCACGCGCGTCCCGGAATCAGGGCGACAAACATTAATGGGTTGCGCAACCATTAGCCAAACAGTTTTTGATTGGGACGTATAAACTACGCTTATTGATTTAGCCCATTGAAATACTGACTATTTTAGTCAAGCTAATAACTTACTCATTATGCAAATAAAAATGCCCACTTAGCCTGTACGGGAGCCTCAACCCCTGTGATTCATCCAGCCTCTCCCTATCCCAAGGGAGATAGATACCAAACCACACAGACGCTACTAAATGGGCCAGAACACTTCGGGAGACTTGCCCTGCAGACTTGCACCGACACCGACATCGGTTAAAGTGGCGGCTTTTCGAGACCCGTTGCCGATGCCAAAATCCCCCCCTGACGCCCTTTTGCTGATAGCTACCGGCTGCGCCCACTGCCCCGTGGTGCTGGAGGGACTCAGTCAGTTGCTGAAACAGGGTCATATTGGCCGGCTCGAGGTGATCAATATCGTCGAACACCCACAATCCGCTCATGCGGTCGGCGCCCGTAGCGTACCCTGGACCCGCATTGGCCCATTTGAGCTCGAAGGCACCCTGACCCCCGCTGAATTGACGACTTGGGTGGCACTGGCCGGCAGCGATACCGGTTTTGCCGCTTACTACAGCCACCTGCTGGAGACACAGCGGCCACACAGGGTCAGCGCCCAGGTGACAGAAAACCCCGAAACCCTGCCGCAGCTGATCGGGCTACTCACCCGCACGGAGACCCCAATGGCCGTGCGCATCGGTATCGGCGTCGTGCTGGAGGACCTGGAGGGAAATCCTCTGCTGGACACCGCCCTGGATGCCCTGATTTCGCTGGCCGCTTCGCCGCAGGCAAACAGCCGCGCGGATGCCGCCCACTATCTGGGGCTCACCCACCACAAGGCCGCCGAAGCCCCCCTCAAGGCACTGCTGAGCGATGAACATTCCGATGTCAGGGAGATCGCCGCCGAGGCCCTGCAGATGCTCACCAAGAAGGAAAAGAATGGATAGAAAATCACAGATACTGGCGGTTCATGCCGCCTTCATCAATCAGGTTGTGGCCCTTGGACCACAACCCGAGCGGCAAGCGGAGTTCGAACAGTTGCTCAAGCTGACAGAAGAGAACGGCTGGAACGAGCTGGTCGCCGTGATTCGCCTGATCGTACTCAAGGGTCGCCGGGACCTGGAGGTGCTGAACAGCCTCGACGCAGAGGATCAGATTATCGCCGAAGCGATCCTGCGCGGGCTACAGGACCCCTCCACCCTGCCCGACCCCCATGCCAAACCCGATCCAGCCATGGCAGCGCCCGGGATGGCAACCATGATCCATGCCGCCGGCAGCGGTAATGCCCAGGCCCTGCAGATCATTGCCGAAATGGCCGACCAGATGAGCAAGGTGGGCGGACCCATGGGCAGACTCTCCGCCGTGGTCCGCCCGCTGATCAATGGCGAACGCGATCCTGAGGTGCTGTGTAAACGCATGGACAGCAGTACCGAGGCCGTGGTGCTGAGCATTCTCAACGAGCTGAAACTACTCGAAGAGGGAAAAAACTGATGGCACGCAACTTCCTGATCATTGCCGCAATCAGCGGACTGCTGCTGGTGATGCTGGGTGCTTTCGGCGCCCACGCCCTGGAGACCCGCTTGCCAGCCGGCCACCTGATCTGGTGGCAGAAGGCGGTCACCTATCAGGGACTACACACCCTGGCCCTGCTCGGTGTCGGGCTGCTTGCACTGTCCCACCCAAGCCGTTCCCTGCAAACCGCAGGCTGGCTCTTCCTGGCCGGCATCCTGCTCTTCTCCGGCAGCCTCTATCTGCTGGCGCTCACCGGTCTGCGCACACTGGGGATGATCACCCCCCTTGGCGGCAGTGCCTTCATCGGCGGTTGGTTTGCCCTCGCCCTGGCCGCCTGGCGCCTGCCCCGCTGATGCAACTCGCCGACTTTGGCAACCGGTTGCGCAAGAACCAGCGCCATTGGAGCAAATGGGCACGCCGGCGTGACATCAGCTGCTACCGGCTCTACGACCGGGACATTCCCGAATTTCCGTTGGCCATCGACTGGTACGAAGGCGAGGTGCATGCCCAGGTCTTCGCCCGCAAGGGCCAGCAGCCATTGGACGAAGCGGAGGAACAGGTAATCGGCGAGGCGATTTGTGAAGTACTGGAGATACCCACCGAGGCCCTGGCGCTCAAGACCCGGCAGCGACAACGGGGCCTGGCCCAGTATGAGAAGACCGGCGAGCGGGGCCGTCCGCGGGTGGTCAGTGAAAGCGGTCTGCGCTTCGAGGTCGATCTACATAGCTATCTCGATACCGGGCTGTTCCTCGACCACCGGGAGACCCGCGCGTTGATCCGCCAGCGTGCCGAAGGGCGACGCATGCTCAACCTCTTCGCCTACACCGGCAGCTTCTCGGTCTACGCCGCGGCGGGCGGGGCACTGGCCACCACCAGCGTCGACCTCTCAAACACTTACCAGGCATGGACCCGGCGCAATCTCGAACTCAACGGATTCAGCGGTGAAAACCACCACCTGGAGCGAGCCGATGTCTTCGCGTACCTTGACCGGGCGGTGCGCGAGCGTCGCCTGTTCGGTCTCATCGTGCTCGATCCGCCCAGCTTCTCCAACTCCAAGAAAATGCTCGAGATCCTCGACGTGCAGCGCGACCACCGACGCCTGATCGAGGCTTGCCTGGAATTGCTGACACCCAACGGCGAGCTCTACTTCTCCACCAACCGGCGCCGTTTTAAACTCGATCCTCAGCTGGCACAGAGCGACCGCGGCCAGGAAATTACAGAGCAGACGGTACCGGAGGACTTCCGACGCCATACCCCCCATCGCTGCTGGCGATTTTCACCCGCCAGAGACGGGGGAGTTTACTAACCGGGCTTGAGACCGCCTTCCAGGGATAGAACAGGTCGAGTATCGAAAAGCGCCCCTCCATCAACCACCACACTGCATCCTCGATGAGAATACAGAGCCGAATAAAAAAATGTCGAATTTTATTACAATTTTAAAAATCGACTCGTTTAATTCCCGCCCTGATTATGCTATCTCATTATTTACAAAAGAGAATTTAATAATTGGCACATATTCTGCGTATTCTTTCAAAAAGAATATTTTTTTGATGTGCCCCATTAAACAGCCTAGAGAAGTAAAGAGTATGAAAAAGCTACTTTCCATCGCAGCCGCACTCCTGCTGCTGCCCGTTTCAGTCCTTGCAAATACGATTACGGACGTCCAGTCCATCACCTCCGGTGGCGTCGGCTCTGTTGCATATACCCTGTTCGCGCAGGATGCAGATGCCTACACCATGATTGAGACATACACCGATAACTTTGACCCGAACATGTATCTGTTCACCAACGATGGATCGCTTGACGCCAGCGACTACATCGCGTTCAACGACGATGGCGGCAGCCCTTCCGCTTATGGCTATAGAAACTCACTGATCAGCATGGGGCTCAGCGCCGGCAGCTATATCGTTGCCGTATCAGACCATCACCTGTCATTGGCTGACGCCATCTCCGGTATCAATACGGGCATCGGAACATTGGGTGTCGGTTTCGGTTCCTATGAGCTGCAGATCGCTTCCGAAGCGAATGTACGCCTGCTCAGCACCACCAATGTACCCGAGCCGGCCTCCCTGGGCCTGCTCAGTCTGGGCCTCCTGGGCATCGGTTTCTCCCGCCGCAAGGCTTAAGCGGAGCTCAGACAAGCTATCCGCTTGATTGAAGAATCCCGCTGTCGATACAGCGGGATTCTTCTTACCGCTCTCTTCCTTCCCTCCCCACTCCTTCGGTGAACCAATGGCATCTCACACATAAGGTGTGATGTTTGTCGGACTGGACGGTTATTTACGCCAGAAAGCGGGCGTCAGCAGCACCAGTAGGGTGAAGATCTCCAGCCTTCCGAGCAGCATGGCGAAGCAGAGGATCCATTTGGCGGTGTCGTTGAGGTTGGCGTAGTGGGCACCCACATCGGCCAGACCCGGCCCCAGGTTGTTCATGCAGGCGGCCACTGCCGAGAAGGAGGTCATCAGATTGAGACCAGTGGAGGCGAGCGCCAGATACATCACGCCGAAGCTGGCCACATAGAGGGCGAAGAAACCCCACACCGCTTCCACTACCCGCCAGGGGATGGTCTTACCGCCGATGCGTATGGGGATCACCGCATTGGGATGGATCAACCGGTTGATCTCCCGCACACCCTGCTTGATCAACAGCAGGAAGCGAATCACCTTAATACCGCCGCCGGTGGAACCGGCGCAGCCACCGACAAAACTGGTAAATAGCAGCAGGATCGAAACAAACCCGGGCCACAGTGAGTAATCGGCGGTAGTGAAGCCAGTGGTGGTACCGATGGAAACCGCCTGGAAAAGACCCCGACTGAACGACTCATCCAGGGTACCGTAGACCCCCATCAGATAGAGGGCGAGCGATACCAACAGAAAGACCACTCCCAGGGTCACGATATAACCACGAAACTCCGAATCCTCCAGGTAGATGCGCAGAGAACGCCGTCGCACGGCCATGAAATGGAGGGCGAAATTGGCCCCCGACAGCAACATGAAGACCACGGCGATCATCTCGATCAGTCGACTGTCATAGTAGCCCATGCTCTCGTCATGGGTCGAAAAGCCACCGATAGCCACAGTGGAAAAGGCGTGACTCAGGGCGTCGAAGAAGCGCATCCCGCCCAGCCAATACGCCAAAGTGCAAGTGACGGTCAGCCCCAGGTAGATATACCAGAGCGCTTTTGCGGTCTCGGTGATACGCGGCGTCAGTTTGTTGTCTTTCACCGGCCCCGGAGTCTCCGCCCGGTAGAGCTGCATGCCGCCGATACCGAGCATCGGCAGTACCGCCACCGCCAACACGATGATGCCCATACCACCCAACCACTGCAGCTGCTGACGATAATAGAGAATCGATACGGGCAACTCATCGATGCCGACGATCACCGTCGCCCCGGTGGTAGTGAGACCGGAGACCGATTCGAACACGGCATCAGCGAACCCCATCTGGGAGTTCTCCGCCAGCAGGAAAGGCAGCGAACCGGTCAGGCCAAGCACACTCCAGAACAGCACCACCACCAGAAAGCCATCACGTACCCGCAGATCGTGTCGCTTATTGCGTACCGGCAACCAGATGCCCAGGCCCAGGCCGAAGGTGAGGATGAAGGCGTCGGTGAAACCGATCAGTGTCCCGTCATCGACCCAGAAGGAGAGGATCAGCGGGGGCAGCATGGTCATGCTGAAGACCATCAACAGGACACCCAGGATACGCTGAACCGTGGAGAGATGCATGGCGTCTCAGATCGACCCCGAACCAATAAGCCTCACAGGAAAGTCACCCCGACCTGGAACAGTTTCTCCACATCCCGGATACGCCGTTTATCGACTAAGAAAAGGATCAAGTGATCCTCGCTCTCAATCATGGTGTCATGATGGGCAATCAACACCTCGTCGCCCCGCACCACCGCGCCGATGGTGGTTCCCTTGGGCAGCTTGATCTCCTCGATGGCACGGCCCACCACTTTTGAGGAGGTGCGGTCACCATGGGCTACCGCCTCGATCGCCTCGGCGGCACCTCGGCGCAGGGAGTGGACCTGCGCCACGTCACCCCGGCGCACCCGGGTCAACAGCGTGCCGATGGTCGCCTGCTGCGGAGAGATAGCAATATCGATGGTGCCGCTCTGCACCAGATCCACATAAGCCGGCCGGTTGATCAGTGACATCACCCGCTTGGCGCCGAGCCGCTTGGCCAGCATGGCGGAAAGGATGTTGGCTTCATCATCGTTGGTCACGGCACAGAAGACATCGGTGTTCTCGATATTCTCCTCCAACAACAGATCCTCGTCCGCCGAGTCGCCGTGCAACACGATCGCCATGTCGAGCTGTTCGGCGATCTCGCGCGCCCGAACCCCGTTGCTCTCAATCAGCTTGACCCGGTACTTCTGCTCCAGCGCGGTCGCGAGGCGGCGGCCGATATTACCGGCCCCGGCGATGATCAGCCGCTTGTAGGGACTCTCCAGCTTGCGGAGTTCGCTCATCACCGAACGGATGTTCTCGGCGGCGGCGATGAAAAAGACCTCATCCTCGGCCTGGATCACAGTGTCGCCCTTGGGCTGGATCACCTCGCCCTCACGGTAGATGGCCGCCACCCGGGCATCCACCTCGGGCATATGTTCATAGAGGGTGCTGAGGGCATTTCCCACCAGCGGCCCGCCATGGTAGGCCTTGACCGCCACCAACCGCACCCGCCCGTCGGCGAAATCGAGCACCTGCAGCGCGCCCGGAAACTCGATCAGCTTGAGGATGTAGTCGGTGACCAGCTGCTCCGGGCTGATCAGCACATCCACGGGAAAGGCGCCTGATTCGAACAGTTGGGGGTTGTCGAGATAACCCTGGGCACGCACCCTGGCAATCTTGGTGGGGGTGTGAAACAGGGTATAGGCAACCTGGCAGGCGACCATGTTGGTCTCGTCGCTATTGGTCACCGCCAGGATCATGTCCGCATCCTCGGCGCCGGCCCGGCGCAACACATCGGGCTGCCCCGCATGCCCCTTCACCGTACCCAGATCGAGCCGGTTCTGCAGCTCCTGCAGCAGCGCATCGTTCTGATCCACCACCGTGATGTCGTTAGCCTCACTGACCAGCGCATTGGCAACCGAGCGGCCGACCTGACCTGCACCCAGGATGATTATTTTCATTGTTTCAACTTTGGCTCTGAAAACCGCATCCTACTTGAGTCGTCCTGTCGCTGTCATGTTCACCCTTCAGTCCGTCGAGGAGTAGCCCAGCCGTGGCAAAAGCAACCGGTTTATCCTGTTGTGTCATTGTCTAATGAAAACGGAAAATATCGCCACCAGCGAGACACGGGGCCGTAACACCCTCCCGATAAACTGCCACGCCATTTTTTATCTATTATGGGGAATTTTCCAATGTTTGCTAATCACCCGTTACGCCCCTTAGCGCGATCGGTTGGCATCACTCTGATCATCCTCGGGGCGTCGCGCCTCCTCACCGGCTGCAATGAAAGCGGATAAACGGAAGAAAGGTGGGCCGGGCTCCACCCGAGCGTATATTGAGTCGCTTGGGATGACCTTGCAAATCCCCACAGCCGATGAATTCAAACGGGACACATGGATTCGTCCTTCACCCCAGCCATGAACGTTCTGTCGAATAGTCCACCCGTCTGCCTTTATTCGCATTCATTGGCGGACTTGAAACAACCTCCAGCGGAAACATCACCGCTTGTCCTTGAACTCGATCTCGAGTGATTTCAGCTTGCGGTAGAGGTGGGTCCGCTCCATGCCGACCACCTTGGCCATGCGCGAGATATTGCCCTCGTGCTGTTGCAGCTGATATTGCAGATAGAGCTTTTCAAAGTCCTCCCTGGCCTGGCGCAGAGGCTGATCGAAGGAGATCATCGACTCCAACCCACCGGTCGCCGCCCGCACATCCGGCGCGCCCAGGGCGGCCTCCACCTCTTCCAGGGTAATCTCGGAACCAGCGCCAAGGATCAACAGGCGCTGTACCAGATTCTTGAGTTCTCGCACGTTACCGAGCCAGGGGTGGTTGCGCAGCACGTTCTGCGCACCCACGTTGAAGTGGCGGTAGGGAAGCTTCTCGTGCAGCACAAACCAGTCCACATAGAAACTAAGCAACTCGGGTACATCCTCCGCGTGCTCCCGCAGAGGCGGCACATGCAGCGGTACCACATTCAGGTGGTAGAAGAGGTCTTCACGAAAGCGCCCCTCCTGCACCACCTCTTCCAGGTTGTGGGTGGTGGCGGCGATGATGCGCACATCGATACTGACCGGATCGTTGCCCCCCACGCGCAGAAAGCTGCCGGTATCCAGGGCGCCGACAAGCTGCGCCTGAGCCTCCAGGTCCATATCAGCCACTTCATCGAGAAACAGCGTGCCGCCCATGGCCTGCTCCAGACGACCGTAATGGATCCGCCCCTCCGTCTCGCGGCCGAACAGCTCCTGGGCGGCATTGGCCTTGACGATGGCGCTGACGCTGACCTCGACGAAAGGACGTTCCCGGCGCATGCTCTGGGCGTGTAGAAAGCGGGCCAGGGTCTCCCGGCCGCTGCCCGGCTCGCCGGTCACCAGCACCCAGGTGTCATGCTGGGCGATGCGCTTGACCTGCTCGCGCAGACGCTGCATCACCGGGCTGCGGCCGGTGGGTTCGTGGATCGCATGGGTATGGCGGCGCAGCCCCACGTTCTCCTGCTTCAGTTGCTCCGCCTCCAATCCCCGCTCGATAGTGAGCAGCATCTTCGCCAGGGAGAGCGGTTTTTCGAGGAAATCGTAGGCGCCGAGGCGGGTTGCTTCCACCGCCGTCTCCACCGTGCCGTGGCCCGACATCATGATCACCGGACAGGGCAGACCCTCCTCCTCGCCCCACTCTTTGAGCAGGGTGATGCCATCCACGTCGGGCATCCAGATATCCAACAAAATCAGTTCCGGCCTGCGCTCTCGTAGCGCCTTGCGCGCCGACTGGCCGTCGGCCGCCATGGCCACCTCATAATCCTCATCCTCGAGGATCTCCTTGACCAGGTTTCGGATCTCCGGCTCGTCATCGACCACCAGCACATAGGCACCGCTCATTCTTCTCTCTCCTCGTCGAGATCCAGCAACATCGGCAGGTGCATGACCATACAAGCTCCCTTGTCGCAATTCTCCGCCCAGATGATACCGCCATGCTCTTCAACGATCTTTTTCACGATGGCCAGGCCCAGTCCCGTTCCCTTGGGCTTGGAGGTGACATAGGGCTCGAACAGGTGCTGTACCATCGCCTCGTTGAAACCGGGGCCGTTGTCGCGCACACGCATCTCATAGTAGGGATGTTCATCGCGCGTCAACACCTGGGTGATCACATCGACCCGCGCCTGCTTCTGCCCATCCATCGCCTCCACGGCATTCTTCACCAAATTGTGCACCACCTGGCGGATACGCAGAGTATCGGCCTCGACCCGCGCCTGTTCCGCACCCAGCTCAACGCTGAAACGGACCGATTTGTTGCCCCGGTAGAGGTCCACCACCTCCTCGATCAGCCGGTCGAGATGCAGCGGTTTGACCTCCATCTGCGGTGGGCGGGCGTATTCAGAGAAGTCGTTAACCATACTCTTCATCGCCTCCACCTGCTGCACAATGGTGTGGGTCGCCCGGTCGAGCACCTCGGCATCCTTTGCCGGCATCTGTTTTAGGTATTTGTGGCGTAACCGCTCGGCCGAGAGCTGGATCGGGGTCAACGGATTCTTGATCTCATGGGCCAAGCGACGCGCAACCTCGCCCCAGGCAGCGTCACGCTGAGCCCGGATCAGGGCGGTTACATCGTCGAACAGGACAATGTGTCCCTTCGGCCCATCGGGCTGGGAGAAGGGTGTAGCGCGGCAGATCAGCACCTTGCGCCCCTCGCCCCCAAACAGGGTCAGCTCTCCGCGCCACTCCTCTTGGCTCTGGCGCAGGGGCGCCTGCAGTCCCTCGGCAAACTGGCGCAACACCGGCGAGGTGAGGGCCAGGGTCTGCACCGGCGAACCGATTAGACGCTGCAGGTTGCTACCGAGGATCTTCTCCGCCGCCGGATTGGCGGTGCGCAACCGGTGTTCTTCATCGAAGGTCAGAACGCCAGAGGAGAGTCTGCCCAGCACCGTCTCCAGATAGGCACGCTGTCCCTCCACCTCCCGCTGACTGCGATCGGCCTGATCACGGGCCTGACCGATACGCCGGGTCATGCTGTTGAACGAGGTGACCAGAAAGGCCAATTCATCCTTGGCCCGAGGCACCGGCAGCTGGCGGTCGTAATCACCGTCGGCCACCGCGCGGGTACCGGCGGCGATGTTGGTGATCGGTGCCACCATGCGCCGGGCGGATAGGAAGGCGGCCCAAATCGCCGACAGCACGGCGAACATCAGGACCATGAACAAGGTGAGGGAGAAGTTGCGCTTGAGCGACTGGCGCAGAAAAGAGAGCTCCTTGTAACGGTTATAGGCCAACTCCAGCTTCTCCGACAGGGCGCTGACCCGGTCGGAGGCGGGATAGAGCCCCTGGATGATAAAGGGCCGGCCCAGGGGATCCTCCACCGCCACCCGAATCATCAGCTCGTCCTTCTCCCGGGCCAGGCCCACATAGCTGCTGCCTTCACGCAGCTGCTGCATGATGAAGTCGTCCGGTTTTGACGGCGCCAGCTCGGAGGCTACCGCATTGGAGTAGGCAATGATCTGGCCGTTGAGATCGCTGAGGGAGAGTTCCAGCGCCCCCGACTGCTGGCGCAACTCTGCGATAGTCAGTGACAGGGCCGATTCCGAGGCGTCGGTGATGCTGAGCAACTGCTGCTCGGTATACTTCAACCACAGCCGCTGGTTCAGGTCGAGGGAGGCCTGCGCCAGCTCCCGGGCATCCTCCATTGCCTGGTCAATGCGCACATCGAACCAACTGTCGATACCTCCCTGCAGGAAACTGAAGGAGTAGAAATAGACCACACCCACAGGGGTCAGGGAAATCAGGATGAAGATCGCCACCATGCGCAGGGTCAGCCGCGAACCGGCGCTATGACGCGCATATTGGCGAATCAGCCGAATCGAGTTGTAGGTAATCAGCCCGATCAGCACCACCATGCCGGCCAGGTTGATCACCAGCAAGGGCACAAAGTAACGGCTCAGCTCGGCGGAGTTCTGTACCGCACTGCTCATCAGGTGCAGGGTAACCAGCAGCAGGATCAATAGCAGCGCCACGGAAAGGCCGCCCAGGCGGAGACGGCTCAGGGTTGAAGAGGCCATTGGGTCCACCCGGTGGTAAGACGCCAGCCGTGGCCCAGATAGGCCAGCGGCTGCAGCGGCAGCGGCAGCGATTCAATCTCCAGGTCGGCCCGCAGCCGCAATTGATAGGCCTCATCCGGCACCAGATCCTCCTGGGAGACCAGCGGCAGGTCACCGATCTCGCCCAAGGCGTAGAGGGCGGCATCTTGCGTTACGAAATTCTGTTCCACACCCGTCTGCATATCGACCACACGGTACAGCTCGGTCAGCGCATGATAACGGATCTGCAAGCGCAGGGTGCGCGACAGGGGATTCGCCTCCCAGAAACCGCGCCAAACCTTGCCCACCTCCAGTCGCACTCGCAGGGTCAGAGGTACACCGTTGCTCAGCGCCTCCTCGACCTCCGGTGTCAACCGATAGTCGATACGGGCATTCATCCGATATTCACCCTTCTCAGCCTTGATCGAAACGTCCTTGACGATGAAGGAGGCAGCCCCGGAGACGCAACTCCAACTCAACAACAGCAGCGTAAGGCCCAGCCATCTCATGTCCGGACCTTCTCCAGCAGGGCATAGTAGAAACCATCAAGATTGGCTTCGCCAGGCGCGATCTGACGCCCCACCTGCCGCGCCTCACCCCAGGATGCCTCGATCGGCCTTTCACGCGCATCGGGCTGTTCCACCAGAAACCAGTTGAGCTGGAGTTCATTCTCCGCCGGGAGAACCGAACAGGTGGCATAGAGCATCAGCCCTCCGGGTTTCAACAGTGGCCAAATCGCCTTCAGAATTCGCCGCTGGAGAGAGGCCAGTTCGGCGATATCGCTCTCGCGGCGCAACAGTTTGATATCCGGATGGCGCCGGATTACCCCAGTGGCGGAACAGGGCACATCGAGCAGGATCCGATCGTAGCGACGCTGCGCCCATTCACCCTCCGGCTGCGCCGCATCGCCCTCGACCAACTCCGCCCGTAGCTGGAGCCGGGCCAGATTCTCAGCCACCCGCCGCAGCCGCTCAGCGTCGATATCCATGGCTGTGAGGTGTAGCTGGGGTTGCGTCTCCAGCAGCTGGCAGCACTTGCCGCCAGGCGCGGCGCAGGCATCCAGCACACTCTGCCCAGGCGCCAGATCCAGCAGTCCGGCCGCCAGTTGCGCGGCGCCATCCTGTACTGAAACATCACCGGCATCGAACCCTGGCAAGTGTTCCACCTCATGCGGACGATCGAGATCAACGCCTGAGTCGGCCACCTGGTTTGCCGCGGCTTCGATTCCACTCTCGGCCAACTGTTCGAGATAGGCCTCCCGCGAGGTCCGAAGCCGATTGATCCGCAATGTCATCGGTGGGCGGGCGTTGAGCGCCGCCACCCGGTTTTGCCAGGAATCCGGCCAGCGCTGTCGGATCTCCCGCAACAACCAGCCCGGCATCGAATAGCGCGCCTCCTCTTCGGACTCCAGGTCAGCCAGCAGGCCATCCCGCTCGCGCTGAAGGCGCCGCAATACACCGTTGACCAGCCCCACCGCCCAGCGCTTGCCCAACTGTTTCGCCACTTCGGCGGTCTCATTCACCGCGGCATGATCGGCCACCCGCATATAGAGCAGCTGATAGCATCCGATCAGCAGCAGCGCCGACAGATCCCGATCCTTGGCCTTCAGGGGTTTCTCCATCAGGTGGTCCAACAGTGCCTGTAAGCGTGGATAGTAGCGCAGGGTTCCGTAGCTCAGCTCCTGCGCCAGGGCTCGATCCCGCGCCTCGGTGATAGAGACCAGCTGTTGCGGAATCAAACCGGAAAGGGATTGGCCTGCGAGCACCCCCTGCACCACCCGGGTGGCTACGACCCGGGGATCCCGGCCAGGACGATTCGCATGGGATTGGGACATCAGCGAAGCACTGCCCCATCGACTGAGTGGGCATTGAGAAAGTCCGCGGCCGACATGGCCCGCTTACCGGGCATCTGCAGCTCAATGATGCGCAGTACACCCGCCCCGGTGGCGACATCGATGCCCCCCTTGCCGGCCTCCAGCACCTGACCCGGTTGAGCGCCATTGGGCGGCGAACTGTTGAGCGGACGGGCCTGCCAGATACGCATAACATTATCGTGAAACTTGCACTGTGCCACCGGCCAGGGGTTGAAGGCACGAATCTGACGATCGATCTCCGCCACCGTCCGTGTCCAATCGATCAACGCCTCCTGTTTGCCAAGTTTCTTCGCATAGGTAGCGAGCCCGTCATCCTGCCGTTGGGGGAACAGGGAACCATCGGCAATCCCGTTGAGACTCTCCAACAGGGCACGGGCCCCCAGCTCTGCGAGCCGATTATGCAGACTGCCGCCGGTCTCATCGAGCAGAATCGGTGTCTTCAGGGCATGCAGCATGGGTCCTGTGTCGAGCCCCGCCTCCATCTGCATGATGGTAATACCACTCTCTTCGTCACCGGCCAGGATCGCCCGCTGGATCGGCGCGGCGCCACGCCAACGTGGCAGCAGGGAGGCGTGGATATTGATGCATCCCAAACGGGGCGCATCGAGCACTGCCTGTGGCAGCAGCAGGCCGTAGGCCGCCACTACCATCAAATCGGCTTCCAGAGCGGCCAGCTCGGCCTGATCGGTGGGATCCTTCAGCTTTTCCGGCTGACGCACCTCGATACCCCGTTCCAGCGCCAGCCGTTTGACCGGACCGGGCTGGAGTTTCCTACCGCGTCCCGCCGGACGGTCGGGCTGGGTGTAGACCGCAACCACCTCATGAGATGTAGTCAACAACGCCTCCAGGGCGGTGGCGGCGAATTCCGGGGTACCGGCAAAGATAATTTTCAGCGTATCACTCATGAACGGATTTCCTAAACAGTGTGTGTGGGCGAGAGAGTTTGCCGGACTGGGAACCGGGTCTCAGAATCCACACGCGGCTGAGATGAAGATGCTGTCAAGACCTTTGGAGATCTTCAGATGGCCTGATGTGTGCCAGTGGCGGGCTCGGCTGGCTGGCGGCTCTCCTTTTCCAGCTTTTTCCGAATGCGCTGGCGCTTCAGACTGGAGAGGTAGTCAACGAACAATTTGCCTTCCAGGTGATCCAGCTCATGCTGTATGCAGACCGCCAGCAGGCCCTCGGCCTCCATTTCGAAGGGATTACCCTCCCGGTCAAGGGCGCGCACACGAATGTGGTTGGCCCGGGAGACCGGCTCAAACACACCGGGGACCGACAGGCAACCCTCTTCCATCTGCTCGACACCGTCCTTTTCAAGGATCTCGGGATTGATCAGACAGAGCGGTTCGTTTTTATCCTCGGAGAGGTCGATGACGACCACTCGCTTGGCCACATTGACCTGGGTGGCGGCAAGTCCGATACCCGGCGCCTGATACATGGTCTCAAGCATATCGTCGACCAGCCGACCAATAGAGGCATCCACCTGCGCCACCTGCTTGGCCTTATTGCGCAATCGCGGGTCGGGAAAGTGGAGTATGTCAAGAATCGCCATCGTTGTTTCCAAAAATCTATAGTACAAATGCAAGAAATTACGCTAACATTATGATCATACTGGAATCTGGGGACAATTTCCGGCCATGATCTCTAGCCTTGCCGACGTCAAAAGCCAGCTTCGTATCCAAGGGAATCGTTATGCCATATCTTAACAACAAACTCATCGGATTCATCCTCGGGCTGCTGCTCTCCTGTAGCGCCATTGCCGCCGAACCCGTGGCGCTCAATCCCGCCCATCCGGAGCGCTATACGGTGATCAAGGGTGATACCTTGTGGGATATATCCGCCCTGTTCCTGCGCGACCCCTGGCTTTGGCCCGAAGTCTGGTATGTCAATCCTCAGATTGAGAACCCACACCTGATCTATCCCGGTGACGAGATCATCCTGACCTACCGGGATGGACGACCGATCCTCTCCCTCAAGCGCAAGAACAAGCTCTCACCGAGCATACATGCCCAGCCGATCGACTCGGCGATTCCGACCATCCCAGTCGACGCCATCGCCCAATTCCTGACCCGGCCCTATGTAATGGAAGAGGGTGAGCTGGAGCAGGCCCCCTACATCGTCCACTTCCTGGATGACCACGTCCTGGGCGGCGCCGGGATCTCGTACTATGCCCGCAGCATCATGCAAGACGACATAACCCGCTACACCATCGTCAGACCGGGCAAGCCCTATAAAGATCCCGATACCGACGAGATCCTTGGCTATGAGGCCGCCTTCGTCGGCGACTCGGATCTGCAACGCACCGGGGATCCGGCCAAACTCTTTATCGTTTCCTCCGAAATGGAAGCCATCATCGGCGACCGCCTGATCAGGGCGGAAGAGGACGAACCCCTGGTCAACTTCCAGCCACGTGCTCCGGAAGGGGAAATCCAAGGCCGTATCATCTCGGTATTGAACGGCGTCTCCCAAATCGGCCAGTACAACGTGGTGGTGCTCAACAAAGGCGCCCGCGACGGCCTGGAGCCGGGCCACGTGATGCAGATCCTGCAGGGTGGCGATGAATTGCGCGACATCATCAAGGGACGCGGAGAGACCGTAACCCTGCCACTGGAAGAGGCTGGCATCCTGATGGTCTTCCGTACCTTCGACCGGGTCAGCTTCGCTTTGGTATTACGTGCCACCAAGCCCCTCCATGTGCTTGACTGGGTACGTCCACCGGAAAGCTGATCGTCACTTTAAACAGGGTCGTTCATGGATGAGCAAAACCTTAAACTCGATTCCGAACGAGAGGCCTGGCTGCTGCTCAGCCAGGCTCCCGGTATCGGTAGCCGCTATTTTCTGCGCCTGCTGGACCACTTCAACCGAGCCGAAGACGCCCTGCAGGCACCGCGAAATCGCTTGAGCGATCTAGGCATCCCCAAACGCGCCATCGAGCAGCTTAAACAGATGCAGCCCGAGGCCATCGCGCCGACTCTCGACTGGCTGCGTCACCCCGACCATCAGATGGTCACCTTGGCCGATACCGACTACCCCGACCTGCTCAGAGAGATCGACGACCCACCACCGGTACTCTACCTGATCGGTGATATCGAGCTGCTGCATCAACCCCAAATCGCAATGGTCGGCAGCCGTAACCCGACACCCACAGGCCTCGACAATGCCAGAGAGTTCGCCCGTTCACTGGCGGCCGCGGGACTCTGCATCACCAGCGGCCTGGCCATCGGTATCGACGGCGCCTCCCATGAGGGCGCACTGTCGAGTGGTAACACAGTCGCCGTGCTCGGCACCGGCCCGGATCGCATCTACCCCGCCAGCCATCACGAGCTGGCTCACCGCATCGCCGAGAAGGGTCTGCTGGTCAGCGAATTCCCCCCCGGTATCCCGGCCCGGGCGGAAAACTTTCCACGTCGCAATCGCATTATCAGTGGCCTGGCACTCGGTACCCTGGTGGTTGAGGCCGCTCCCCAGAGCGGCTCACTGATTACGGCCCGTCTGGCGACCGAACAGGGGCGCGAGGTATTCGCCATTCCCGGTTCGATCCACAATCCCCTGGCGCGCGGTTGTCATGCCCTGATCCGGCAAGGAGCCAAATTGGTCGAATCGGCACAGGATATCGTGGAGGAATTGGGCGCCCTGCTGGGCAGCCTGACGTCCGTCGTCGACAGCCGGCCGATTTCGACACAGACAGACACCAGCCGTCTCAACGACCCCGATTACCAGAGCTTATTGGACGCTCTGGGCTATGACTCGGTCTCAATTGACGAATTAATCACCCGAAGCGGTTTGACCGCCGAGGTGGTTTCGTCCATGCTGCTGTTGCTTGAGCTGGAAGGTCATGTATCATCAGCACCCGGCGGCCGGTACAGCCGTACAGACACCCTGGCATCCCGCACCAGCGGGAGAGAGAGCACATGAACGAAAACGTGGTCGATATCCTGATCTACCTCTATGAAAACTACATGGACGGCGAACAGGCTCCACCCTCCGATCAAAACGATCTCCGCAACGAACTGACTCAAGCCGGCTTCTCAAGTGCCGAGATCGACAAAGCGTTCGATTGGCTCGATGAATTGGCGGACAATGCCCTCACGCCTCAAGGGGATGCTCATCAACCTCACTCCCTGCGTATCTTCACGGAAGAGGAGATCGCACGTCTGGACGTGGACTCCCGTGGCCTGCTGCTATTCCTGGAGCAGAACGATATCCTCACCCAGACCGCGCGGGAGCTGGTCATCGAGCGCTCCCTGGCCCTCGACACCCCGGTGATCACGGAAGAAGAGTTGAAGTGGATCATCCTCCTGGTGCTGATGAATCAGCCCGGACAGGAGGACGCCTTCGCACGCATGGAAGACATGGTCTACAACGAAGCCCCCCAATACCTGCACTGATTAAGACTTGATTTCTTTATTCAAGGGCGTTTCACTGTCCCGCGCTTCTCATCCAACCTGACCCTTTTGCATGAATCTGGTAATCGTTGAATCACCGGCCAAGGCCAAAACCATAAAAAAATATCTCGGCGGCAGCTTTGAAGTGCTCGCCTCCTACGGCCATGTGCGCGATCTGGTACCGAAAGAGGGTGCAGTCGATCCGAACAACGGTTTTGCCATGAAGTACCAGGTGATCGAACGTAACGATCGCCATGTACAGGCGATCGCCAAGGCGTTGAAAAACTCTGACGCCCTCTACCTCGCGACCGATCCGGACCGCGAGGGTGAGGCCATATCCTGGCACCTTTCCGAACTGCTCAAGCAAAAGGGCAAACTGAAAAATAAACCGGTCTACCGGGTGGTCTTCAACGAGATCACCAAAAAAGCGGTCAACGATGCCATTGCGAATCCGCGGGAACTCTCGATCCCCCTGATCGATGCCCAGCAGGCGCGCCGCGCCCTCGACTACCTGGTCGGCTTTAACCTCTCCCCCCTGCTATGGAAGAAGGTCCGCCGCGGACTCTCCGCCGGTAGGGTGCAGAGTCCGGCGCTACGCATGATCGTTGAGCGGGAACAGGAGATCGAGGCCTTCAAGGCGGAGGAGTTCTGGACGCTGGAAGCCGATTCCGAAAAGGCGAACCAAGCCTTCTCCGCCAAGCTGACCCATTACCGCGGCGAGAAGCTGGGAAAATTCAGCATCACTAATGAAGCCGACGCCCAAGCGGCCGAGAAGATCCTGAGCGAGGCGGGCGCCGGCGGACTGTTGGTGACCCAGGTCGAGAAAAAGCAGCGCAGACGCAACCCGGCGCCGCCCTTCACCACCTCCACCGTGCAGCAGGAGGCGGCTCGCAAGCTCGGCTTCACCGCCCAGCGCACCATGCGCACCGCTCAGCAGCTCTACGAGGGTGTCGACGTAGGCCAGGGGACCGTGGGTCTGATCACCTACATGCGAACCGACTCAGTCAACCTGGCCGAAGAGGCGATCGCTGAGATCCGCGAATACATCAGCAACAAATATGGCTCGGATCAGCTCCCCCCCGAAGCGCGCCACTTCAAGACCAAATCGAAGAATGCCCAGGAGGCCCACGAGGCGATCCGCCCCACCTCCGCGTTACGGGTACCCGACGAGATCAAACAACATCTGACCAAGGACCAGGCCAAGCTCTATGAGCTGATCTGGAAACGGGCCGTGGCCTGTCAGATGATCCACGCCACCATCCACACGGTAGCGGCGGACCTGCAGTGTGGTGAAGGCAACCTGTTCCGCGCCAACGGTTCGGTGATCGCCAAACCGGGCTTCATCGCCGTCTACCAGGAAGGGCTGGATGATGCCGCCAAAGGCGACAACGATGAAAAGCTACTACCGCCGCTGAACGAGGGCGAGACCCTGCCACTGAAGGCGATCCGTCCTGAGCAACACTTTACCGAGCCACCGCCCCGCTACAGCGAGGCGACCCTGGTCAAGGCGCTGGAGGAGTACGGCATCGGCCGCCCCTCCACCTACGCCTCGATCATCTCGACCCTGCAGGATCGGGAGTACGTCGTGCTCGACAAGAAACGCTTCAAACCCACTGACGTGGGCCGCGTGGTGAATAAATTCCTCACCGAATACTTCACCCGCTACGTGGACTATGACTTCACTGCCAAACTGGAGGACGAACTCGACGCCGTCTCCCGCGGCGAAGAGGCCTGGATACCCCTGCTGAGCAAGTTCTGGAGCCCATTCAAGGAGCAGATCGACCATACTCAGGAGAACGTCAAGCGCAGTGACGTAACCCAAGAGGCACTCGACGAGACCTGTCCCAAGTGCGGCACCCAGCTTTCGATCCGCCTCGGCCGTCACGGTCGCTTCATCGGCTGCACGAACTATCCGGAGTGCGACTACACCCGTGACCTCAACGCCGATACCAGCGAAAAGGAGAAACCGGAGGTTGTTGAGGGTCGCGCCTGCCCTGAGTGCGGTTCCGAACTGGTGATCAAACGGGGACGCTACGGCAAGTTCATCGGTTGCTCCAGCTACCCCAAGTGCCGCTACATCGAACCGCTGGAGAAGCCCGAGGACACCGGCGTCAGCTGCCCCAAATGCGACAAGGGCACGCTGTTCAAACGCAAGTCCCGGCGCGGCAAGATCTTCTACTCCTGCTCCACCTACCCCGACTGCGACTACGCGGTGTGGAACGAGCCAATCGCCGAACCCTGCCCCAACTGCGGCTGGCCGGTGTTGACCATCAAGACCACCAAACGCAAAGGCGCGGAGAAAGTCTGTCCGCAGAAGGAGTGCTCCTTCAGCGAACCCTACGAGGAGAGCTGACGCCATTGCGGTCCGTTTTCTCTGCGCCAGGGAATGATCACCAAGCACACCCCTACCAGGCTAGTATTACTGCCGGGATTGGACGGCACAGGCGAACTCTTCGCCCCCTTTATCACTGCGTTGCCCAATCACCTTGCCCGGCATATCATCACCTACCCAAAGCAAGCGCTGAACCTGGAAGCCCTCGCCGAGTATGTGATAAATCGATTGCCGGAAGGGGAGATCATTCTCCTGGCGGAGTCCTTCTCCGGTCTCGTCGCGCTCACCCTGCTGGCGCTAGACCACACACCGATCAAAGGGGTCATCTTCTGTGCGGCATTCGCCAGCCCGCCCAAACCCTGGCTTGTCCACGCCACAAGCCGACTTCCCTTTCTGCAAAACCTCATTCGCTTCACTCCCGATGCGCTGATGAAGCACTATTGCCTGGATCAGGACGCCTCCGCTTCTCACATCGATCTATTGCGCAGCATCGTTCTAAGCGTGCCTGAAGCGGTGCTTTCCCAGCGACTGAGGCTCATCGAGGGTTTCAAACCCTCCATCGGCAAGCCGCTCAAACTCCCCTGTTACTTTTTGCAGGCTGCCGGCGACCGCCTGGTGCCGCCTCAGGCTGCAACCTGGTTCAGAGACCATTTCGAGCCGTTCCAACTGCAGCGGGTTGCAGGCCCTCACTTTCTGTTGCAATCGAATCCATCGGTCTGCGCCAAGGGTGTCATGGCAATCCTGGATGAGTGGGAGAGGTCCGGTTACCTGTCGGGTATCGACACCTCTCCACTACCCGATTGACCTTTTTTCTGCCAGCGACCGGTAAAGCCCGTCAATGATCACCACCGCCTCGTCCATATGTTCAAAGGCATGACTTCCTCCCTCGAACAGGCGCATATCGGCAATGCCCTTATAGGCCGCCACCGCCTGTCGGTAGTCGATCAGCTCATCACCTTTGTCGTGCAGTAGTGTAACCGGGAGGCCGATCTCCGACGGTGTGGTGGCAAAGGCCCGGGTCGCGGCCACCATCTCCGCTGAGAGATAGTAGCGCTCATCTTTGGACTCGTTGTATTGCCAACCCTCCACCTGTTGCAAAAGCTCCCAGGGCCGCAGAGCGGGATTGATCATCACCAGATGGTCCATTCCCAGACGGCGCCCCAGCCAGGCCCCGTAGAACCCCCCCATGGAGCTGCCGATCAATAGACGGGGAACCTCCGCTCTCATACTTTTCAGGCGCGGGAGCAGCTGATCAGTCAAACAAGACACTGCCTGCGCCGCCGACTGGGCAGGATAGGTTGGGCTGAAGACCTCGATCGGCGCCAGTCTTTCGCGCAATAGCGCCGCTTTGCCAGAGCTGCCCGCGCTGTTGAGGCCGTGGAGATAGATAATCATCGATCGACGCCTTCGTGATACTAACCCTAACCCTGACAAAGCCTCATTCAGGGTTAGGGTCAGTATTTCTTGGTTTTGGGTTTTGCACTCGATTCTATTCAGTACACTGACTCAGAATCATGTCACGCCAGCTTCGATAACCCAACCTTGTCGCACCATCAATACACAAGTTCCCGTCATACGAAAGTATGACATGCAATCTCCTTCGCCTTGACCCATCCAAGCGGAACCGGTAGCTTTGCGCCCTGCCGAAGGTGCCTGGTATTTACCGGGTTAAACGGGAAGCAGGTGAGAGACCTGCACTGCCCCCGCAACGGTAAACAGACAACATGCCGCAACGGGCCACTGTGGTACCGGATATATCCCGGCCATGGGAAGGCGCGCGCATCGGGCTAATCCCCTGCAGAGGGAGCGACACCCAGTCTGTGAGTCCGGAGACCGGCCTTGGCTGTTCGTGTGTTGCGGTGGGCGGCATAGAAGCGTTGAGCGGATTGCCGTCACGCTCTCATGCCCTCTTTCGTCAACACCCAAATCCACAATCCGACGCGGGTGTGCGTCATCGGGAGACCTGCATGAAGCTATACCTCAACCCTTTGTGGCTGGCTATTTGTCTGTCACTTGCCCCCTCTACACCCCTGTGGGCAACCACCCAACTGCCAACCATCGTCATCAGCGCCTCCCGTATGGAGCAGCAGCGCATCGAGACACCGGCCAGCATCACGCTGATCACACGCCATGAGATCGAAGCAAGCGGAGCCCGCGACCTGCCGCAGCTGCTGCAGGCCAGCGGCGGCGTACAGATCGACAGCCTCTACGGTACTGCCCATAACGCCAGCATCGACATGCGCGGTTTCGGTCCCACCGCCAGCGCCAACACGCTGGTTCTGGTCGACGGCCGTCGCCTCAACAACAGCGGCGACAGCGCCGCCCCCGACCTCGCCAGTATCGACCTGCACCGGGTCGAACGCATCGAGATCGTACAGGGCAGCGCAGGTACACTCTATGGTAATCAGGCTGTGGGCGGCCTGATCAACATCATCACCCGCACGCCGAAGACCTTTGAGGCCAGCGTGGAAGGGGGTCTTGGCAGCCACAGAGGTCGCTCGCTGCACGCGGATCTCAGCCAACGGCTGGACAATGGTCTTGCTTACCGTGTCAGCGCCAACCGAAAGAGCGCGGACAACTACCGGGACAACAACCGTACCGAGCAGCAAAATCTCAACCTGCGACTTGATTATGAACACGATGGCGGAAAGCTGTTCATCGAACAGCAGGCGGTCGATGACGAACAGCAGCTACCTGGCTCCCTGTTTGCCGATGAGATGGCCATGGATCGTCGCCAGTCGGCTGCCGCCTATGCCGGTGACTACAGTGAGACCCGTTCCGATGTCACCCGCATCGGTCTGGAACAGGAGATCACCGCCAACTGGCGGTTCGAAGGCGAAGCCAGCTACCGGGATGATGATCGTGAGTTTCAGACCAGCTTTCGCACCTTTCCCGGCAGCCTCTCAACCCAGACTCGCCAGGTCAAAGGCCTCAATCCCAGAGTGATTGGACTGTTACCCCTATCTGACGGCGAAGCCACCTTCACCGGCGGTGCCGACCTGGAGCGTACCGATTACGACCTCGTAACCAGCTTTGGCCCGCAGCGTCTCGAACAGTCGGTGGATGCCCTCTATCTGCAGCTGACCGCGCCGCTATCGCCCACCCTCTCAACCACCATCGGCTGGCGCCGGGCCAAGATCGAGAACAACATCGATACGGGCAGCGGCAACGACCAGCTCGATGACCGCCTCAACGCCGGCTCACTCGGGCTGGTCGCACGCCCGGCGGACGGACTGCGACTGTTTCTTCGCTTGGACGAAAACTACCGCTTCGCCACCGTGGATGAACACACCAACGTGGTCTACGGCCAGCCGGTTGGCATCGAGAACCAGACCGGCCTCTCCCAGGAGGCGGGGGTCGAATGGCAGCAGCAAGGATTCAGCGCCAAGGCCGTGTTCTACCGTCTCAACCTGGAGAACGAGATCAGTTTCGACACCACCGGCTTCATCAACACAAATCTGGAAAAGACCCGACGTGAAGGGGTGATCCTGGAAGCACGCTGGCAGACAACTCCCCGCCTCTCAGTCGCAGGCAGCTTCACCTACACCGACCCAACCATCACCGCCGGTCCGTTCGAGGGCAACCGCATTCCCCTGGTCTCGGCCCGCAGCGCGCGGTTGAGCCTGAATTGGAGTGCGACAGAGCAGTGGCAGTTCTACGCCGAAGAGATCCTGCGCAGCGACCGCGTCTTTGGTGGCGATTTCGCCAACGCCTTCGGTACCCTGCCCGGCTATGGCCTGCTCAACGCCGGCGGACATTTTGCGGCCGGTGCCTGGCTTCTCGGCCTGCGGGTGGATAATCTGCTGGATAAGGCCTATGTCGCCTCCGGCTCGGTGGGCTACGACGCCAGCTTCACCGCCCGGGAGGCCTACTTTCCGGCACCGGAGCGCACCCTCTGGCTCAGCGCCCGTTACCAATTCGAGTGAGCATGACCCGACCGACACCACAGCATCAACCTCGCCGCCTCTGGCTTCGACTCGGTCTGGTGCTGTGGCTGACGGTTGCTGTACCGCTGACAGCCGCTGAGCGGCCCCAGCGGGTGGTTTCGATCAATCTCTGCGCCGACCAGCTGCTGCTGTTGCTGGCCGAAGCCGATCAGGTGGCATCGGTCAGCCACCTCGCCATCGAACCCCTCAGCTCCTATGTCGCCGAACAGGCACAAGCCTTCCCGCTCAACCATGCCCGCGCCGAGGAGCTGATCGCCCTGCGACCCGACCTGGTACTGGCCACCGTCCATGACAACCCACGCCTGTTGACCACCCTGGAGACCCTGGGCTACCGGGTGGAAAGGCTGGCCCTGGGTTACAAGCTGGAGCAGATCGTCGACAACATTCGGCGGGTGGCCTCGCTATTGCAGCAAAGCGAAAAGGGGGAAGCACTCATTCGCGCCATGCGCACGCGCCTTGGCGTGACCGGCGACGATCCGCGTCCCGGGGCCCTCTTCTACCAACCCCGGGGCTACACCAGCGGCCGGGAGACCCTGCAGGACGAGGCGCTGCGCCTGGCCGGCTGGCGCAACCTGGCTGCTGAACAGGGAATCGAGGGCTACGCCCAGGTCGATTTGGAGCGGCTGTTGCGCTGGCAACCACAGCGCATCTTCACCTCGACGTATGATGGTTCGGGCGACTCCCTGGCCGAACGACAACTGGCCCACCCGGTCCTGGTACGGCTGCTGGCGGGGCGACCACTGGAACCGATCCCCTATAAGTATTGGATCTGTCCCGGTCCCATGCTGGCCGAAGCAGTGGATGCCTTGCGGCGTATCAGGGCCGACCTCGACCAAGCCCCAATCGCATCGGACGCAACGCAATGACTCTGTCACTGCTTGAGCGCTATTTGAACCCCCTGCTCGGTCTATTGCTGTTGCTGGCAACCCTCATCTCCCTGCTGACCGGCAGTGAGGCCTTTTCCCTGCTGCAGGCCCTGCGGGAGAGTCTCGACACGACCCCCGGAGTGGGTGGCCTCATCCTTACCGAGTTGCGGCTGCCGCGGACCGGGGTGGCCCTAGTGGCCGGCGCCTCGCTCGGCCTCTGCGGCGCGCTGATGCAGTCGCTACTGCGCAACCCCCTGGCCAGCCCGGGATTGATCGGCAGCGCCAACGGGGCAGCGCTTGGCGCCGTGGTCTGCCTCTATTTCGGACTCGCCGGTGTAGCCGGCTTCATTCTGCCCCTGGGAGGTATGTTCGGCGCCTTGCTGGCCACTTTCATCGTCTACCTGCTGGCAGGCCGGGAGAGCGGCAGCCTGACCCTGATTCTGGCCGGAGTGGCGGTGAACTCCCTGGTCCTGGCGCTGATCTCCCTGCTGCTCAACCTGGCCCCCAGTCCCTACGCCGTGCAGGAGATCGCCCTCTGGATGCTCGGCTCGCTGGCCAATCTGAGTCGCAATGAATTCTGGCTGCTGTTGCCCGGCAGTCTGCTCGGTTGGCTGCTGGTCTGGCGCCAGGGGCGCTCCCTCGACCTGCTCAGCTTCGGCGAGGAGACCGCCCTCTCCATGGGCGTCGATCTCGCCGCACTGCGCTGGCGGCTCTTTCTGGCAGTGGCCCTGGCTGTCGGCTCCGCTGTCTCGATCACCGGTGCGATCGGCTTTATCGGTCTGGTGGTGCCACACATGATCCGCCCATTGGTGGGTCACCAGCCAAGCCGGTTATTGCTGCCCAGCGCCCTGGGTGGCGCCCTGCTGTTGCTGGCCGCTGATATCGTGGTCCGCCTGCTGCCGGCACAGACCGAGATCAAGGTGGGAGTGGTCACCGCGCTGGTCGGCGCCCCCTTCTTCGTCTGGCTGATCGTGCAGAACCGTGGGAGGGGCATCTGATGCTGATCGCCGAAGGCCTCTCTCTCTACCGTGACGACCATGTCATCCTCGATGAGGTCGACATCAGCCTGAGCCGGGGCGAGATGCTGGGTCTGATCGGCCCCAATGGGGCCGGCAAGAGTACCCTGCTGCGGCTGTTGGCCGGCGTTCTGCAACCGGATGCGGGCCGCATATCACTCGACGGCAAACCCTTCGAGTCACTTGCTCGCAGGGAGCGGGCACGACGCATCGCCTACCTGCCCCAGCTCAACCAGGTGGCCTGGCCCCTGAGTGTGGAGCGGCTTGTAGAGTTGGGCCGTCTGCCCCACCTGGAGACCTGGCAGCATCCTGGCCCGACTGATCGCGCCATCATCGAGCGGGTGATCGTGCAGACCGATCTGCTGGCTTTGCGCCAGCGCCGTTTCGACACCCTCTCCGGCGG
>JBNKOL010000032.1:0-20417 GCA_050294655.1 Sedimenticolaceae bacterium
AGCAAACAAACGACAAGCCGAACGGGGAAGTGGCTTGATCAGACGCTGGAGAAGCCGGAGAATCGAAAGATTGAGAAGGGGGCGGTGGGTGAGGGTGTTGCTTCACATGATCCGGACATAAGCACTGCGGAGCGGGGTGGAGCAAGTGGTCCAGACAAAAGTCTCACACCAAGAGTTGATCTAACTGATCGTTTTAGCGTCACAACATCCAAAAGCGGGAGCCGAACTTATCGATATATGGATCCAGAAGACGGCATACATGGATTAGAAGTACATGTTGATAAGAACGGTGTGCTTGGGTTTAACATCCGAGCACAGGGCGACACATCAGTTTATGGCTCTGGCAGAGACATGTTTACAAGTATGATGCAGAGACTGGAAAAGGATGGTGTAGCAGTAAATAAAATTCGCGGGTTCTGGATGAGCGGAACCGATAGTGTGAACTATCAGCAATTTGTTCAGCCTGCGTCCAGGCTCGGTGAGGTAAAAGCTGCGCAGCAAACTTGGACAGGAAAAATTGCTAGTGATCATGGCTTTACAAACGTAGAAAGTATTAAAGAAAGCTTCGGGAATATCACGGTTATTTTTGGCAAATAGGAAACCGACGAAATGAGTGACTTAAAAAATAAAATTTGTAATGGTTTGAAACCTACTGAAGCTTTCAATCAAATTATCGAATCTAATCCCGAAATTAAAAACTCTGAATTAGCGCTTCTATTTGAGGATGAGTTTCCGGAAGTAAGCAGCGAGGCTGTTCAGGTTATTTGGCACTGGCAACGGCCGGGAAAAAAAACAGGAATAGATGATAACAGGATAAATGAAAATCTGGTTCATTTATTAAAGGAGGCTGGGTATCAGGTAGGGTAGTGGTCCAAACACAAAATTAACACCGATCAAGACGGGGTCAGAGTAAATTTACTCTGACCCCGTCGCTGCAGACCCCGTCGCTGCAGGATTGCCAAGTGAGCTGAAGGCACATAGTCGCATCAAAAAAGGGGTCGGTGACAAATCACAATCGTTATCATTTGTCACCGACCCCTTTAATTTATACTCCACACGGATAAATTACTCGCTGCGCTCATAATTTTCCGGAGAGCATAGCGTTCAGAATCACACTAGGGCATGAGTTAAAAGCTCAGCATCGATTCAAAATCAATACAGGGAGTCTTGCCTATGCAAGTTTTCATGAGTTGGTCCGGCAATGTAAGTCGCGATGTTGCCGAGACTCTGGCCTCATTTATTCAGCATGTTGTACGTGGGGTGACAACTTTTGTATCGACACATGACATCGATGCAGGTGATCGCTGGGAAGATCGCATCAGTGAAGAACTCGAAAGGACTCACCACGCAATCTTGTGCGTTACCAGAGATAATCAATGTTCTTGCTGGCTAAACTATGAGGCGGGTGCGCTGGGCAAGGCTCTTGGGCGTGCCAAGGTGATTCCGTACACACTCGGGTTCCCGCCAGGCGAAATGCAAACCGGGCCACTAAGTAGGTTTCAAGGAGTTGAAAATAACGAGGACGGTACATGGAGCCTTGTACGAACCCTGAATCACGCCATGTCATCCCCCAATGAGGAAGGATTTGTACGTGAAGATTTTGACTTGTGGTGGCCTCGATTACGGCTAAAAATGTCTGAGATAGTGGCGGAATACCCAAATTCAATTGAACAAAATGCCCCATCGGATCGAGACCTGCTCCTCGAAATACGTCGAGACATTCTGCGTCTACTCTATCAAGGGGGTAGCCAAGGACCCACAGATATACGCACAGCGATCGATCTTCTTGAGGAGGCTCTACGCGATCCACTAACGAAACTGGCAAATAGACACGCATTCAAAGAACGTATGTCGGAACTCACCGTGGCGAATACCCCCTATGTCATCGGCATCCTCGATTTGGACCACTTCAAGCAGATCAATGATACGTTGGGGCATGCAAAAGGTGACGAACTCCTCATTGTGTTAGCATCGGCAATGAAGGAGCGTTTGCGAACCGCTGACATCCTTGCGCGTGTGGGCGGAGATGAGTTTGCAGCAGTCTTTTGTGGTACGCCCCCGGAAGCGGTGGTTAAAACCCTTGCCCGACTCATCGTTACGCTGCCAAAATATGCTACCGAGGCCGGTTACCCTGCCATAACCGCGAGTGCCGGGGTGAGTAGCGATCATATCGAGCCAAGCGAGAAGAAGATGAGGGATGCAGATATCGCCATGTATCAAGCGAAGGAGGCAGGAAGGGCCAGGGTCAAGCTAGCCGAATAAATCGACAAGCAAGCATAGCGTGAATGGCTCGAAGACGAGCAATGAAACAACAGTTCAACCTAACGAGTCAATGCACGGCCTCTGCCGAGGCCCCAGACATGCGGCGTTATGTGTCAACACTGCTCAACGTAAATTCGAAACAGGATATTTGAGAAACGCAATGGCCCCATACATACCAGCAATAATTTGCCTAATTGGACTTATCATTTGCAGCTATATCGCTAAAAAATACGCCATGTAAAACAAACTTTTTCTAGGACTTTTTTGGTTGTTCTGTTAGGTCCGTTAGCTATACCCTTTATATTCTTTTTTAAACCAGACAAAGCGCGTGAGGTCTGAGTCAATTTTCACTGACCCAGTCCTGATTGACCCCGTCCTGGTAGTTATTGGTCATGCCCTACTCATGCTGACAGCCGGTATCGGCTTAGCTGCTATAGGTGCTGGCGCAGTTTTGTCTGATACCTGCAAGAGTTCATATCAGACACAAAAACACACGGGATTCACAGCCAGTTTACAACCCACATACAATCACTTGGCTACTGCCGCGAGTTTGGCCTTGCAGTTGTTCTGATCGGCCTATTTATGACATATCCCGGTATACGCCTATTCGCAGCCATAACACGACGCTCAAGCGGAACACCTTCGACGTCCGCTGAGCAATGACGTTGAGTCTGTAGAAAAGTCTTTTTTCCTTTAAAATAAATGCTAAAATTACGGCCATTCAACCAGCCAGGAAGTGCGTGGGTTCTGAGAAACTTCACACTGACCCCGTCCGGAGAGTAGTGGCAATTAAGGAAGGCGAATGAATGCAAGAGACTGGAATATGACAAACAAACAATCAAGATTTACAAGCAAAATGGAAGTGAAGCTGATATTTTTCTTGCTAATAATGTTCACAAATAACGTGTATGCACTCAAAGTATGTAAAGATGAAAATGGTAATGCCTATTTTACAGATTTGGGCTGCCCAGAAGGGACTCAAAATCAAGACGAACTAAATATTAAGGAATCAAATACCTATAGAGCACGTGACAGCATAGATATTGATATAGTTAACGATTACGAACGTCGTTATAAAACCGGCAGGAGTTGGAGATGGGTAAAGAAGCAAAGACCTAATAATAATTAATAATATGAGGTCTTCGCCCTCTCGCAACGCCAAGGACGGCACCCTCCGTATCGAAATGGACTTTCTCATTCATGCATCATCTCTTTTTGTTCAAGTTCAAGGAAGCGACTCAGAATTCTGAACACTACTCATAAAATGTCTGCCCCGCATTTCCTCGCCGCTTTCTTAAATGATTGAATATTCCCCGTCAATCCCTTGTTTTTTCGCTCCATGTCCCAAGTGGCCGCACATCAGACAAGTCTCAATTCAGGCATGCACCTGTCTTCAACGACTCGCTTGAGGTATCTTTACATAACTTTTCAAACAATCGTTTGACTCAATTCGACCGTCGCACTAACCTTCTTAGCGCGTCTTTCCACCAACAATCGATGCAAGGCCAACCATGCCCGGTTCACCCTCTTCCTCAATCCCCGAAACCCGCGAGCGCCTGCTGCAGGCCGCGCTGGTCGCCTTTGGCCAACGGGATTATGACGGGGTCAGTACGCGACAGATCGTGGAGGAGGCGGCGGCCAACATCTCTGCCATCTCCTACCATTTCGGCGGTAAGCGGGGTCTCTACCAGGCTACCATCGACTATCTGGCCGAGCGTTTACACGCACAGATGGCGACACGCCTGTCAGATGTCCAGCAGGCCATCCAGCACGCCGAGCCGGCCACCTGTGCCGATCTGTTATGCCGTTTGCTCAGCGGATTTCTCGAGGCGCTACTCAAGGGCGAGTTGGGCGAAAGCGCCCCCGGCATCATCTTTCGCGAGCAGCACCGCCCGACCGACGCCTATGAGATTCTCTATCGAAAACTGCTGCAACCGATGCATCAAACACTGACCGCGCTGGTCGCCTGCTATCGGGGAGAAGCGCCGGACAGCCGTTCGGCCATTCTGCTGGCCCACAGCCTGCTGGGGCAGACCGTCATTTTCCGTATCGGCCGCACCACCTTGCTAAAGCGCCTGCATAAACCGGCCTACACCCGTTCCGACATCGCGCAACTGAAGCGGCACCTCAACCACTACTGCCGCTGGCTGCTCGATGCGCCGCCACTTGCCAAGGAAATCTCCCCATGATTTTTGAAACGCATCCCCGCCGCCGCATGCTGTTGATCCTGCCGCCCATCGCCGTCGGTATTTTGGTACTGGTGCTGATGGCCGGTAATCGCAAGCCGCTGGTACAAGCCGAGACGGCGACTCCGGCCAAGCCGGTGCGCACCGTCGAGGTTCGCCAGGTCGAGCTGGTGCCGGTGGCGGAGGGCTACGGCTCGGTGAAGCCGGCTCAGCTCTGGACCGCGGTAGCCGAGGTATCTGGGCGAATCGTTGAGCTCCACCCAAGGCTGCGTGATGGGGAGATTCTCCCGGCCGGAACGCTTCTGCTGCGTATCGACCCGGTCGATTACGAACTCAATCTGGCCCAGGCCGAAGCGGCACTGGCGGAACTCGACATACAGCAAACCAACACCAAGGCCACGTTGGAGATCGAGCAGCGTAACCTGAAGATTGCTGAGAGGGAGTACAACCGCATCTCAAAACTGGCCGCCAAGGGAACCGCCTCACAAAGCAATCTGGACGACGCCGAGCGTACCCTGGTCAACAGCCGCAACGCGGTGCAGAACATCCGCAACACCCTGGCGCTGATACCGACGCAGCGCAAGGTATTGGAAGCGAAGCAGACACAGGCGGAGCGGGATCTCGCGAACACCAACATCGTTGCCCCCTTCAATCTGCGGGTGGCCAATCTGCAGATCGAGAACGACCAATACGTCAGCAAGGGGCAGTCTCTGTTCGAAGGCGACTCGGTGGACCGGGTTGAAGTCTTGGCCCAGTTTCCGCTCAGCTCCCTGCGCCGGCTCTTCATCGGGCGTGAAGATATCCACGCCGATACCGCACTGATGGGGGAGGACCTGCCCCGGATGGTCCAGCTCGAACCGCTGGTGCGGCTCGACATGGGCACCACCCAGGCCGAGTGGCAGGCGGAATTCGTCCGCTTCAGCGACAATGTGGATCCCCAGACACGCACCATGGGTGTGGTGGTGGCGGTGGACAAGCCCTTTGAAAAGGTCAAACCCGGGGTGCGTCCGCCGCTGTCCAAGGGCATGTTCGTACAGGTGATGCTGCGTGGCCCGGTGCAGCCAAATCGGTTGGTTGTGCCGCGTGCCGCGTTGCGCGACGGCCAGCTCTATCTGGTAAGCAAGGAGCAGCGTCTGCAGCGCCAGCCGGTAAAGGTGCTGTTCAATCAGGGATCGATCAGTGTAGTGGCCAATGGTCTCTCGAAGGGTGACCGGGTGGTTGTCTCCGATCTAGTGCCAGCGGTCGATGGCATGCCGTTGAAGCCGCAGAACGACCCGGTACTGGCTGATGAGATCGCCGCCGCCGCGAGGGGCGAGTTGTGATCGATTGGTTCGCCCGCCACCCCAACGCCGCCAATCTGCTGATGGCGGCAATCATGATCCTGGGTCTCACCGCCCTGCCCGGGCTGCAGCGTGAAACCCTGCCCGAAATCAAGAACGACAAGGTCGAGATCCGGGTGATCTACAAAGGCGCCACCGCCGAAGAGGTGGAGGACGCCATCTGCCGTCGCCTGGAGGACGCCCTGGAGGGCATCACCAGTCTGGACGAGATGCGTTGCGACGCCCGCGAGGGCATGGGGACGGCTACTGCGGTGATGCTCGAGGGGGCTGACATGACCCGCTTCCTCGACGACATCAAGTCGGAGATCGACGCCATCGACGATTTCCCGGAACAGACCGAACTGCCGGTGGTGGAGGAGTTGGCTCGTACCGACGCGGTCATCTCTATCGCGGTCAGCGGCCCCCGGGACCCGGTCGCCCTCAAGGCTTATGTGGAGTCGCTCAAGGCCCGACTGTTGACCCAGGAGAAGATCGCCGAGGTCACGGTGGACGGTTTCTCCGACCATCAGATCCGCATCGAGATCCCTGAGTGGCGCCTGCGCCAGTACGGGCTCTCCGCCCAGGATATCGCCAACGTCATCGGCCGTCAGAGTGTCGGTTCCCCCGCCGGCCGGCTGGAGGGCGGTCAAGAGGACATCCTGCTGCGCTTCGATGACCAGCGTAAACGGGTGGAGGATTTCTACGACCTGGTGGTGATCTCCGGCAGCAGCGGGGCCAGCCTGCGTCTGGGCGACATCGCTACGATCAGCGACCGTTTCGACCGGGACGAGGAGAAGATCAGCTTCAATGGCCAGCGGGCCGCGGTTCTCAACATCGCCAAGACACGTGCACAGGACATCCTCAAGGTGCTCGATACGGTTGAGCGCTTCGTGGAACGGGAAAACAAGGAGGCGCCACAAGGCATCCACCTGACCCTGACCCAGGATCGTGCCTCGGTGGTCAAGGACCGCCTCGATATGCTGGTGCGCAACGGCACCCAGGGGCTGATTGCGGTGTTTCTGGTGTTGTGGCTCTTCTTCAGCTTTCGTTACAGCTTCTGGGTCACCATGGGGCTACCGGTCTCGTTTCTCGGCGCCCTGTTCGTGCTGCCGCTGATCGGCGTCACCATCAATATGATCTCCATGGTCGGCCTGTTGATCGGCATCGGCCTGTTGATGGACGATGCCATCGTCATCGCCGAGAACATCGCCTCCCGCATGGCCAAGGGTGACAAGCCGCTGCATGCGGCCATCAGCGGCGTACATCAGGTACTGCCCGGTGTTCTCTCCTCCTTCGCCACCACCCTGCTGGTGTTCGGCTCGCTGGCTTTCATCACCGGCCATATCGGGCAGATCCTGCGCATCATGCCGGTTGTGCTGATCATCGTCATCAGCGTCAGTCTGTTGGAGGCCTTCCTGATCCTGCCCCATCACCTGAGCCACAGCCTGTCGCACATGAAAGGCAGATCGCCATCGCGCTTCCGCCAAGGTTTCGAACGCCATTTCGACAACCTGCGGGAGAACCGCTTCGGCCCGCTGCTCGATCGCGCCATTGAATACCGTTACATGACGCTCGGCATCGTGCTGATGCTGCTGATCTTCGCCATCGCCATGCCGGTTGGAGGCAAGCTCAAGTTCGTCGGTTTTCCCGATCTCGACGGCGATGTGGTGGAGGCCAGGGTGCTGCTGCCCCAGGGTACCCCGCTGGCCCGCACCGAGGCCGTTGTCGACAAGATCACCGCTGCCCTGCAGCGCACAAACACGGCATTCCAACCCGAACAGCCCGAGGGTCAGGCGCTGGTGCGCAACGTGACCGTGATCTATGGACAAAACCCGGACGCCTACGAGAGCGGTCCCCACGTGGCCCGGGTGGTGGCCGACCTGCTCAGCGCCGAGGTGCGCGAAGCCAAATTGGACGACGTCATCAACCGCTGGCGTGACGAGACCGGCGAACTGACCGATGTCATCTCGGTAAAGTTCACCGAGCCCGCATTCGGTCCCGCCGGACGCCCCATCGATCTGCGCCTGTTGGGTGACGACCTGAATCAGTTGAAGCAAGCCTCCGCTGAACTGCAGGCCTGGCTCAACGGCTTTCGCGGCGTCAACGACCTGAGCGATGACCTGCGCCCCGGCAAGCGGGAGTTTCGCCTCCACCTGAAATCGGGCGCCGGTGTACTCGGCCTCGATGCCCGCAGCGTCGCCGATCAGGTGCGTGCGGCTTATCAGGGAATGAAGGTGGACGAGTTTCCGGTCGGCCCCGAAACCTACGAGGTGGATATCCGCCTGGTAGCCGAGGATCGTCTCAATGCGGAAAATCTCTACAATCTCAGTATCGCCGGTCCGAACGGCGCATTGATCCCGCTCTCGGTGGTCGCCGAGGTGGAAGAGGTCAAAGGCTGGGCACGCATCAACCGCATCGATCGCCGGCGGGCAGTCAGCCTCCAGGGCGACGTGGACCGAAGCCTGGTCAACGCCCAGGAACTGATAGGGCGAACCGCTGCCGAGTTTATTCCCGACTTGCTGAAACGCTATCCGACACTCGAATTCGATGTGCAGGGAGAGAGCAACGAATCGGCCAAGACGGGCAAATCGATCATTGGCAACGTATTACTGGGATTGATCGGGGTCTACATGCTGCTGGCGCTGCAGTTCAAAGGCTATCTCGCCCCCATCACGGTGATGATCGTCATCCCGGCGGCGCTGATCGGCGTCATCTTCGGCCACCTGGCCCTGGGGCTCGATCTCACCATGCCCAGCATCGTCGGCATGGCCTCACTGTTCGGCGTGGTAGTCAACGATTCGATTCTGCTGGTAGTCTTCATCCGCGACGCCCGTCTACAAGGAACGCCTGTTCAGGTCGCCGCCAAGCAGGCGGCACGGGAGCGTTTTCGGCCCATCCTACTGACCTCCATCACCACCATTGCCGGCCTCACCCCGCTGCTGCTGGAGCGCAGCCTGCAAGCGCAGATCCTGATTCCGCTGGCCGCCAGCATCGCCTTCGGCCTCACCGCCGCCACCCTGGTCGCCCTCTTCCTGGTACCTGCCGTCTACTGCATTCTCGACGACTTCAATCTGCTCGGCAGTCTGCACGACGAAAGTGACGATCCCTGATTGCATGTCAAATCCGCTTCGCCTGAATCAGTGGGGACGCAGATGCAATCCCTCTCCCCACCATGATTAAACCACCTACACTTAAGAATGCCGGCCGCTTCACGCTAACCTGTTTATCTCCTCTGTATACTTGCCAGAGGCGACGGATTCAATCACAAGGCTCATGCTACATGCATACAGGAAGACTCTTCTATCTCATAGGAGCCTCGGGCACGGGCAAAGACAGCCTGTTGCGCTACCTGCAGACTCACCTATCCCCTGAGAATCGGGTGATGTTGCCCCGACGCTATATCACCCGACCCGCTGACGCCGGCGGAGAGGAGCATATCGAGATCACAGCGGAAGCGTTCCAACAGCGGGTGCAGCAAAATGGCTTCGCCATGCACTGGCAGAGCCACGGCTACCGATATGGCATCGGTCGTGAGATCGATGCCTGGCTCGGGGTAGGTTTTTCTGTAGTGCTCAACGGATCACGCCACTACCTGGAGACAGCACTCGCGCGCTACCCCAACTTACAGCCGGTATTGATCAAGGTCTCTCACGACGCCCTCTTTGAACGGCTGACCTTGCGCGGGCGGGAGAATGCACAAGAGATCGAACAGCGCTTGCAGCGAGCCGAAGCCCTCGACGAGTTGCTGACGCATAGAGATCTTTGTGTACTGCATAACAATGGCCCACTGCGGGAGGCGGGGGAAGCTCTGCGTAATCTGATCCTCTCAGATCCACGAGGCGGCTACCTAAGCGGACTGGCTCCCTTGGATGTCGCGACACCACACAGATAAGCGTCAGAGTCGACGTCACGCTTGTGATTCATCCAACAGTTTTGCCATGTATATCTCACTAATCAGCCTTCCAGCAATAAGTAGGGAGTGGGTGCGAACTCCCTCTTTTACAAATCCGAATTTTTCATAGAGTGCGATAGCCGGGACATTATCTTTTCGAACGGTAAGTTCAACGCGGCGTATCCCCGCTCTGGATGCCTGCTTTAAGGCCTGCTTGACTAGCGCTGATCCAATACCTTGTCCCCAGTGGATTTTGGAAACGCCTATTACCAGAGAAGCCACATGGCAGTTCCGCGCGTTTTTATTCCCTATCAGCACACAAAAACCGACTATATCATCTTGCTCGGCGATAGACATAAATCGATGACTGCTTTTGGAAAATGATGTGATGATGTTTTGCTGTTCTTCCGAGGTTGTCTCTCTCTCATCGGGTTCCAGCAACATAAAATCCGTCTCCCTGTCGAGATTGTAAAACAAGTTCAGCATGGCTTGTGCATCGGATGCAACTGCTTCGCGTATCTTCATGAGTCTTACGTTGTCTAGTGGGCAATGCGGTAAGTTCGTTAACTCGAATATGGCAGGACCGGAGTGTAGGGTGGGGCCTGCCGCACCATTATAAGAAAAACGGGGAGCTGTTGCTCCCCATTGTCGCTCTCCCAGGCCTCCGCTTCCTCCCGATTCTCCAGCCACTCCTCTATGGCTTCATGTGTTGAAACCCTGACCCTGTGACGTTTTCCGCCCGCGGCTCTCTCATGGAGCCCGCCTTTGCGCAACAGCGGCGACCTGGCCACCGGATTCCTGATGGCATGGGGCCGCCTTGCGTTTGCGCCTCTCGAATGATTGTTGTCTGACATAACACTCTCCTGATTTTCATGAAGCACCTCTGAATAAGACCAAGCCGAACAAATTGTCGATTAAAATGCACCGATTCAAGGTACATACCGGCGGCAAGATGTCGATGCGGAATTGATCAGTGGTTCCTTAACCTTTGACACACAATATCTGCTTGAGGGTGTGTACCACATCCACCAGATCGCTCTGCTGTTCCATCACTTTGTCGATATCCTTGTAGGCACCCGGGATCTCGTCGATGATCCCCTTGTCCTTGCGGCACTCCACCCCTGCGGTCTGCCGCTCCACATCCACTTCGCTGAACTGCCTCTTGGCCGCGTTGCGACTCATTCTGCGTCCGGCTCCGTGGGAACAGGAGCAGAAGGATGTGGGGTTGCCTTTACCGCGCACAATATACGACTTGGCCCCCATGCTACCGGGAATGATGCCCAGCTCATCCTCTCTGGCGCTTATCGCCCCCTTGCGGGTGACGAACACCTTTTCATCGAAGTGAAGCTCCTGTACGACATAGTTGTGATGACAGTTGATCGCCTCCTTGGTAATACCGAATTTCGGTAACTTTTTACGCAGGGCTTCGAGAATGAAATGCATCATCTCCCGGCGGTTGGCCATCGCATAGTCCTGCGCCCACTCCACCGCCTCTACATAGTCATCGAAGTGATTCGCACCTTGTGTGAAATAGGCCAGATCCTTGTCCGGCAGATTGATCAAATGCTGCCCCATGTCCTTCCTTGCCAGTTGGATGAAGTACTGCCCGATGGCATTACCTACTCCCCGGCTTCCCGAGTGCAGCATCACCCAGACATCGTCGTTTTCGTCCAGACAAAGCTCGATGAAGTGATTGCCACCACCCAGGGTACCGATCTGTCGGATCCAGGTCTGATAGGGTCTCTTCTGCAGGGAATAGATCTTCTTGTGCTTGCCGAGAATCCTGTCGAGACCGCCGGACAGAGCGCGAATGGTTGACTCGCGGGCGCGGTCCGTCTTGTGCATATTGAAACCGACCGGTATCGCCGCTTCGATCGCCAGGCGTATGGCGCGCAGATTGTCTGGTAGCTCCCTGGCCTTCACCGAGAGACGGATGGCATTCATTCCGCAACCGATATCCACCCCCACCGCCGCCGGGATGATCGCTCCCTTGGTGGGTATGACCGAGCCCACCGTGGCGCCTTTGCCAAGGTGGACATCCGGCATCGCCGCGATATGGCCGTGGATGATCGGCAGCTGAGAAATATTGTAGAGCTGTTGCATGGCTTGCGGCTCGACCTCATCGGTATAGATCTTTACCGGCACCTTGCCTTTGCTGATTGTTTTATAGATTGGCATGACTGCTTCCCTCACTACCCGCATGACACGGCAATGGGAGCACTGCAGACGCAGTAGCCCATAACCGATGCAGTCGGTATGTTATTTAAACTTTCGATTAGGAGCCCGGTCCGAACGACCGGAAGATGCTATCGGTCGATCGGGGACGCGAGGCTCATGATTGCTTGCGATAGATACATTCATTGCCTCCTTTGGATTAGTGAGAAAAGATGGGGCGCGACCTTACGCCTGGGTTTCAAGCTTGTCAATAGCACAAAAAATTTATCGACCGGATTAGGAATAACTACGGTGTTTCATTTGGGAACGCTATATCCCAAATTGTTCGTAACCTACCCGATAGTTCATCTTCAGTCCCAAAAGCCACTCCCGTTGCGGCTTCGAATGCTGCCAAGGAAAAAGCCGGCTTGTGAATCGACTCTCTGAGTTGAGATTTGAATTCTGAGACATCATATGCCCAATCATCTCTATTCACATCGAGCGGTAGTTCATTCACCTGATCTTCCCACTCAACGTGACAGTAATCGAATAAAATAGCTCGCAATGGTTCAGGTATCTTACTCATTCTCACCTCGAATTGGCTCACGACAGGCCCGAGTACATATTATGGCCAGGATAGTCTGCATCATCAACGTATTAACCCGCCAACCAAGCCTAGCAATAAACCAGAACCGGAACACGATCACTACAAACAGTATCAAGCTGCCCAGCCATGTCAGCGGATCTCCCGTGCACAGATAGCGCCATAGGATGGACACCCAGTTGGTCTTGGGTACCCGAGCCGTCATGGGTTCGATGAGTTAGACGAAATGCTCTTCATCATATAAGCGATCAATGAGTTGCGTAGACTATCGATACCATGAGCAGGGGGGAATTTTGATCAGTCCGCAGCGGACAAAGGCAGCCGCAGACTGACCTCCAAGCCACCTTGCGGATGATTCCGCGCTGCGACCTCTCCGCCATGGAACAATATGGCCCGCCGCGCGATGGCCAGGCCGAGACCAAAACCGCCGCTACCCCGCTCGCGGGATTCCGCGGTACGGGTGAAGGGGTCGAACATCACCTGCAATTGGGATTCCTCGACACCGGGGCCGGCATCTCTCACGCGAATCACACACACCGCTGACTCCTTGGCGAGCGACACCTGAACCTCGCTCCCCGGCGGGGTATGGCGGATGGCATTCCTGATCACATTCTCCACCGCCGAGCGCAGCAACACACCGTCACCCACAAGTGTCATGGCCTCGGATGTATAGCCGACCTTTTTCTCCTGTGCCTGGGCTTCGAAATTCGCATCGGTCACCACCTTGGCGATCAGCTCGTCCAAGCGCAGGCTGTGCCGCTCCAAACCCGCCTGCCCCGACTCCAGGCGGGCCAGGGAGAGCAGCTCGGTGATCAGGCGCTCCAGTTCGTCTGCCTCCTTTTCGATGCGGCTCAACGCCTTCTTGCGGTCTTCTGAACGCTCCGCCAGTTCCAGGGCCACGCGCAATCGCGCCAGAGGAGAACGGAGTTCATGGGAGACATCCCGCACCAGTTGCCGCTGACTCTGCAGCAGATCATTGAGCCGTTCCGCCATCAGATTGAAGTCGGCGCCGAGGGCGCTGATCTCGTCCCTGCCCTTGAGCTCCACCCGGCCGCTCAGATCCCCCTCGGCCATGCGTTGGGCCGCCTGTCGCAGGGGACGCACCTGGCGGGTCAGCATTCTCGCCAACAGCAGACTGACCAGGCCGAAGATCAGCACCATCATCAGGCCGCGCACCCAGAACGGCATGACATGCAGCCTGCCCGGATCGATCTCCGTAACGAGAAACAGCTTTGGCGATACCTCGGGCAGTTCGACAGACAGCATCAGGTGTCCTCCGCGGATGTGTTCTATCCCGGAAGATACCGCTCTTGGCAACCACTGCTGAAGATGACGCGGCAGCGGCCTGTGTAACTGCGGTTCTCCCGCCGCGTTGACCAGCACGATCCGGCGTCTGTCGGATTGATTATTCAACCATCTTCTGAGGGCTACCTGACCTCCCTCGTGCCATAAAACCGCGGCGACTTCCGCTTGTGCCCGCAACACCCGCTGCGCCTGCTCGACGATCTCTCCGCCGTAGTAGCGCTGGAGCAGAAAGAAGGAGCCGGTCAGCAGCAGCATCGCCAGCCAGAAGGAGAGAAAGATGCGCAGCAGCAGACTCATTGGCTCAGCAGATACTGGTAGCCGGCGCCGCGCACGGTCTTGATCCGGGGGGAACCGTCCGGCAAGGGGCCGAGCTTTTTGCGGATCTGGGCCATGTGGGTCTCGATGCGGCGATCATAGGCTTGTAACGCCCGCCCCAGCCCCTGTTTGGCCAGAACCTCTTTGGAAACCAGTTCGCCGGCATGTTCCAGCAGCAGTACCAGCAGATTGAACTCTGCGCCGGTCAGCTCGATCTCGCTCTCTCCGACGGTCACTCGGCGGTTGTTCTTATCGAAGCTCAGATCACCGATCCGGCGCTGGACCAGCGCTGTCGGCTCTTCGACCTTACGGCGCAACAGATTGCGCAGTCTGGCCACCAGCACACGGGGACTGCAGGGTTTGGCTACATAATCGTCTGCCCCCAGTTCGAGGCCGAGCACCGTGTCGGTATCCTCTCCCCTGGCGGTCAACATCAGCACCGGAGCGGTACAACGTGGCTGAATCTGTTTCAGCACATCGAAGCCGTTCATGCCCGGCAGCATGACATCCAGCACGATGGCATCCCAGTGCTGGGCAACGGCCCGTGAGACACCCTCCGGCCCGGTGTGTGCACTCTCGACGGCAAAACCCTCGCTGACCAAATACTCGGCCAGCAATTCACATAACGCTACGTCGTCATCAATCAGCAGTATCTTGTTCATCACTTGAATCTATAAAAAAGCCCTGATGATTTGATGGTTGCGGCAGAGCCGAGTCTAAATCCGCAAGCCGGGAGATCCTATCGAGCGGGTTACTGAATTCCGGCCCGCGCCGGAACGCCACTCATTGAATCAATCCCGTACCCTTCTGTGCATGTCCTATTCTGGCGCGTATCTCCTCCACTTCCCAGTCGGGAGGGGTTGGGATTTGCACTTCTTTGCACTCGCTTGCATAAGTTACCACTCAATATACATAGCAGCTTTTATCATTTGCATAGACATTCTATCGAGAGCTGGCACATGAACCTGAAAAACCTTAAACCAACCCTTTTCAAACTACACCGCTGGATCGGTGTCGGACTGGCCCCGCTGTTTCTGCTCATTGCCCTGTCGGGCGCTGTACTGGCGCTGAAGCCGATGCAGCAACAGACACCGGTAGCGGCCAGTGAAACCGTTGTGCTGCAGCAGCTGATCAGTTTTCTGCAACGACTCGACCCACTGGGTCAGGAGGTGGATGCCGTTTCCATCGATGCCGCGACGAACCATGTCAGCGTAAGCTCGAACAACCCGCAGCTCCAGGGGCAGTTCGATCTGGCCAGTGGCGATCGCATCGCTGGCGACAAGCAAGCAGAACCCTTTGACCTGTTTGAACTCGCCAAACATCTGCACAAGGAATTGCTGTTCGGTGCCGACATCCTGATCCAGATTGCCAGCTATCTGATGCTGCTGATGGTGATTGTCGCCCCCTTGCTCGCCTGGCCGCGCCTGCGCAACAGCCTGATGGGCTGGCACCGCTGGGTAGGCTGGATCATGCTGCCGGTGATTCTGCTACTGCCGCTGACCGGAGTTCTGATGAGCCTGCACATCGGCATGCCCGAACTACCCCGCATGAGTCAAACCGGCACCCGCCTGTCACTCACGCAAGCCCTGCAGATGGCGCAACAGGAGCATGACTTGAAGAACCTGAACAATGTGCGCCGATTCCGTGGCGGCAGTGCCTTGCTCAGCGTCTCAGGTGGGGCGGACAGGTCGCTGCTGATAGTGACCGATCAGGCCATCACCCCAATCAACCCCCAGGACAATCTGGTCAAGATGCTGCACGAAGGGACCTGGGCGGGATCCTGGAGCGCAACCCTCAACCTGCTTGGCGCCAGTGCATTGAGCCTGCTCAGCCTGAGCGGCTTGATATCCTGGCTGCGCCGTCACCGCAAAAGGCGCTTGCAGCAGGAGAAACGTCGCCGTGTTGAAGCCATGACCTGATCGCATCATGCATGATGCGTCCGATCCATGTCTTGAGTCGGCGCATTTTGATTGCAATCTGTTCGGCCCAGACTTGTTCAGAGGTTCCTTAATGCTGAGATCTGAATTTGTGCATCGCTATTTTGTCGGGACCGGTGAGGCAGAGCCCCACCGAGTCACCCACCAGGGAGCTTCTCTCTGCCTGCACATCAACCCGTCAAATCACACCCAAAACCCCTTTGCGTTTCTTCACAAATCCTCAGCAGACCCGACCCAACTTGAAGTGGAAACTGCGTAATGTTCAAGCACCTGCCAACGAGCAGACTTCAAGTAACAACTCAGGAGAGAAACATGAGACCGATGAACAGACGCATTGCAGTTATCAGCCTATCCGCCCTGCTGATTTCAAGCACAGGTGCCGCCCTCGCCTTCGGCGGACCCAAAGGCTATCTTGGCGGCTGTGACCGCAACGGTGGGCGCGGCTCGCCGATGGCCGCCATAGCCCAATTGAAAGACCTGACCGCCGAGCAGCGGGATCAACTACTGGAGATACGCAAGTCGGCGCAACAGGCCATGCGCGATCTGCGTGACGAAATGCATGATAACCGGACAGCGCTTCACGACGCGATAGCCGACAACGCCGACCTGGAGACCATCCGCAAACTGGCCGACAAACAGGGTGAGCAGGTGGCCAGAATGATCGTATGGCGTGCCGAGGTACGCAATAAGGTCAGCGGCATACTCACCGAAGAGCAACGAATCCAGCTCGATTCCATGCGCATGTCGGGAGGCGATTTCTGGCCGCAGAGAGACCGCATGGGCTTCTGACCTCATCCCCGCGCGCAGGCCCGACAAAGCGGACCTGCGCTGGGGCCTGTTAACACGAATCCAATAGGCCCGAGACAGATTGTGCTCAGTGTCAGGGGGTGTACTCGACCTCCGCCCTGATCTCGGTAACCCTCAGCTCCGGCGGCCCCCCAAGATCCCGCCTGATGCTCACCTGAAGATTTTCGATATCCGTCAGATCCAGCGGACCGCCGTCGGAATCGGTAGTGAATTGCTGGGAACTGATCGTGTTGTACTCGCCACTGGTATCGGTAGTGACACTGCCGCTCCACTGGATCGATGCACCGGTCTGATAACCCACACTCACCCCCCCCGCGCGTGGTGTCGCTGTGGGCGAGGGACTGCTCAGGTAGCGCGCCGACACATGCAGGGTAACACCGGTAATGGTCGCTCCGGCCAGCCCCACCGGGTCGTCCATGCCGACGCTAAACGTACTTCCTGACCTGCCACAGCAGCGATAGACATAACTCATGTCACCATCGTTGCTATCCATGGCGGTGGCCCAGCTCGAGCTCGCGCTGACCTCAAACAGCGCCGGATTACTCACCATATCGGCAGGGTTGAGCAGCACCAATCCCGATGTGCCGGCCAGGGTCGAGAAGCTCGTCTCCGCTGAGAACTCGGACCAGGCTCCCGCGCTGTTCTGATACCGCACCCGCCAGTAATAGGCATTGGCATTATGCAGCGGTACCGAGACCTGGTGGCTGGTCAGATCCGATGTCGCCCCTGAATCATAGACCGGCGTACTGTAATCCCCAGGCGTGGCGCTAACCTGCCACTGGGAGGCCTGATGGAGATCCCCTGGATCCGGATCATAGTAGGCGCCGGCGGTGAGCAGCGGCGTGGTGGCCACTAAAGATTCACCATCCATCGGGGTCAGGTTGACGGGGGTGTCCGGGGGTGTACCCATGACCGGCGACCGTGTGTAGACCGTCTGGTCGTTGTGACACATGTTACACACGCCGTTTTTGGATGGCGTACCTGATCCACCGTTGATGAAGCGGGTTTTACCACCGGTGCTATCGGCCAGTACGGCATAGCTACCCTCGGGGGTGTACTGAAAATCCAGAGAAGGCACTTTATCCATGGTGCCACTGGTGCTGATCAACTCGCCATGGCGCAGCATCACCGGCGAGGGCGAACCATGAACATTGTGACAGGCCGGGCAGCTGATACGTGAATCGGCGACACCGTCATAGTCCGAATCATATTGCGGTGTTTCGGGACCCCACGGTCCGTTGCGGCCATCGGTATGCAGATCGTGCATGCTGATCCAGGTGCCACCAACATTGTTGCGGAAGTTCGTGGTGGCGCCTTCGCCAGTGATCGGATCCCCGCTGTTATAGAGATTATTCTCGTCATGGCAGGAGTAGCAGAGAGCGAACTCCTGACTTTCCCGGAATCCCGGTGGATAGACATGACCGGTTCGTGGAATGTGCAATGGATACTGCCCATCATATCCTGCGGCGACATCCTTCAGCCGGTAGCCGTTCTGGTAACCTGCACTCGCCGGATCCCAGGTAAGGTAATCACCATCGGCGCTGTATGTGCGGGCATTGCCGTCGATATGGGCCATCTTTGCGTCATGACAATCCAGACAGCCTCTGCCGGCCCCCTTGACCCCAGAGGCGGGATAGACCTCGTTGACGGGTACGCCGTGTCCGGATTTATAAAAACCCCAACCGAAACCATAAGGGGTTGCGGCGTTTTCGTCGCCCGCGATGTTAGGCGCGAGAACACTGGCGATCTGGGACGGAGCATTGTCGTGACAACCCACGCACCACTTCTCCTTAGCGGCCGGCAAGGTGTCATTGTCATACACGCCATTCGCCCAGTTGCTTTTGGCGCCGATGACCGAATCGTTGACACCGTCATAATCGCCATCCGGACTGTGGCAGGTATCGCACACGGTGGTGGTGGCGAACTCCTGGCCATCTGCGAACAGAGTGGGCTGAAGCTGAAATGGAGTGGCATGGCAATCGGAACAATCCAGATGCGGACCCTTGTCAGCCGTCAGATGGGTTTTATGTGCCTGGGGGAAGGGAGCGGCAAACTGTTCGCTGTGTTGATGGCATTGCGTGCACTGCTCGCCATCGAAGTGTGCGCTGTTGTCATGGCCGTCGTTATTGTGGTGACCATTCTGGGTATGGCATACCTCACAAACGCCATCATAGACCGCATCGCCATCAGCATAGGAATTCATGCCGGTATAGGCGGTAAAAATAACCGCCTTTGGGCCACTGTTGGGGGTTTGAATCTCCTCATTGATAAGTGCGATATTGGGTCCGCCAAACGAGTGCATGTTGTGGCAAACATCACAACCACTGACATGATGGTACTCGGCAAGCACGGCTGTTGTGGGTATAAAAAAGAGCGCAGCAATCAGATTGAAAATCCAACCACCACGGCTGAATGGCACTATTCCGCTTAATAGCCACATCGTGAACATCCTCCCGGTTTTATCCTTTGGTTTAAGTCACCTCCCAAATGTCCTTTTCCATGATTTCCCTATGGTTTTGGTACTGACGCTATCAAACAAAAAAGCCAAAAACAAGCACACGCGGATCAACGGAAATAGATTAAATTCTTAATTCAACTTAATGTGTACTAAAAACATTTAGATACCATCTGAGTAAGGTCCAGCAAATTTTTACCAGGTATTTTCCGTGGCATGGTGTAGTGGAGGCGTTTATAACAAAACGATAACATTTGCAGTTTTAAGCTAGCTAACAGGGTCAAAAGTGAATAGTGTTGAAACTGGTTGTAACAATGGGAGAGATTCTGTGAAACATACAATAGCGAACTTACTGGCGATTGGTTTGCTGCTTGGCGCATCCTTCGCCAGTGCCGACAAGGCGATACTAGCGGGTGGTTGCTTCTGGTGCATGGAGTCTGATTTTGAAAAACTGGCCGGCGTTACCGACGTAGTCTCCGGGTTTACCGGCGGCAGCTTAAAAAACCCCACCTATAATGGAGACCATACCGGCCACTATGAAGCCGTAGAGATCACCTATGATCCGAATACTGTCAGCTATAAAGAATTATTAGACTATTACTGGGTGAACATCGATCCCTTTGACGATCGGGGTCAATTCTGTGATAAAGGCCACAGCTATCTAAGCGCCATCTTTGTGGCAAACAAACATGAGCAGACAATCGCTGAGCAGTCAAAGCGCGAAGTGGAAGCGCAGTTTCCGGACAAACCAATAGCCACTAAGATTTTGAAGGCGACAACGTTTTATCCCATTAAAGGGGCGGAAAGCTATCATCAGAATTACTACAAAAATAATCCGCTACGTTACAAATATTATCGTTGGAATTGCGGTCGCGATCAGCGCTTGAAAACAATCTGGGGTGACAAAGCGACTCACTGATTGCATTCAAGACACGTTATTAAACCAGGAGTCAGTGGCAGCAAAAGCGACGCTATCTAGTGTAGTGTCCTCTCCTGCCGCAGGAAATCAGCGTGCCGAGAAGCCGTTCTATGCAAGGCGTCCTGCGCAGGGAATGGCATGCCCTTTTCAAGCAGGACAACGCAGCAGAGGGCTGCTTCTCGGCGCGCCCGAAGGGAAGCCCCCAAATTCCCCAATCCTGCGTTGCAGTTCTTGACAAGGGCTTGCCATTGCCTGCGAACTG
>JBNKOL010000033.1:0-28906 GCA_050294655.1 Sedimenticolaceae bacterium
CGGCTGGAACTACGAGGACGGCACTCTGTCGCCCGGCATGGTGGTCGAGCGCATCGAAGCCATCAACCAGTACAACCTGGCGAACACGCCCGTATTGACCGATGTGGAAGGCAACAGTGTCAGCAACTCGGAAGGACACACCATCGGCAGTCATCTGGAACCGCTGCCGCATCCCTTCTTCGGTGCCGGACTGGGCAACGAGTGGCTGGGTGCGCGCACCACGCTGCAACGCTGGTTCGCCGATCCCGTATTCAACGTGGAGGGCGAGGACCGGGGACTGGGCATCATCTTCACCCACGACCACTACGGCCCCTCGACCCATCAGCAGATCGGCCTTTATGCGACCGTGCTGACCGAGCCGGCCGGTTCCAAGTGGTACCACAACGAGACCGGCGAGGAGATGTATACCCGCGAGGACGGTGGTCCGACCTCCTGGCAGGCGGCCATCGAACCGCCCTCCGGCGATGCCTATCGCGAGTTCTATTTCGAGTACTCCGATTTCCAGCATGCCTACGAGGCGGGCGTCTACATCGGTGCGGGCCCGGATGGGCGTCCGAATCACGTGCAGCCTGACGCCGCGTCGTTCGTCTACTCCATCAATCCCGCCTATCGCCAGCAGGCCAATCCCACCTTCCCCGACGTGGGCCTGCATCCGGGGATCTGCCCGGGCGGCGTTCCGCGGCCCTGTCCCGAGGCGATCACCGCCGACGACAGCGGCATGCTGGTGGTCAACTACCGCAACGAGCCGGTGGGCCTGCGCGTCTTCGATCCCATCAAGTCGGGACCTGACGGCAAGCCGGGTACCCAGGCCGATGGCGATGCGGGCGATCTCGCCTTCGCGCTGCAGTCCCGCGGCGACCGTGCGCTCGCTGTGATGAACGCCAAGCCGAGCACCCTCACTTCGGTGACCGGCCCCACCGGCGGCGTCACCGTGTTCCCGCCCCACATCAACGCGGCGGGTGACGGCAACGGCGACCCCTTCACCCCGATGCTGCGGGTACAGGCGGGCGACCTGGTGCGGGTGAAGATCCAGGCCGGGGGCCACGAGCATGAGCACAACGCCTCCATCCAGGGGCTGAAGTGGCTGCAGGCGGGCTCCGGCTTCGGCGCAGCGCCCAATTCCGGTTGGCGCAGTTCCCAGAACGCTGGTATCTCCGAGCAGTTCACCTTCAGCGCGCCGGTACAGGAGTTCGACGGCCAGCGTGGCAATGTGGCGGACCGCTACTACAGCATGGACATGAGCCAGGACGGTTTCTGGTCCGGCATGTGGGGTCTGATGCGCACCTACGGGACCCTGCAGAACGACCTGCACCAGCTCTCCAACGGACTGGGCGACTTCAGGATAGCCAACGCCAAGGATTACGAGGGCGTCTGCCCGAAATCGGCCCCGCTGCGTCAGTACGACATTTCGGCGGTGCTGGCCAACGCGGTGCTGGAGAACGCCCTCGGCCTGGCCATCGTGCCGGCCGACACATCGGCCACCCAGCATGAGGGCGGCGCCTTGGATCCGAACGGCGGCACCCTGGTCTACAACCCGCGGCCGACGCAGATCCAGGCCTTCAACGTGCCCCTGGACGGTGGCGGCAACCTGCAGATCGGCGGCCAGCAGGGACCGCTGCACGATCCCACCGCGATGCTCTATGTCATGACTCAGGACCTCTGGGCCCTGGGCACCGACGGCGCCTTCCTGGTGGACAACGAGGCTTGCTACATCGACACCAAGGGCAAGGGCAATGTGGTCTTCAGCCCGCTCAATGCGCAGCTCGCCGGTCAGGCCTGTCCGCTCGATGCGGGTTGTGTAAAGACCGATCCCAAGAGCGGCAAGCAGAAGTTCGAGGAAGGTATCGCCACCTGTCCGGCCAAACTGCGCCCCGGAGCGCCGGTGGAGCCGGTGGTGGTGCGGGCCGCGGCGGGCGACTGCATCGAGGTCACCTTGCGCAACCGTCTGCCGGACGATCTGGACGGCAATGGATTCCTCGACGATGTGCCTGACCTGGCAGGCTTCAATACCCTGCTGCAGGTGGTCAACCGCGACCGCGATCCGGTCAACGGTCTGACCTGGTTCCACAACAACCTGATCCGTCCCTCCAGCCACGCCGCCATCGAGCCCCAGCTGGTGAGCATCGACGTCACCCGCGACAGCGGCGTGCCGGTGGGCATCAACCCGTCGGTGGTCGCCGTGCCCGGCAAGGAGAAGACCATGCGCTGGTATGCCGGGCATACGGAGACCCTGCCCGATCCCCGTGGCGTCGTTCTGAAGAGCACGCCGGTAGAGCTGGGCGGCGCCAACCTGATGCCGGCCGACGTCATCAAGCAGGGCCAGAAGGGCATGGTCGGCGGCCTGGTGGTGCATCCGGAAGGTTCGAGCTGGAGCGAGACCGACCTGGTGCGCGACCGTCAGGGTAGCCTAGACGGCAACGGCCAGGTGGTCTTCGAGGGTCGCGAGACGCGCACCTCGGCCACGGTGACCAAGGCGGACGGCACTGCCCGGCGCGACTTCGTCACCGTGTTCCAGAAGGGGCTGAACCATCGCTTCGGCGACGGCGAGGCGGTGCCCAACATCGCCTCGGAAGGCCAGGGCATTCCGGAGGACAGCCACGATGCGGGTCAGATGGCCATCAACTATGCATCCGAGCCGCTCTGGTTCCGCTTCGGCGTACCGGCGGAAGCCCCCTTCGGGCGCGCCAACGGTGCCGGTCACGGCGATATTTCCAATGCCCATATGGCGCATAGCAATGCGCTGGCGGGTGCGGGATGCGCTATTGACCGGACCCTGCCGGAGTGCGATCCGGTGACGCCGGTGTTCACCACCACCGCGGGTGACGAGGTGCTGATGCACGTGATCGAGCCGAGAGGCGTGGGTCGCGGTACTACCTTCAACCTGCACGGCCACAACTGGCTGCGCGATCCCTACCTGGCCGGTAGCGTGCCGTCACAGACCATCGGCGACAATCCGATGGGCATGACGCTGGGTCATCAGGAGAGCGTCACGCCGGGTGCCCACTTCGACATCCTGCTGAAGCAGGCGGGTGGCGCTTTCAACGTGGCGGGTGACTACCTGTTCAGGGATCAGGGTTCGTTCGGCAACCTCGGGGGCCTGTGGGGCATCCTGCGAGTCGAGCCCAACCAAACGCCATGAGGTAGTGGTGTGAGGCGGTGCCACCGCGGCGATCCCGCTGTGGTACCGCCTCTTTTTTACAGTGATGGACTCCCGCGGAATGAGGCGGTATCCGTGGGGGATTTGAGAGAGATTATAACGATGACAAAAGGCATGAAACGCTTTCACCACTATGGCTGCATCACAGCGATGCTCGCTACCTTTCTGATCTCCAGCACTGCTCTCACGGCCGAGGAGAGCGACGCCGGAGGGCAAGACGCCTCCGCCGCGAATAGCGTCACCCGGGAAGGCCTGCAGATCAACTTCAGCGTGGCACCGGCGAAATCTTCGCATCAGGCCAGAGCGGCCGACGCTGCGGAGGAAACCGCGCCGCTGATGGCCGGCGATCTGGCCACCTTCCGCTTCGAGATCAAAGACGCCTCTACACAACAGGGTATCTCGGGTATCTATCCGGGCTCCTGGGTCGATCTGCACAAACCCTGGAAGGGTGAACCGGCGGTTACCCTGGAGTGCAAGGACCGGGTCGGGATGTACCTGAAAAAGCTGGTCGGCGTGCGGCCGATGATCGACCTCAACAGCTATTACGTGGTGGTGCTCAATGACGACTCCACCATCTCGGTCATCGATCCCCTCATCGGCGTGACCGGCATCACCAAGCTCTATGCCCAGATCGTGCTCAAACGACCGGGGGGCGACTGGACCAAGAACGGCGCGGAAAACCGCATCTTCGTCAGCCTGCCGACGGAGGACGAGGTGGCGGTGATCGACGCGATCAATTTCAAGCTGATCGGCTACGTGCCTGCGGGCGACAAGCCGTTGCGCATCGCCCTGCAGCCGGACGAGAAATATCTCTGGATCGGCAACGACAGTCTGCGTGAAGCGGACAGCGGCGTCACCGTGATCGATGCGGAGACCTATGAGATCAAGGCGCAGATCGCCACCGGGGCAGGGCATCATGAGCTGGCCTTCTCGGATGACAGCCGCTACGCCTTCGTCACCAATCGCAACAGCGGGACGCTGACGGTGATCGATATCCAGACGCTGCAAAAAGTGCAGGAGATCGCCGTCGGCAAAACCCCCATTTCACTGGCCTATTCGGCACTGGCCGATGCCGTGTTCGTGGCGGATGCGGCTTCCGGCGCCATCAAGGTGATCGATGCCAAGAAACCTGCCGTCAGGGCGCAGCTGCAGGCCAGGCCCGGTCTGGGTCCCATGCGCCTGAGCAAGGACGGGCGTTGGGGCTTCGTGGTCAACCCCGGAGCGGACCGGGTGCATGTCTTCGATACGGCAGGCAGCGAACTGTTGCCCGACATCGAGGTCGAGGGACAGCCCTATCAGATCGCGGTCTCGCGCGCCTTCGCCTATGTGCGCACGCTGAAGAGCGAACGGGTCAGCATGATCAATCTGAACGAGCTCTCCAAGGGCAACCGCACACCGCCGGTGGTGACCTTCGCCGCCGGCGACAACGCCCCCTCGAAAGTGCCGCAGCTGAGTATCGCCGACAGCATCGTCGAGTCGGTGGGCGAGGCGGCGGTCTTCGTCACCAGTCCCGGCGATGCCACGGTCTACTTCTACATGGAGGGCATGAATGCGCCGATGGGCAACTTCCGCAACTACGGCCATCGACCGGCCGCGGTGATGGTGACCGACAGGACCCTGAAGGAGGAGAAGCCCGGCGTCTATACCGCCAGCGTGCGGGTGCCTGAAGCCGGCGAATACGATGTGGCTTTCCTCATCGATACGCCGCAGGTGCTGCATTGCTTTACGTTCACGGCCGAGCCGAGCGCGCACGATCTGGCCAAACAGGAGGAGATGGTCGTCACCTACCTGGAGCCGAGACGGGTGGTGACGGCCCATGAACCGACGGATTTCCGCTTTCGCCTGAGCCTGGGCGCTGAAAAGCCCGTCGAGGACCTGCAGGACGTCTCCGTACTCTACTACCGGGCCCCGGGGCTGGGTCGTAACGAAATCGCGGCCACACATATCGGTGACGGGGTCTACCAGGTGAGTCTGCCGCCGATGCAGAAGGGCGCTTACTACCTCTACGTGCAGACGCCGTCGATGAAGGTTCGCTACGGCGATCTGCACTACACCACATTCAGAGTACTCGAAGCGCAGGAACAGGCTGCCAGCACACCGGCTCTGGCCAAAGGTGATTGATATGAAGAAGCGTTTACAGAAGATTGCTAGTGAAATGCGTCGTCGCAACAGAGGCTGGATTCCGGCACTCCTGTTGCTGAGCTGTCCCTTGAGCGGCAGTGCAATGGAAGGCATGGACCACAGTGCTCACCAGCATCACGAACAACATCAGTCCGCCACTCCAGTCAAACCTGAAATGGCGCAAGTGGATCTGGTCTCCGAAGTGCTGCAGTCTCAATACGGTCAACCGGTAAATCTCACCGACGACATCGGCAAGCACCGCATACTGGTCATGAATTTCGTCTACACCACCTGTACCACGGTCTGTCCGGTGACCAGCGCAGTATTCGAGCAGCTTCAGGCCCAACTGCAAGCGCAGGAGAGTCTGGGCAGCGAGGTGATGCTGGTGTCCGTCACGGTCGATCCGGTGCGGGACACGCCCCAAAAACTCAAGGATTACGCCGGCCGTTTTCACGCCGGCAAGGATTGGCTCTGGTTGACGGGGGAAAAGCGGCGTGTCGATCGGGTCCTGGAAGGTCTCGGTGCCTACACGCCGGATTTTCGCGATCACCCGGCCATGGTGCTGGTGGGCGAACCGTCCTCGAACCGCTGGATGCGCTTTTTCGGCTTTCCAAGTCCGGAAAAGATCCTGGCAACTATCGAGGATTTGAAGATGCCGTCTAACGAGACGCTGGCCGGCCACCGCCATGACGGTCATGTCCATTGAGTAGCAGTGGGGAAGAAATCATGTATACACGTATAAGCCTATTTCTGCTGGTCCTGGGGTTCATCACTGTTATCGATAGTGCGGCGGACACAAATGTGCAGGCAGAACAGCAGGCCAAGGCACGCAGCTACTTTACCGATCTTTCGGTCGTGGATCAGGACGGTCAGGAGCGGCGGTTCTACAGTGATGTGTTGAAAGACAGAGTGGTCTTGATCAATTTCATCTTCACCAGCTGCGAACATGCCTGTCCTCTGATCACCCAGCACCTCGCCTCGGTAAAGGATCAGCTGGGTCTGGATCTCTCCCGTAAGATTCACTTCATCTCGATAAGCGTCGATCCTGAACGGGACACGCCCGAAGCCCTGCGCGTGTTCATGCAGAAACAGGAGATCGAAATGCAGCCAAGCTGGGAGTTCATAACGGGAGACAAGACAAATCTCGATACCATCATCAGGAAACTGGGCCAGTACACCGACAGCATAGATGGCCATTCGACCCTTCTGCTTGCCGGCAATGTCAACAACAGTCACTGGATGAAGATCCAGGCCAACCTGCCGCCGCAGGCGATCGCCGAGAAGCTCAAGCGCCTGATCCTGGGTTGAGCGGAGTGAGCAGACCGGGCAGGGGGCGCATTATAATGAACCTGTTATCCCTGTCCGATCACCAGCGGCTATGCGTCCAATCCTGACAAAAGTCACCCATTACGCCCTATGCCTGATTTCATGCGTGAACCTGTCCTGGATCGATCGGATTGCTGCGGGCGAACTCACTGAACTCGAGGCTGCCGGCAAACGCATCTATACGGAGGGTATCAACCGACAGGGCAGGGAGTTCGACGCGCTGGTCGGAGAAACCGATGTGGCGCTCCCTTCTACGACCTTACCCTGCGCCGGCTGTCATGGTAAAAACGCTGAAGGCGGTGAAGAGGGCGGTGTGCGGCCACCGCCGCTGGCATGGTCCTATCTGAGCAAACACTACGGCCATGCGCATGCCAATGGCCGGCGGCATCAGGCCTTCACCACGGCAAGCTTCGCCAGAAACCTGCGTGAGGGCCTGGACCCGGGAGACAACCGTCTCGACACCACCATGCCGCGATATGCGCTCACGGACGCCGATATCGAAGCACTCGTGAGTTACCTGAAACTGATCTCTGCCGAAACGGCGCAGGGAATCAGTGAATCGAGCATTCGGATCGGAACCCTGGTGCCTAGGTCCGGCCCACTCGCTGGTGCCGGCGAAGCCATGCTGGCCGCGTTGAAATTTCACATCGATCGGCAAAACGCCAGAGGCGGTCTCTATGGTCGGAAGCTCGAGCTGGTGGTCGAGTCCTACACGAGCGAGCGTGAAAAAACCCTGGCGAATTTGCAGCGTCTAGTGGAGGAGGGGGAGATCTTCGCCTTGGTCAGTCCCTTTTTGGTCGGCATCGAAAACGAAGGCGCCGAGCTTTCGGCAAGCTACAAAATACCGGTCGTGGCGCCGTTCAGCCAGTTTCATGGCGGCCAGCATGCGGATCTCGAGTACATGTTCTATCTGCGAAGCGGATTCAGAGAGCAGGCGCGGGCCCTCCTGACCTATTTCGCCAAACATGCCGAGGCGCCCGGAAATTTGCTGCTGATCCGCCCGGCAGGCGTACTCGATGGGGTGGGCGAAGCCCTGGCAACGGAAGCCGAGAAGCGCGGCTGGACGTTGCAGGAAGCACCTCTGGAGCACGTGCGTGACGCATGGGCCGATTTGGTCGAAACGGGACGAAAAAATCATGTACAGCTGGTTTTCTTTTACGGATCGAGTTCCGATATGGATAGATTCCTGAGCGAAGCAGACCGGTTGAATTGGCATCCGATGGTTACGCTGCCAGAGGCGCTCATAGGATCTGATGTCTTCAAGCTGCCGGTTGGCTTCTCAGACCGACTCTATCTCACCCATCCTGATCCTGTGGGTAAAGATCGTTATCGATCCACGGCTCTGATTGAAGCCTTTTTTGACAGCGGTTTAAGTACACCGGCGAACCTGGAGCTGCAACTTGCGGCGCTGAATGCCGCGCAGGTTTTCAACGAATGTCTCAAGCGTACAGGACGCGACATATCCCACGAGAAATTCGTCGCTGCCTTGGAATCGCTGAACGGCTGGGACAGCGATATCGGGCCCAGAATCTCTTTTGGCGTCAACCGGCGCGTTGCATCGCAAGGCAGCAGAATAGTCAGTGTCGACATCGTCAACCGCAGCTACACACTGGTGAGTGCCTGGCTTGGTCTGGATTGAATGACATCACATCCCACGACGTATATTCATCTGCATGCCGCTCTGGTCATCAATGAACCGTCACAAGCCATTCTCGGGCTCTGACTAATCAGAGTTTGCCAATTGGAGATACAGTTCCGGACGTCTATCCTGTTTTCTCCGGTCACCACCTCCGCGCCGATCGAAAAGAGGATGGCAGAAATGGTTGACGGTCTGAGAATCGCTGTTGCGTCTGTCCTGATGATGATGCTTATTGCTTCGGCGATTTTGGGCCTGAGTAATAATGGGTATTGGATTGGAATTTCGCTGATCCGCGTTGGACTCCTCAAGCAGTCTCAACTCTGTTGCGACAGTGACCGCCTGGGTGCGATTCTTGACCTTCAAGCGCTTTAAAATGGCACTGACATGAAACTTTACCGTTCTCTCGGTAATAAAGAGTTCATTCGCGATTTCCTTGTTGGCTTTGCCCATTGCCAGCTTGCGCAGGATTGTCTGCTCCCTGTCGGTCAAAAGGGACTTGCTTTGTTTCGCGGCGGACTGTCTGTTGCTTCGATCCGGGATATAGGTGGACAGGTTGGGATCGATGTACTCCATGCCATCATGCACTGTCTGCATGGCATGCAGCAGAGCCTCGATCGGGCTACTTTTCAGGACGTAAGCAGAGACATGGTGCTTGAAAGCGTCATCGACAAATTCATGATTCTGGTTACTGCTATAGATCACCATGGCTATGTTGGGGAAATGCGAGTGCATTTGAACTAATGCACCGCATCCGCTTGCATCGCCGAGTTCGTTGTCGATAATGACCATCTCTGGTAGAAACCGATATACCATCTCCAAACCTTTGGCGCAGCTCTCAGCTTCGCCGATGACTTCGAATCTGCTATCTCGATTGATAAGTTCGGTCAGGCCAATACGAACCACGGTATGATCGTCCACGATCAATACGCGAGTTCGCCCCTGGGTGTGACGGACAATTGAGCCCATGGTGAAATCCCCCTGAGAAAGGTAGTGAATGTTTGCCAAACACTGTGTCGACTCCGCCTGGCATGGAGTCGGACTGCCCATTGAACATTGGCTTTTTATAAAGCAATGATGAAATGGGCATAGCGCGTGTAATGTATTCGAGAGAGGTCGCGCTATGGCTTTGGTTCTGCGATCTTGCAATCAATGAAGCAGAACACTTTTTATTGTGATTTGATTTGCGGGAAAACTGCATCCGCGCAAAACCGACTACCGGCGTCGGATGGTTTACTTCTACTGCGCTTGCATTATGCGTTATGAAAACGATCGGCTTCTCCAGCCTCGTCATTCCATGGCGAGATCGACTCACACCGGCGTTCGCGCAACTGATATGCCCGATTGTGCATAGAGCTTGCAGACCGGAATATGAGATCTGTTTCAGGAACATGGCATCTTTGATACGAGTAACCGAAGTCTCAATGCCGATAAACCACTTCCCGGTGTCTGCCAAATCTTCGTCATTTCGTATGAATGAACCTAAGATGCGTCTATATCAGCTATAGCCATGACGTCCTGTAACCCCTAGACCCGTATCTTTATACCTCTCGTTTCAACGTAAAAATCAATAGAAAATTGTTATCGTAGATCAAGTATAGCAACACAATTTTGAGTTTGTAAAAGATAATTAACGCATTGAATATATAGAATATTTCATTCCCATTTCCGATAATAACGAAATTCAAATTCCCTATTCTGAGAATTGACCTTCTGGCGATAGAAATGGCTTATGAACGAAAACCAATCGGAACAGGGAGGGCAAGCAACTTGTGCTTCGTATGTTCCTTCGATGGATTCTCTTGGAGAACATGCATATCGACTTGCATGATCTGTATGTGTGACAAGTGCTTGGCGCTGAGCTTCGCGGATGGAAGTGGATCTTGTCACTGGTCGTAACTACTGATGAACTGACTAAATTCTTATAGTGAGTATTTTTAAACCGTAACAGCTTGTTCAAGTACGGCCAGCATCTTCATATCACTTATCGAAATCGGTGAAATATGTCGGTGGATATTACACTTTATTCTATTCACTACAGGTCTCTTTGGCACAGAGATTGTTTTTCTCTCATTTATTCAATTGGTTGACAATTTCTTGTATGGATATTGCTTAAGTCATGCAAATTCAGTAAGTAATTTTCTCTGCATTCGGTGTGGTATCAGTGAATATACTAACCATCAGAATACACGCACTCTTTCAGTGGATAAGTGAGAGGCAGGCATGTCACCCAGCATCCTGATCATCGAGGACGATCCGACCTTGGGCAAAAATCTATTGCGCTTCCTTCGCCTGCAGGGTTACGAACCGCGCTATTGCAGTAGTTACGGGGATTCGTTGAATGTACTGAGAGAAACCCACTTTGATGTGGTTATCTCAGATCTGATGTTGCCAGATGGCAGTGGCATGGATCTGCTTGAATTCGTCGCGCAGCACTCTCCGGGTTCGGCGTTTCTGATGATGACTGGCCATGCCAGTCTCAGCACTGCGGTCAATGCCTTCAGAAACGGTGTGCATGACTACATGATCAAACCCTTTTCCCTTGAGGAGTTGAAGAAAAAAGTCGAGAGTATCGTTGCGCTCAAGCACATGGATCAAAACTCGGATTCAAAAAACACCAAAAGTGAAAATGGAGACGATGACGTAACTCAGCCGTTGCTCGGCTGTAGTACTGCGATGCGTGAACTCGTCGCCTTGATCAAACGCGTTGCAAAGACCCCCAGCACGGTACTGCTGAGCGGTGAAAGCGGCACAGGAAAGGAGTTGGCTGCAAACGCATTGCATATGTTTTCGTCTCGCAGCGAGGCGCCTTTCGTAGCCGTCAATCTTGGCGCTGTGCCTGATGAACTGGTAGAGAGTCATCTGTTCGGGCACATAAAGGGGGCATTCACCGGGGCGGACCAGGATCGGCAGGGGCTGTTTCGGACAGCGGGAAATGGAACTCTGTTTCTCGATGAGATTGGTGAGTTGCCTCTGCCACTCCAGTCAAAGCTGCTGCGCGCCCTTGAAGACCGCCAGGTTTTTCCTGTTGGTAGCGATGTGCCTTATCCGATATCGGCAAGAATCGTCGCGGCAACCAACAGAGACTTGCCTGTGATGGTTGACGAGGGTCAATTCAGGCTCGATCTCTACTACCGACTGAATGTCATTGCTATCAGGATGCCGTCCTTACGTGATCGCAAGGAAGATATCCCCGAACTGGCCGATCATTTTCTGAAGCGATACAGCGAGCGATTCGGACGTTCGTCCGCACCTACATTGAGTCGACAGGCGCTTCAACAGCTCCAGGATTATTCATGGCCAGGGAATGTGCGCGAACTCTCAAACCTTATCGAGCGGGCAGTGGTTCTTTGTGATACAGATCGAATTCAGTCTTTCGCGTTCGACAAAAATGAAGTACAGGTTACCACCAGCGAGGTAGATGCACAGATTACGGATCTGAGCACCGCTGTCGAGCAGTTCAAGACTCAACACATCGTGGCGATTCTCGAAGCCGCCAACTACAATCGCGAGCTCGCGGCCAAGATGCTGGGTCTGTCACCGGCGACCCTGTACCGTCATCTCGATAAGCTGGGATTGAAGGGGTACCGGGGAAGCTGACCCGATGACTATGGATTCACTGTGCGCTGAAGTCCTGGTTGTGAGAAGTGAAGCAGTGGTCGCTGGTGACTTTCAGAACACAGACCCGCCTGTGCCTAATGGGCCAAGACCAGGGCTAGTCAGTGCTATAAAATACCCATAGTTTGGGAAAATTCTCGCAATTTAGCGAAATAATTTTCTACTCTGAGAATGTACCCAAGTGTCACTCCAATCGTCTCTCCGCATTACAATACTATCGTTTGCACTATGGGACTGTTAACTCCTTGAAGTTCAGGGCAAATATTTTTTCACGCCTATTGTCATCCTCTCCTGGTCCTGCTGCATGAAAGCCGAATCGGCATGGCACGGGATCTGCACGAAAGTGGAAACAGTCACCTTGGGTAAAATGATGAGTAACGAAATCCTGGTGGTGGAATCCGTCGAATCGGCCGGGGTAGGCCAACTGGCAAAGACCCTCGAGTCCGCGGGTTACTCAATTGTCCGGGTGAACAGTGCCGCAAGCGCCTTCAGTGAACTTGAAACCAACGACTACACACTCATCGCGGTCGATCTGACTGGCAACAAAGACAATGGTGTCAGGCTGGTACGCGGTCTGCATGTGGCAAGCCCCGATACCTCGATTATTGTGTTCACTACTCAATGCAACACACGCGATGTGCTGGATCTGCTGCGTGCGGGTGCGTGGGACTGTCAGACCATGCCTGTCGATTTCGAAAGACTGGACAATGCTGTATTTCAGGCCCTTACGCAAGAAAAGTCGCGTAGCGATTGCAGTGATCTCCGACACGTTCTCTACTACGACGAGGTGACCTCGGCCGAAACGAATCCGATGCGCGGATTCTGTCTCTCTCTCCAGGGAGGGGAAGAGCGCATGGCGGGTATAACGGCTCCCTTTGTAGTCATTCATGGTGAATGCGGTACAGGTAAGTACATCGTCGCTGACGCCATCCATAGACTGTCGGTCAACGCTGTCGGTCCGATGTTGCGTGTCGATCTGGCCGAAGTGAACGAGTCGAAAAAAAGCGAAACGGAAAGGACCGAGTGTCTCCATCAGGCACTGGCTAATGCAAAAGGCGGAACACTGCTTTTGGAGAATATCGACCTTTTGCCCAAGGAATTAGCGCCCGATATATGCCGTACGTTGAACGAATACAGCCACAATCGGAAAGGGGGTGACCAGCCGGGTTTGGAAGTCAGGGTAATCATGACATACAACGCAAACTCACGCAGACGCAAAAAACAAGAGTACATACTTGGGATGATCCGACAAGTGTTACATCCCGAAGAGATCGTTCTTCCCAGCTTGCGTACACACCCGGAGTTCATTCCCGATCTGGTCGGACAGTATCTGGCCTATTGCCGTGCCAACATGCAGATTCCGGTAACGGGAGTAGATACCCTTGCCATGCGTTGTCTTCTGTTTCACGACTGGCCGGGCAACTTGAGAGAGCTTGCTTCGGTTCTGGAGGGAGCAACCGTACTCTGTAAGAGCCGTCATCTTCAGTTACACCACTTGCCCGCCGAGATGCAGAGACCGTACGGCGCAGGCAATTTCTCCTCCCTGGAATAACCGCAGTCACGTTCCCCTTCGTATCGATCCTGCAATACACCGTCGGTAGCAAATGACTTTGTGCTTTTGTAGAACTCCATATAGCAAAAAAAAGCCGCGGAATTCTCATTCCGCGGCGTGATGCACATTTTTGCGATGTGCGTTTAGGCGACAGCCTCTCGAATACTAGTTGCCGACAAAGTTGGAACTTGTCTGGCACCCTCGCTCGGATTCGATCCAAACCACCGTATCCGAAGCGCCAGGTACTTGGTTATTGTCGACAGCCGAGCCTCGTGCGGTGCGGATGGACCAGTCGCCTATCGCATCGACTCTGGCTTCACCGATGAAGCGGGATGTGCCGATATCAAAGGCTACACTGCCGAGATAGGCGAACACACGCTGATTGTCCGGGGTATCGGAGGTGCCTTCGATGCGCCAGGACTCCTTGCCCGGGTCATACTGAGCACGGGTAATGGTGCAAATGTCAGCCGGCTGGAAATTCGGATTCGTAACCGTGATCAACGTGCTATCCGAAGCGGTATTGCCATCCACGTCACTCACTGTCAGGGTGAACTCCGCAACCAATTTATCGAGGTCAGCCATTTCGGCCGCGGTCGGCGTGGTCACGCTGATTTGTGAACAGTCCGCAGTGACACAGCTAAAGAAGAGTGATGAAGTCGTTATCCAATCGAAAGCGGCAATCGGGCCCGTCGAATCAGCGCCGTTCAGATCCAAGATCGTACCGGCTTGCACACTCTTGTCGGCGCCGGCATTGGCAGTCAACGGGACGGTTTGGCCCGAGCCTGTCAGCGCTCCTGTAACCTGGATGTTTTGCCTGATTACGCCACCGTCGAGTGAGGTGATCGTAACGGTGAGAGGCGGCACATCCGGCGTGTTCGGATCGATTTTCGTATACAAGCCACTGCCGGTACCCAGTCCGCCATTGGTCCAGGTTCCCGTGAGATTGGTAAGCGCCGGCTCGAAACTCGCATCGAGCAGCGAGGTATCCATCTGATTGCTGCTCTGCGCGATGACTTCCAGGGTATCGCTGTCAGTATTCCACTCGGCCTTGGTAATCACGACATGGTCTGATATCTCGGTGCTGATGGAACTGGACGGTGAGTCCGTTATGTTATTGACCGTCACCGAATCCGGCTTACGCTGGCCGGCAACCAGGGGAGTGTAATCGACTCCCTCCTGTAAGCGTACGAAATAGTTCCCGCCCAATCCTTCGGCCATCACCACCTCGGCGCCACCATCGACTCTCGCCGTCAGTGTCTGGCCCTCAACAGTACTTGCCCAGATGTTCACATAGCTGATCGGATCATTGATGGTGGGCGAGGCCGGATCGATATCGACCTTGTCATAGGTTGCCCGATCGATTGCTACTCCATACTTGGAGGCGACACGACCCATGATCGCAAACAGGTCGGTTTCGACGCAGTCATTGAGGAGGTCGGCTCCGTTGGTGTCCTTGACTCCACCCAGAGCCGGATCGGCACATTGAAACGAGGGAAACGCATCACCGATGTTGGGCCCTTCGATGCGGAAGAGATTGGTCCCGTTCGGACTTCCCTGCACCTGGGTCAAGGCCAGGCCCAGACTCTCGTCGAGTAGCGCCCCGGGTGTGTTGATCAGAGTGGCACGGTCAGCAGTGCTGGCAATGAGAAAGGTAGGAAAGACACCCAAGGCGCTACTGAATTCACCCGCTTGAGTGATGCCAACGTCGATGGTCGAGGAAAAGCCGGGCCCGTTGACGCCGGGACCCGCATCGCCAGACTGCGAGGTGAAACTGAGCGTGCCATAGGGGTGGGTGATGGTGTAGGTATTGCCCACCATCGAATCGATGCCGTCGATAAAGAAGCGAATGCGGGAAAAGACGATCTGATCGCCATCCACTACTGGACCGTTGAAAAATGCGGCCTCTCGCGCCAGGGTCATGTTTGCGCGAAGACCGGAGTTGGCCGGACCTCCATCCATACCGGCGTCTGCAGCCCAGTAGAAAGCCTCGTCCGGATAGTTACCGGGAAAGGTTACAGGCGCGTTCGGATCGGGTGGGGCGAAAAAGCAGGCCTGTTGGTGATCACAAAGGTCGAGCCGTAATCCGGTGTCGTCTTCGTACCAGAGTGGAAATCCGGTCACAGGATCGGTGGGACCGACCCTGATCTGCGCTCCGGCAGTCGATGAGATCAGCACACCGGCTATAAGTAGCGTCAGTGGGAGCATGCTTTTGCTTTTACTCCGGCACCGACTGGGCATGCCACCTATACGTTGTACTTCAGAATCGAACTCGTCGCACGGTATATTGTGTCGCTCATTCATATTCACACCTCGTCTCCCTCAAATGTAGATTTTTCTATCCTCCGTAGTCGCCTGTACGCTGATCGGACTCTCAAGCGAGGACAGGCGGATAAGTGCAGATCCGACTCGACCATGGCACTTACCCAGTCAATGGCAAACTCTGGGCCAAATGCCTATCCAACTGATATATAGAAAAAAAAGAATCGATTGCTCAGCCCTTCCAATGCTGCCACTCGCAGAGGTGATAGCGTCAGTGGGCGAGGTCTCGCAGGATTGCGATGTCAGCCACCCAGTTGTGGATACCCTGGCGGCGATGCAGAGCGCCTGTGGGTTTGCGGTCCAACACGGGTCGAATCGATCCTGAAGTTGCTTCAATGACATCATGCAGAGAGGAGGTGCTCGCTTTCGGTGCCCACTGTCTCGATATCATCATGCCGCAGTGCGGCATATCGGTATTCACGCAGGGCCCTCATAGCACGCCAACCCAGTATTCACAGCCATTTCAGACAAGCGCTTCGGTATGCCTCTTGCTTTGATGTCATTCTCGGCACAACTAAACGCGTAACGACATAAGGCCGAGAAAAGGGAGGGAAGTTTTTGCGCGAAAATGCGTTTAAATAGTAATGGAGTGGAGTAGATGCTGTGATACGCTTTGACCGTATCGCGAAAATAAAATCAGTCAATCCAGAAGAAGACATTGGCTACCGAAAAAACCTTTAATTTAACGCGTCAATTCGCAATCTTCAGTTTTCTGACCATTCTATTCATCGGTTTGGTCTCCGCCAGTATGTTGTCAAGACTCTTCACAGACAAGATCCTGGGCGAAGAAGCGCGGGTAAGTCAGGCTTTCATAGAAAGCATCGTTACGGCCGATAGAACCTGGCGGTTCTTTCTGGATCCCAGCACACCGGAACACACCGAAGCATTGCATGAGTTTTTCAACCATATGGCCTATATGCCCGATGTGGTAAGGGCAAATGTCTACGGCAAGGATCAAAAAGTCCTGTGGTCCAGCGATCCAGAGATAATCGGAGAACTGTTTCACGACAATCACGAACTGGAAGCCACACTGAACGGCGAATTGATCTTCGAGTCGGGCATCGTCGGCGAGACGACGAAGGAGGAACATGTACATCTCGGCGATGACAAGATCGGTTTGCGTTTTATCGAAACGTATATTCCGATCTGGAATGAAGACCACCAACAAACAGTAGGCGCAGTTGAACTCTATAAAGTTCCGATCAAACTTCACAAGTCAATCGTAGAAGGCCAGCGTCTGATCTGGGCCAGTGCGCTCATGGGGGGAGTGCTGCTCTACAGCACGCTCTATTGGATCGTCCGCCGGGCCCATCGGGTAATGCAGTCACAGCAACGTCAGCTTATAGAGACCAAGACGCTGTCGATGATCGGTGAGACAGCCGCGGCGGTGGCCCATTCCATGCGCAACCCTCTGGCATCGATCAGGGTTTGTGCCGAATTGACGCTGACAGACAATCTCGATGGCGCACGCGAGTCTGCGTTGGATATTATCAACGAGACAGATCGACTCGATCGCTGGGCACGTGAGCTGTTGCAGTTTTCGGCTTCACAACAGGAGGAGATCGAACGAATCAACGTCAATGATATTGTGCAGGACGTTTTGACTGGACATGAGACGCTCCTGGACAGATCCTCGATTCGAGTCGATTGTCGGCTCACAGAAAAACCCACCTTCGTCTATGCCAATGCTGCCCCCATGGCTCAAGTAGTAGGCAACCTGATCACCAACGCCGTCGAAGCCATGGAGGATAACGGCACCTTGACGGTCACTACCGAGTTGGCGCAAAAACCCTCAGTGGTAAAGATTACTATCAGGGATACCGGGTCCGGTCTTACAAAGGAGATGGAAGACAAACTGTTCAGGCCCTTTTCGACCACGAAGTCAAACGGCACCGGTTTGGGACTGGCGCTGAGCAAACGCCTTGTGGAGCACTATGAAGGCTCGATCGACTTGCTGAGCGTTGCCGGTCAAGGTGTCACTGTCACGATAAGCCTTCCAGCGGTTGAATGAGTCATGGGCTACGCTGTCCTGATCATCGAAGACGAAGCAGTTCTGGCGAGGAAAGTATCCAAATATCTTCAGCAACAAGGCTTCGATATCCGTATCGCGGTAAATGGCGCACAAGGACTGGAATATCTCACGAGTTTCCAACCGGATGCGGTACTGCTCGATTTCAACCTGCCTGGCGCAATGAACGGGCTCGAGGTATTGGAAAGGATTCAGACGATCGAACCCGACAGCAAGGTCATCATGATAACCGGATACGGAAATCTGAGACTGGCCGTCGATGCCATGAAGGCGGGAGCCTACGACTACTTGAGCAAACCGATCGTTTTGAGTGAACTCAAAATCGTGCTGGATCGCATGCTCAGTCAGCGTCAAACGGAAGAGCAGCTCTCCTATTTTCGTGAGCGACAGGCCAATGAGGGGGATATCGATCGGATCATGGGCGAATCCGAAGCTATCAGAGAAGTAAAGGATCGCATCAGCAAAATCACGACAGCGATGCGGGGCCTGGCGGAAGGCCGTACGCCGCCCTCGGTGCTCGTGACCGGAGAGACAGGCACCGGTAAGGAACTGGTGGCGAGAGCGCTTCATTTCGCTGGACCGCGCAAGCAAGGTCCTTTTGTGGAGCTCAATGCGGCAAACCTGCCGGCCCACCTGGTCGAATCTGAACTCTTTGGTTATGAAAAAGGTGCCTTTACCGATGCGCGGGAGCGCAAAATCGGGCTCGTGGACGCGGCCAATGGGGGTACGCTGTTTCTGGACGAGATCGGAGAGCTCGATATCACGATTCAGTCGAAGCTGTTGAAGCTCCTCGAGGATCGCAAGGTGCGGCGCCTGGGCAGTCTGCGTGATGTTTCCGTCGATCTGCAGATCATCACCGCCACCAATCAAACCTTGCCGGATCTGGTGACGAAAGGCCAGTTTAGAGATGACCTCCTGTTCAGACTCAACACGCTGACGATACATATGCCCCCGTTACGCGAACGGCACAGCGATATAGTGCTGCTCGCGAACCATTTCATTAACAAATTCATGCATAAGTACGGTAAACAGGGCTTGCAGCTCTCCGCCGATCTCCAACATCGCCTGTTGCAGTATGACTGGCCGGGTAATATCCGGGAGTTACGCAATCGAGTGGAACAGGCGGTACTGCTGTGTGATGGAGCGGATCTGTCTGCCGAACATTTCAACTTGCCTGCAAACCGCCCCGCGTCCAGTCCCAAGCCGATCGACAATACTGCCGATCAACCGACATCGCTTCGCAGAACCCGTGGCGACATGCCGACCATCTCGACGCTGCAGGAGATGGAGCGGGAAATGATTCAACAGACCATGAACGAGGTGGATGGAAACGTCTCCAAGGCCGCCCGACGTTTGGGCATCAGCCGGGATCGTCTGCGTTACCGGCTGGAGAAGTATCAGATGGAGAGAAAATAACCACTCTCCGACTGAAATAACCACAAGAATGTTAATGGGAAAAATATCCCAATGTTGGGTGAATGCCCGATCGATGGGTAGACACCCCAATTGGATAGGTCTTCCGCAGACGCATAATCCTCTCTTACCAAGAAACATAACCACTGTAGTATCAATGGGTAGTGAAGCATTACCCTGCATCTGGCTCCGATTGGCGCGGGGCTTGCAGCTGATCTGATGTCAATCACTCAGTATCCGGAGCAAGCCCATGACCATCCTCGTAGTCGACGACAACACGACACTGCTGAGCAAAATCGTTCGCAGTCTGGTATTGGCCGAATATCAGGTTCGAAGTGCCTCCTCCATACGTCAGGCACGACATGCACTGGCAGAGATGGACCCGATGGTCATCTGTCTCGATCTGCAACTGCCGGACGGTAATGGTCTGGATTTGCTGGAGGAGATTCGCCACCGCGGCAGCAGCCTGCCGGTGGTGATCATCAGCGGTCAGCGTTCGAAGCAAGACTATGAAAGGGCGATGCGACTCGGTGTTACCGGATTTCTGAACAAGCCGTTTGCGCTCTCCGACCTGCACGATCTGCTCTCGTCCCTGCTGCACTTGCCGCCCACTGCCAAGCTGTCCGAACCTGCTCCGGGTGTGGAGGACAGGCAACTGCTTCCACTCGATGCGGAACGAGTCGAGAGGGCGAAGTGGTCCTACTCGACGCATCGAGTGGTTCGAACGGATGCGCGTCAGTTGATCACCGGTGACTATCAACCGGAGTCGGGTGATCTGGTCCTGGCAAGGGTGGACAGACTCAATCAACACAAACGCATCGAATTGATAGATGGTCGTCGGGCGACCCTCTATCCCGGCGACGAAATTATAGTCAGCTATGGAAACCGCTATGCGCCGGACCAGTTCGAGGCCGAGATACCCGATGATCTATCCCCCTGTCATCTGGTGGCGGCAGGCGGTATCGCGGCGCACTGCATTTCACGCAATGCAAAGATCAGGACGGCATCCCGAATCACCCCGATCGGGGTGTTGGCAGACGGGGATGGCCATCCATTGAATCTTTCTCGTTATGCGCTTGAAGCGCTGCCATGCGACACCGCCCGACCCTCAGTGACAGCCGTCATCGGCACCTCCATGAATGCCGGCAAGACCACCACACTGGCTGGCCTCACCCTCGGCATGACTCGGCATGGCGTCAAAGTCGGGACCGCCAAGGTCACCGGAACCGGCGCCGGGTGCGATATCTGGCAGATGATCGATGCCGGCAGTGCCGCTGTTTTCGACTTTACCGACTGCGGATTGCCCTCGACCTATAAACTGCCGATCGAATGCTGCGAAAGGGCGATGGAAACCCTGGTCGCACAGCTCAGTGCGGAGGGCGTGGATCAGATACTGATCGAAATCGCAGACGGTATTCTGCAGGCGGAGACCCGGGCCTTGATCCAGTCACCGGTCTTTTCCCGTCTGGTGGATCAGGTGGTGTTTTCCGCGGCCGATGCCCTTGGAGCCCAGGGCGGTATCGCCTGGTTGAGAGAGCAGGGCGTCGAGGTCGTCGGCGTTTCGGGCGCATTGACCTGTGCGCCACTCGCGATGCGTGAATGCGCCGGCCTGATCGATCTGCCGATCCTCGATCTTTCGACCTTGGTGCAAGGACGCTGGCAGCTCGACAACCTTGTCGCTTCACGCCACAACGATACCCGGGTGGCCTGATGTCGCTGCCGCCACTCTTTGCCGGCGACCGCCGCAAGCGGTTCGTCTTTCTGTTGGCCAACGGCATCGGACAGGCATCGGCAGCCGTGGCCACGGCGCTGCTGGTACGCCAGGGATTCGACGAGCTGGTGATCTCCCCCGAGGCGCTTGAGTGGCGCAGCCTTTCTGTGCTGTCGCTGGCAATGCTCGGTTCGATCCTGATGACCGCCTGGTTGCGCTGGCGCGGGATTGTGGATGCGGAAATCCTCGGCCAGGACTATATCCATGCCCTGCGCACCCACCTTTTTCTGCATGTGACGCGGATTGGAGCAGACGGCGCACGCCAGATGAGCCGTGGGGCACTGATGCTGCGATTCGTGGGTGACCTCAACGCCTTGAGAAACTGGGTGAGCCTAGGGCTCGCACGGCTGTTGGTGAGCGGCCTTGCACTGGGGGTGGCCGTGGCCGTTCTGATGATGATCGAGACGGTGATCGGCATCGCCGTTGCCGTGGCTATTTCCGTGACAGCGATACTGGTGCTGTTCCTGGGGCCGCGCCTGCGGAGCCGAACCCGGGAAGCGCGACGCTACCGGGGGCGCATTGCCGCACTTATCAATGACCGTATCGCCAATATCGGTGTCGTGGAGAGCTTCGGTCAGGAGCGCAGAGAGATCAAGCGTGTGCGACGAGCCAGTCTACGTCTGCGCCAGGCACTGATTTTACGAGCACGGACCATCGGATTGATACGGGCGCTGTCGGACGCCAGCGCCGGATTCGCGGGACTGGCCGCTCTCAGCGTCGGTGCGTTTCAAGTGGCTGCGGGGGTGGCCACGCCGGGAACCGTAGTATCGGCCATGGTCGTCGCCGGTCTGCTGGCGCCCAGGTTGGCCGATTTGAGCCGTGTCTACGAGTATTGGACGGCGGCTGTCATCGCCCGTGAAAAACAGCTGCAGCTGCTGCGGCTCGCACCGCTCGGAAGGTCGCTGCAGCCGGGCGGGGAAGCGCCGCTCACAACCGCCCTGGCACCGACCATTCAGTTACGCCAGGTTGCCAAGTCGCCCCTGTTCCGTTCGCTGAACGTGAAAATCGCAGCGGGTGAGCGGATAGCGCTGATCGGTCCCAACGGCGCCGGCAAGTCGACCCTGTTGCGTATCATTTCGGGACTCGTGGAACCGGAGCAGGGCCAGGTATTGCTGGATGGCGAGTCGATCCAGAGCTGTCGCTGGTCGGATGTCAGGCGGACCTTCGCCATGGTCTCGCCCGACCTGCCCCTGCTGCGCGGTTCGCTCCGTCTCAACCTGACCTACGGCGCCTCGAACAGCGACGACACGACCCTTGATGAGGTGGTGAATACCTGCCAGCTGGATGGGCTGTTGAAGCGCCTCGAGAAAGGTCTCGAGACGCGCATCGCCGAAAACGGCGCCGGCCTCTCCACGGGAGAGCGGTCACGTATCGCGTTGGCCAGGGCTTTGATGGCAAGACCGGCGGTGCTGCTGTTGGATGAGGCGGCAGCGAATCTGGATGCCAGCGCGCGTCTTGCGCTGGAACAGGCTGTTGAGTCATTTAGTGGCACGGTGATCTTCGTCACCCACGACATCAATCAGGTCACCTGGGCCGATCGCGCGCTGGTGATACGGTCGGGCGAGATCGTGTCGATGGCGAGCCAGGATCTTTTCGCCGATCCCGCAGCCTGGGGGCTCGGTGCCGAAAGACGGGAACTCAGGCTTGTCCGTTAGTCCATTCTGCGCCTTGAAGCTGAAGTAGGGGATACGGTCAATGCGGCGTGAACTTTTGCTCTTTACCGGACTGATCATGACACTGTTTGCAATTCAGGCATCACCGGATCGCGATTCTTCACTTCCTGCGTGCGAAACGGGGGAGGGGAGTGATGTCGAGCATTCACTGGAGCGCGGGCAGGTGTTGAAAATTGCGCCCAAGGAACTGCCATCGTTGCGATACTACCTCTATCTACCGCGAACGATCAGGCAGCCTGCGCGTGTCATGCTCAGCGTCCACGGTATCTCACGAAATGCCAGAGAGCATGCCGAACTTTTCGCGCCCTATGCGGAAGCGGCGGGTATCGTCCTCATGGCGCCTCGTTTCAGTCGCAGGAATTTCCGCGGCTATCAGCGTCTGGCGGATGGACCGAAGGAAGAGCTTAGAGCGGACCGGGTGTTGAATATGATGGTCGCGGATCTCAACAGCCGTGTTGGGCTCTGTCCATCGAAACTCTACCTGTTCGGATATTCGGGCGGCGGTCAATTTGTGCATCGTTACGCCATGCTCAATCCGGAGAGAGTCGAGCGTGTGGTGATCGGTGCCGCCGGCTGGTATACCTTCCCCGATCCTGACGTGAAATACCCGCGAGGACTTCGTCTTTCCGCCAAGCGTCCGCTCACATTCAAGTGGCCCGACTTCCTGAAGATACCCATGACCGTCGTGGTGGGAGAGCATGACACCTCACGCGACGAAGCTCTGAACCGGAACCATCGCATCGACAAGCAGCAGGGCATGAATCGTCTGCAAAGAGGCAATCGATGGATCGAAGCGATGAGAGCGGCGGCCGATCGCCAAGGGCTCGACACCGGTTATGCACTCGTTCCGCTGCCTGATACCGGTCACGATTTCCGTCAAGCCATGATGAACGGTCGCATGGGGGAAGTCGTCTTTACCCACCTGTTCGATGAACCGGCGTACAAGGGCTCACTACCGGTTGACGTGGCCCCTTCGCTCACCGACGCGAAGCGTGACTCCGGCAGGAGGGATCAAGTTGTACAGTAAAAATGGAATATGGTGGTCAAGGCTCTGCACGGCGATCTGTGCAAGTGCGATTTCATGCGGAGCAAATGCATCGGATTGGAGCAACGCCCTGAGATTCGAATCGGACGACAAGGCCTATTCGTTCAGAATCGGCGGAAGACTGCACGCCGATATCGGCAGCATCGATGCGGATGATCCCGCTTCGGATGGAAGCTTCGATGAGATACGCCGTGCAAGACTGAACTTGTCCGGAAAATTTCTCCGTGACTGGCGATACTTCTACGAATACGATTTTGCTGCCGACCATGACTTCCAGGTCAAAGACGCCTATATCGGTTATTACGGTTTCGACAGGGTAAGAATCAGGCTGGGCAACCTGCAGGAACCGGTCAGCCTCGAAGAGCTCACGAGTTCCAATGCAACGACCTTCATGGAGCGTGCACTGATCACCGCGCTGGTTCCTGGTTACAATCTGGGTTTGCGCATTAACAGCTGGGGTGAGGACTGGAGTCTTGCCGGCGGCCTGTTCGAGGGTTCCGCGCGTGGCCGCGACAAAGAAATCGACGAAGGCTGGGGTGTGGCTGGCAGGGTGGTCTATTCACCGCGCATCGGCCGCGGCAACCGTCTCCATTTCGGCGTTTCCTCCGAGTACCGTGAACCACGGGAAGATAACCGCGTCAGCTACCGTACACGCCCCGAGGTTCACCTGATCGATCGCGCCATGATTGCCACCGGCACCCTGAGCCGGGTCGACCATACATTGACCAGCGGTCTGGAACTGGCGGGGATATGGGGAAGCTGGTCCATACAGGGCGAATACATACGCGCAGACGTGCAACGCACAGGCCGCCCCGACGTGGTCTTCGATGGCTGGTATCTCCTGGGCTCCTGGTTCATTACGGGGGGGCGGCGTGACTACGATCCAAAAGATGGCGCTTTCGACAAGGTCGTGCCCAAAGCTGACCACGGAGACTGGGAGATTGCGGCACGCTACAGCACACTCGATCTGGAGCAGGATCCGATTACAGGAGGCGAAGAGAAAAACTGGACCCTCGGACTCAACTGGTATGTAGACCGCCACATGCGCCTGATGGCCAACTACGTGGATGCCGAGGCGGACCCCAACCGAAGCGGAAGCCTGGAGAGGCTCAAGGCATGGATGTTCCGGTTTCAATATATTTTTTAACAATAGAAGGTATCTGACTGTAATGCTTAAAAATATTGTATCCGCGTTTCCATAGGGATTAGGGCGGAGGCTGAGGGGATAACTTCGGCGAGTCCGTCGCATTGCGTGGTGACGGCGACACCCGGGCGGTGGGAGCTGCGTTGGAAAAACAGCAGCACGACCGGCATGAACAGCACACCGGATGGACTGGGCAGGCGATACCGGAGCTGTGTACCTGTATTAGGGGCTGTCGGTGTGAAGATGTGAAGCAATTCAGCAGCGGAGCAGGGGGGTATTATTAAAACCAGGCATTCAACATGCGCAGAGTTCTCTCTCAGTGAGAATTGAATAATTCCCACTGAATTCCGCGCGGATGGATGACTACCCTGTATGCCTAATAATAGACTCTGGCGCTGACATAAAAACTTCTTCCCTCTTCCAGAAAACGGCTGGGGTTCGCCCCTCTCACGTCGGGGTAATAATTTTTGGTATCGAACAAATTGTAAATGGAAAACGAAATATCCGTATCCGGAAAAGTGGAAGAACTTAGCCGTTGCGCCAGCAGTGTCAAATTGACGGATTTATATTCCGGAATGGTGATGGTGATCGGATTGAGATTGGCATCCAGGGCGTTGCCTTTGATCGAGTCGGTGTATTTACCCTGCAGGCTCAAGGATAGATTATCCGAAAAGTCGTAGATAACGCCAAAGCCAAATTTATTCTTCGCGATTTCCTTGAACTCAGAGTCATCCGGATCGCGTTCATAGTTGTACCAGACGTTTCCCCGCAAACTCGCGTAGCGCCATTTCATCAGGGCTTCCACTCCCTCCACCTTTTTGGAGCCGCTGTTAACCAGAGTGTCCTCTATGGTGGGCGCTTCTTCAATAATCTTTGAAGCGTGATTCTGAAAATATGCCACTTGGCCGGAAAGGTTATGCATTGGGTTAAAGTGAAGCGATAACTCCCTGGATTTCATTCTGGCCGGAACCAGATCGGGGTTTTCAGTGAATTCGAACATGGTGGGTTCACGGAATGCCTCACCGTAAAGGGCTTTTATCGCCCAGCCTTCAGCCAATTGATAGTACACGCCACTTCTTATATTGGTTATATCGCCATAGATATTGTGATGGTCATATCGACCACCCAGGGTCAGCTGCAGTTTGTTATCAAGAAAAGAGTGTTGATCCTGGATGTAAACGTAATATTTGTCTTGATCCAGATAGGGCGTCAGATTGGAAAAATAGCCCGTGGGCGGAAATAGATATCGGCCCACTTGAGGACTCCCCAATGTGGTGTCGCTGGTGCTCAAACCGGTAAAAGCGGGTTCGCCAATATATACGCTGTAATAACCAAACCCCACAATCAGATAGTTGGGGATGCTCTTGGGGGTAATGTCGAACTGGGTGTTTATTGTGTATGACTTGTTGTCTTCGATATTAAATGCAGCAAGAAACGGAGGATTATCACCTTCATCTTCACGGCTTTGAAAACGGATATAATCATCCTCGTCTTCCCGGTAGGCATCGATCGTCAATTTGACCGGATAAGAATCGAACTCGTTTTCAAATTTAAAATAAGTCAGTATTTGCTCGGAGTTATAATTGAAGTTGGTGTAGGAGATTTCAGGATTCTCGATTCCGCCGCCGTCCTCATCCCGCAAAAAGTAGATACCGGCATTGATGTTGGCGGTGGTATCGATTGTATAAATGAAGTCGATATTGAAATTATAGGCCCGGTTGTCGTCTCTATAGGGATTGCCACTGTCGAGCATCTCGTTTCTAAGCTCGATATTGTCTTCTGTATATTCCGCTGTTCTTATGAAATCAGTGAAATCCGGCCCCTCCTGATTGAAGACGGTTCCGCTTAGAGTGATCCCCAGATTCTTGCTTTGACTGATGGTATTGAAACTGACTTGTTTGCTGTCAAATGCCTCATCCACGCTGCCCAGGGAGGTTGCTATATCCGAACCGGGTTCAGAGTTGCCGCTGTTCTTAGTAATGATATTGATTACGCCGGTAAACGCATCGGCGCCATATAAAGCCGACGCGGGTCCCTGGACGATTTCGATCTGCTTTACGTTGTTCAGAGTATATTGAGATGCAATATACGCTTCCCCGGACCACAACTTATTCATCGGGCGGCCATCGATGAGAATCTTTGTCTGCGCCCAGTTTTCCGCAAAGCCCCTTTGCCCCCCCTGTAGACTGGAGTGCGCATTCGCGTATTCGATACCTGGCAGATTATGCAAAACATCTTTCAGGTCACGGTAACCGTATTGCTTGATGTCATCTTCTGTAATGACATAGATGGTGGCAGGAGCTTCACCCTGTTTCTGTATTCGTTTGGATGCGGTGAAAACTCTGATCTGACCCAGTTCCTCGAGCGAATACTCAAGCAGTTGAGCTATCTCCTCAGCCTGGACGACCTGCGTTGACAGGCTAAGGCCACTGCCGAGCATGCCAAGTGACAGTACCAGGATGGCCGATACACCCTTATTGAGATCTGGCATATGAAGTACTCCCGTGCTTGAGATTCCTACTAGGAACCTGCTTTATTCTCGTTCACTAATGCCAGTTTCCTTGCCAGCCTTTGCGTCGGTAGAAAATTCCAGAGCCATCATATTGTACGGCCGCGTCAATCTCCCCACATAAACCACTGATACCGGCACAATGGGATTCTGGATCACATTTTCAGATGTTACAAGGGGTACGCCGCACAACCCACAAAATCCACAAATTCCCGTATCCTGGAATCTCTTCATACAACCATGGGGGTATGTCGCATTTACAACGATGGGAGAAGATTAAGGGCGACCGGTTTCGATGATACTGCCCACAATAGGCTATGGCAGTGCAAATGCCGCAACGGAATTCACTTCTTGATTCTTTCAATTTATCGCAAATTCGCATCATGTTTGGTGTTCGACAAAACGGATGCTGGTTATCCTCTTCAGCAAAGCCAGGATAAAGAGGAGGGGAGATGCGTCATCCACGAACAAGCCAACGTGAGAGCAGAGTCGGGGCGCCAGTCTGTAACGAGTGGTCATAGCCTAGTCTCGATAAATAGCGATATCCGGTACTCTGTGTTTAAGAAAATGGAGATCGCTCGGCAGTAGATTCAATGTCGCAGCTTTTCAGTCTTGGTGTTCCAGAGAAGCGTACCTCGACCCGGTGCTGAACACATGAATGGCCACGCAGGCCGATGATCCGGTTATTAGCTTTAGAGCACCTTATCGCAGTGCGAAGCATCCAACCACATCCATGATCTGTTTGCCCATCGCATAATGGGCTGCCATGTCGAAAATATGCCTGGACCTGGTCTGTCTTTGGAGCGACCTAACAGACCACGGCAAGTGAGCGGTACCCGTATAACAGCTTCTCGAAATCATCAGGCGTAGGGCAACGACTTAAGGACCATGTCAAAGTTCACATAGGTCATAGATAGGCAGCTTCGGGGTAAGCAGACGCATTTATGTAAATGCGATAGAGGACTGCAGAAAGCCGTCGTCAAAGAGCGCTCCGAAGGGAAAATAGTACATTAATATGTAACATATAAAGTTAATTATTACATATAGTTAAGCAATTATCATAAAGTAATGCATAAAATATATTCAATAATTCACTTCATCTAATCGGAAGTAAATACCTGACATTGGATGCTGTGTAACTAAACTATTTACAATAGTTGCAATGACTGGCTTATCCACGAGTGTTCTTTAAATCAATCATCGAGTACTCAATACCTGAGCAACGATAATGGGATGTGGTAACGGCTAAAAGTAGAAGTTCTCTATCAAGAAATGGCACACTGAATGCAATTATTAACTGCTAGTGTATTCATTATTAGGGTTCTACCCCGTTTCCACGGACGATTTTAAAACGACTGAAAACTTCTGATCTTGCCGTGCCACTCTACGCCGCATTCTCGGATTGTGGAACCGTTCGATGTAGTTAAATACATCTGCCATGGCTTCATTGCGCGTACGATAACGTCGATGGTTTGTCCGCTCTCGCTTGAGCATGCCGAAAAAGCCTTCACATGCTGCATTGTCGCCACAATGCCCGACAGCACTCATCGAACAGATGAGCGTGTTCCGCTTGAGAAAACGCTGGTAGTCACT
>JBNKOL010000034.1:0-23201 GCA_050294655.1 Sedimenticolaceae bacterium
CCAATCTCATTTAAGTCGTATGAACAGGTAGGCAAACAAGGGATAGAAATCAAGTTTGTGTTCGACGATGTTGATGATTTAGCTGCTTACTATCCGAATAGGCGGGTTATAGAATTGTACCCTAGCAATATTGAGTCTGAAGCGAATCTATTTGGATATGATCCTGCTGAATATGCAGCGAGAATTTTTTCTCATGAGGGAAAACATGTTAGAAGAGATTATTTTGGTGCATTAGGAAATAATCACTATGATGAGTATTTATCGTACAGTCGTGAGTTTTTATTTCAGCAAAGTCGGCGTCCAACATTGAATGAGCGCTTCAATATTTGGCAGCAAGTTAAACGGGATTACCCCGGACTGCCGACTGGCAAAGTGCCTGTGATGTCTTGGGAGTAAGGGGGTTTTATTAATGGAAAATGAAATCGTTTATCGAGAAGGCGAAATTCCTCTTGGAGAAGTTAAGAGGAGGCATAAAGAAGGCGTAACGTATGTGTGTGGCATTTGTGGCGCTGAATTGATTGTTGCATTTGACGATGATGAATCTCGTGAATCAAAATTTGGTGCAGGGATTTTTTGTCCTAATGACCTAAAACATGTCAATGTTCGAGTTATGGGCAGAAGGAATAAGCTTGCATTCTAAATTAGATTGGTCCAAACAAGATTAACCAGAAGCATTTAGATCTTGTAACAAGCCATCCGGATGCGCATTCTATAGCACGCCACGGTGGAGCTGTGACTGATTCTCAGCTGCAGCGTCGTGCGTTAACTGGTGTTGCACCTGATGGACATGTCAAGGTTAAGCCCAATGGTCAGGTAGTGCTTCCTCCGATGTCATCAGCCTTCTACTCAGATGAGCTACTCGTTGCCGCGGATCAGAGTGTTCGGAATAGTGCGGCATTTCAACGGAAAGCCGCCGAACTACTACCTGGAGAGACATTTATCACGATAAAGGCGGGTGATGTTGGGGATCTAGGGATGGATCTGGGTCGAGGATATAAACGTATAGCTGGTAGCAGATACAAGCCTGAATTGCAGGGGCCACCCGTCAAAGTGGAGAATCTGCGCAGTGTTGATAAAAGGGGTCGGTGACAAATCACAATCGTTATCATTTGTCACCGACCCCTTTAACTCTTATGCCCCAGGATCGACATGGCTTTGCCCTTGCCGTGCTTTCTGGCCATCTTTGCTACATAGTGTTTTCCCCGCTCACTCTCGCGCATGAACAACGCAGTCGCCTCGGAGAAGGCCCATTTGAGATGGGCATTGCCGATACGTCTACCCGAGAAGCCGTAGCGCTTTCCTGCTGACTCCTTCGGGCACTTCACAAGACGCGAGTAAGAGCAGAACTGCTGCACGGTAGGAAAGCGGCCGATGTCCTCGATCTCATAGAGGATCACCAATGCCAATACGGCACCGATACCCGGTACCGTCTGCAGCCGGAAGTAGGTGCGCGGATCATGGCCCTTAGCATGGCTGATAATGTAGGCCTCCAATGCCTTGATCTCATCCTCCAACGAGTCCATCAGATGGATATCCGCCTCGACGTTTTTACGCACACTGCTATCGTGAAACCGCTCGGCCAAGTCGTTGCGGTTGGCGCGTCGATCTAGCTTCTGAGTGATACTGGGGAGGTTGTACTGGAAATTGGTCAACTTGATATGCGCCTGCAGTTCGGCGCGTCGATGGACGAAGTAATTGCGACGGCGTAGCAGATCGCGTGTTGCGCGCATCTCTTGGGGGTAGACATGGGCCAGTGGAAAGGTCCCGCCACGGATCAGCTTGGCGATTTTCTCGGAATCGATCTTGTCATTCTTGGATTTGCCGCCATGGATCGCCTTCATGTAGAGGGCATGTCCAAGAATGAAGGGGATTCCTTCTGCCTGACAGAGATCAGCCAGCCAGTACCAGGAGAAGATGCACTCGACACCCACCACGATGTCTTCCCGATAGGGACCGACCAGCTTCAGGAACCGATTCGGTTGTGTAGGAATATTCTGATGAAGGAGAATTTCCCCCTCATTGTCCAGTATGCAGACGTACATTATTTTGGTATGCAGGTCGATTCCGCAGTAGTATTGGTGCGATGTGTTGTAGAATCTCATTTGACCTTCCTCCTGTGTGTGACGATGACTTTGGAGTAGCTCCCAAGTTTGTTATAGCAGGGGGGAGGTCATAATAAGTATCACAGTGCTTCACCCGACCAAAAACCGCTACGCGGTTTTCGTCGGGTGAGCTAGGCGTTATAAGCCATGAGGAATCAAGTGAACCGATATTTCATCGTAATTTTATTTCTACTAATATCATGCTCCAGTTCTGTTGCTGATGTAGTAGTAGAAAATGATTCGCCAATTCTTCATGACGGTGTGCTATCAGAAAATGTAGGAATTGAAACGCTTGGTGGAGTGCTGACGCCTATACTTGAGTCAGGTTGTAAATTACCCTGCAAACTCTCTCAAATATTTAGCACAGCTGAGGATAATCAAAATCAAATTACAATCACTCTAGTTCGAGGTTTGTCCGAACTGACAAAGGATGGGGTAAATCTTGGGAAATATCAAATCACAGGGATTGCGCCAGCGCCAAGAGGTGTTCCGCAAATAAAAGTAGTATTTGGCGCCTCTGAAGGTCAAATATGGCTTTCAGCATCAGATGTTTCCGGCAAATCAAACATAAAAATATCCAAGGTCAAATAAATCGTGATAAAAGGGGTCGGTGACAAATCACAATTGTTATCATTTGTCACCGACCCCTTTAATTACAGTAAAGATACAAAAATATGGGGAGTATATGGCGATATAGGTCTCTTTTTTCCGGTATTTTAATTAGAGAACTTGGATTGGATAGAATGCAGACAGAAAATTATTCTGGCTTAATGTGCTTGCTGTACGTTGAAAGCCGAGTTATTCGACAGACTCGTTATCTGTAGGAGGAGCATTGAGAGGATTTGGCAAAATTATATTTCTAGTATTTTTGCTATTGGTCATATATATATCAGCATACTTAATCGACAGAGCTCTTTACCGGTCGACCGATATACTTAAATGCACGAAAGAACAGGAAATAAAGATTTCACGAAGTTCTTGGCCTGTATTATCTAATTTTGATTTTACAAATGGACTTGAGGTATATGTTGGCGGATGGATTGAAGCAGGTACGGTCACTATATCAAGCGAAGTATTCGATTTTTCTGGAGAAGAGAACTTTTCTGCGAGTAGCAGTTTAGCAGAAGTTTCGAAAGCACGTATAGGTGAGTGGTATACAGACACCTTTACAGTGGATATAAAACCTAGTTCAGATGCTTCCTGTGCAGTAAGGATTATTTACAAATTTCGGGGTATATAATGAAAGCAACAGATGAAAGTGTATAACGAGACTCGGGGTCTCGTTAATAAAGCTGTTAGGCCAACATAAGATTATGGAAGCAGTATCTTTATCATTCATTGCATTAGTTGTTACAGGGGTGTGCGCAATACTTTCATTCTGGATTGTAGACTTTGTCTTGCTGAAACAACTTGAAAATTATGAACCAGCTGTTTATTCGGAGATAGGTAAATCACATTATCTCACACACTTTTCGAAGAAATTTAATTATTGGTACAAGTTCCTCCTATTTGGCGGATATAAAAATTACAATTTATCACAGAAAACTAATACGTTATGTCGTGTAAATAGAATATTGCAAGTATTGATGCACATTGGAGCGATTATCTGGCTTACTCTAATTGAATAATGGCAAAAGTAAAACATACGAAACCAAAAGAAATGGATTGCCTAACAAGCCGTTGTTGCCCACATGCTCGCTTTCGCTCGACCACCGAGCCCTGTCATTAGATGCCAAGAGACCTAGCATAAAGGTTCCAGAACAAATGCAAATAACCAGAAAGAACCTCGATGACGCCGTCGATGAAAACATAATTACTGCTGATCAAGCGGCAAAGCTACACGATTATTTAGCTAGCTTACCGAGCGTTGGGCCAACATTTAATTTCACGAATGTTCTTTACTACCTGGGAGGACTAATCGCAATTGGAGCGATGACTCTCTTTATGAACTTAGGATGGGAGTCCTTTGGGGGATGGGGGATATTTTATATTTCGTTGGCCTATGCAGGAGTTGGCCTTAAGTTAGCTGGCATTTTCCAGGAAAAGGGTCACGCCATACCTGCAGGAATATGTGCCACTTTCGCCGTAGCCCTGACACCTTTGGCTGTATATGGACTGCAGCAAGCGCTCGGTCTTTGGCCAGACGAAAGTGTTTACCGGGAGTATCACCAATATATTAAATGGCATTGGTTGTATATGGAGCTAGCTACATTGATAGTCGGCCTAACTGTTGCGTGGCGATACAAGTACCCCTTTTTAGCGATGCCGATCGCTGTAACGCTCTGGTATATGTCAATGGATGTCGCGGTAATGATTATAGGCGATTACTACGATTTCGAGTTTCGCGCTTTAGTTTCAATGTATTTCGGCATGTTGATGATTCTCACTGCCTTCTGGGTTGATATTAGATCCAAAAGAAGGATTGATTATGCGTTTTGGCTGTATATTTTTGGTGTTATGGCGTTCTGGGGCGGAATGACCGCGCAGGACTCAGACAGTGAACTCTCAAAGTTTGTCTACTTCTTTGTAAATCTATTCATGATAGCCGTGGGTGTTGTTATCGTCAGAAGAGTATTCGTTGTTTTCGGCGCTTTAGGCTCGTGCCTGTATTTTGGCCACCTTGCGCAGGAAGTATTTGAGGATAGCTGGTTATTCCCAATTACGCTTACTGCAATTGGATTGCTGATAATTTATCTCGGTGTTGTATGGCAAAAGAATGAAAAGGCATTAACTGAAAAGGCCCGTTCACTATTGCCAAACAAGATGAAGATGTTTCTCGACTCTAGGGCAAATTGAGAAAGTATCGGGGGCAGAACACAATTGTTATTAATATCAGCGAAATCTGGATAATAGGGGTCGATGGATAGATATAAGGGGCCGGTGACAAATCACAATCGTTATCATTTGTCACCGACCCCTTTAACATGCTCAGTAACAGACCCCTTTAACATGTCCTCTACGGGGTACATGTCGAGCATCCCGGGCAGAAGCCGGGTGTCCCCTTTTTCATCTTTTCACGCTCGAAAAAGAGCAAAAACCGTCAAGCACAATCCCACGCGATCCTGTAAATTCATTACTGAATGGGAAGCGCATGAAACCAACAACCCTCGACGACTACAAGCATCGCATACTGCGGGTATTGGTTCATATACAGCAGCACTTGGACGAAGCAGTGCCGCTTGAGAACCTGGCCGCTATCGCCGCCTTTTCACCCTACCATTTCCACCGCATTTTCCGTGGCATGGTCGGGGAGTCGGTAAAGGAGCACATCCGGCGCCTGCGTCTGGAGCGGGCGGCGATACGGCTCAAGCTGACTGACGAGCCGATCTCCCGCATCGCGCTCGAGGCGGGGTACGAGTCGCATGCGGCCTTTACCCGCGCGTTCAAGGTCAGCCAGGGTGTATCACCATCCACGTTCCGCGCGGAAAACGCCGCACAACCATCGCAAACGCCTGCCCAGCGCGTGCGTTACAGGGAGGGCGGATCGATCACTGACTTCGAACCGGCAACCTCGGGAGCAGAGACCATTAAGGTAGAGATCAAAAAGCTGGAGCCCATGCGGGTCGCCTTCGTACGCCACACGGGACCCTATAACGAGTGCGGCAACGCATGGGAGAAACTCGGCATGGTGCTGGGAAAGGAGGGGCTGCTTGGTGGTGCACAGCTTCTCGGTCTGTGCCACGACGATCCGGAGGTGACGCCTGGCGATAAAATCCGTTACGACGCCTGCTGCACCCTGGACGGGGATTATCAACCCCAGGGCGATATTGGCGTCATGCTCATAGAAGGCGGTGAGTACGCCATGGCGACCCACTTCGGGCCATTCGAGGGAATCGGCGATACCTATGCGCGGTTGTTCGGAGAGTGGCTGCCGCGTAGTGGGCGAGAACTGCGTTCAGGACCCTGCCTGGAGCTTTACCTCACCGACCCGGAGAACACCGAGCCGGAGGATTACATCACCGATATCTATATGCCGCTGCGGACACGATAGGGACCAAGCGATGAGCAATGAAGATAAAGTCGATCTGTTTAAACAGCTCAAAAAGAGTGATTATGCGCAACCGAAACGGCCCACTCTGGTCGAGGTCGCCGATGGTCGTTACCTGACCATCAGTGGCGCCGGCGAGCCGGGCGGCGATGAGTTCTCTGCCAAGGTCGCCGCGCTCTATGCCGTGGCCTATACGATCAAGATGACGCGTAAGTTCGATGGTCGACAGGACTATGTGGTCGGCAAGCTGGAAGGCCAGTGGTGGAGTGAGCGGGGGCCGGATCTCAAAAACATTCCCAAGCAGGAGTGGCGCTGGAGATTGATGATCCGAACCCCGGACTTCGTCACCCGGACCGAGTTGGAACAGGCGGCCAAGATCCTGCTCGACAAAGGCAAGGATCCGCAAGTCAAGGTGGTGAAACTCGAGACGCTGAGCGAAGGCCCATGCATCCAGATGCTGCACCTCGGTCCCTTCGAGAACGAATGGGAGACCCTCTCGCAGATGCTCGATTTTGCCCAAGGGCAGGGCTACGAGTCACACGGCCGTCACCATGAGATCTATCTATCGGATCCCCGGCGGGTGCCGCCGGAGCGGCTGAAGACCATTCTGCGTCTGCCGGTGAGACGGCCGGACTGACAGCCGATCGCGCTGCCACTTTTCGCCATTATTTCACCCAAATTTCGCCCGCTGCGGATACTACACTGACCCCTCACAACAGAGGAGTCACTGGTGAAAGCGAAATTCATCCTGCCGGCCCTGATCGAGGCCAAGAGCCCGTTTTGGCGACCTATCAAATATTCCCTGTTTCCCCCCTTGGGCCTGGTCACCCTGGCCGGTCACATGAGCCCCGAGGATGAGATAGAACTGGTCGACGAGCATGTGCAAGAGATCTGCCTCGACGACACACCCGATCTGGTGGTGATCCAGGTCTACATCACCAACGCCTATCGCGCCTATGCCCTGGCCGATCACTACCGGAAGCATGGCAGTCATGTGATTCTGGGCGGATTGCATGTGACCTCCATGCCGCACGAGGCGCGCCGGCACGCCGACACCATCGTCCTCGGGCCGGGGGACGAGGTGTTTCCCCGCTTCCTGGCCGACTTGCGCCGGGGCAGGCCGGAGCGGATCTATTTCTCGTTGCGGCGATCGCTGGTCGACATTCCGGAGGCTCGGCGCGACCTGATCAAGCGAGAGCTCTATCTGGTGCCGAACTCCCTGGTGGTCAGCCGGGGCTGCCCCCACCACTGCGACTTCTGTTACAAGGATCCCTTCTATCTGGGCGGACGTTCATTCTATACCCAACGGGTAGACCGGGCGTTGGCGGAGATCGAATCGCTGCCGGGTCGGCATCTCTATTTTCTCGACGATCACCTGCTCGGGCATCCCTACTTCGCAGGGCAGTTGTTCGACGGCATGCAAGGCATGGGACGGCTGTTTCAGGGCGCCGCCACCGTCAAATCCATCTTACAGGGAGACCTGATCGAAAAGGCGGTGGAGGCGGGCCTGCGCAGCCTGTTCGTGGGTTTCGAAACACTGAATGGGGCCAATCTTCGGGATGCGAACAAGCGACAAACACCCGGACACGATTACCGGGCGGCGATCAAGCGTCTCTCCGAGTTGGGTGTGATGATCAACGGCAGCTTCGTTTTCGGTCTCGACAACGATGACAAGAGTGTATTTCGCCGCACCGTCGATTGGGCCGTGGAGATGGGCTTGACCACCGCCACCTTTCATATCCTGACACCCTATCCGGGTACCCGGCTCTATGCGGAGATGAACAAGGCGGGGCGCATCGTCAGCGACGACTGGAATCGCTATAACACCCGCGAGGTGGTCTACCGCCCGCGCAACATGACAGCCGTGGAACTCAAGGCCGGATATGACGAAGCCTACCGGTCATTCTATCGCTGGGAGGCCATCCTGCGCTCGAGCCATGTCCACCGTGGCCGGCCACTGCATGCCGTCAAGCAGCTCTGCTACAGTGCCGGCTGGAAAAAATTCGAACCCCTTTGGAATCTGCTGATCAAGTCGAAACAGTTGGCGATCACGCGGCCGTTGCTCGAATCCGTATTGTCGAGACAAACAGAGAGCGCATCGGGGCCACGTCCTCAGCATGAAAAGTGCGTGCCGACGGATCGGTGAACACCAAGCGGATTTTCGATATCAGCGTCTCCCTGATGGGGCTGATGCTGTTCGCTCCGCTGCTGCTTGTCATCATATTACTGATTATTCTGGATGACGGCCGGCCGGTACTTTTTACCCAGCAGCGGGTCGGTCGCGATCTTCGCCCATTTGTCTGCATGAAGTTTCGCAGCATGCGCAACGGCGAGATTACCCGGGTCGGACGCTGGATCCGCAAGACCGGCCTCGATGAACTGCTGCAATTCATTAATGTTCTGCAAGGCAGCATGAGCATAGTGGGACCCCGTCCCCTGACCCGTCAGGATGCAGAGCGTTTGGGCTTGTATGATGCGCGCTTGCCTCGCTTCAGGCTCAGACCCGGCATCACCGGCATGGCTCAGCTCTATGGTGGACGCGGTTTCAGGGTTACCCGCTTGCTGGAGCTGGCCTATAGCGAACGCCACTCGACCTGCCTGGACTTGATCATCGTCATACTCTCCCTGCTGGTGAATGTTTTCGGCAAACCGCGTGTCGGGAATTGGCTGGCAAGGCTGCGCAAGATAGGGCGTGTTACCTATTCTCAATGAGGATCTCGCGCAAAGCGTTTTTGTGCGAATTGTCGTCCATCACCTACTTCGAACCGAGCCTTTACTCGGTGCGGCAAGCCGCAAACGACCGGCGATCGAGACGTAGGGTGCGACTTGTCGCGCAGGAGTCTGACAATCATCGGTGCAATATCTCGACATCCAACGAAAGCAAGTGCCACTCCCATATGACAAAGGTTCAATGCCGCACTATTTTCGATTTTCTCCGGAACGAATTGCACCAGTACAGCAACTCCATTTCAGATGATGATGTGGTACATCAAATATTATGTTTAACCCGGGGATTTCTGCAGCCAGCGATTCAGATCCTCCTCGGTGTCGATATCCAGCGCCGCATTTTCCATTGCCACCTCTGTCACCGTGAAGCGCGCATCGTGCAGCAGCGACTTGGCGCCACGATCCCCCGCCAGGCGTTGCAGTTCCGGATAACTCTCGCGGCAGAACAGGGCGGGCACACCGCGCTGACCCCGATAGCGGGCGCAGACGATATTTGCCCCGTCGAAGCCGTCCCGAAGACGTTGCAGGTCGTCTCGATGCAGTGCGACCTGATCGGCCAGCATGATCAGTATGCCGTCGTAATCGCCGGCGATAGTCTTCATGCCGCAGGCGATCGATCCGCCAAGACCCTCGCTCCATCTAGGGTTGTGAATAAGCATGGCTTGGCGAATTGTTGCAGAAATTTGCGGGTGTTCAGCGCCGGTCACCACGAAGACGGTGTTTGTTGCCAGGGTGTTGGCGCGATCCACGGCATGCTGCAGCAGGCTTTTCCCATTCACCGTCATGAGCTGTTTGCACTGCCCAAATCGGGTCGCCGCGCCTGCCGCCGGAATGAGCGTGGCGATCCGTTTCACGCCGGGAGGATACCGCTGAGCGACCCGGCCGAGCCCCCCTTGAGACGGGCATGACACTCGGCCAGGATGGAGAGGGCGATCGACTCCGGTAGCTCCGCGCCGATATCGAGCCCGGCCGGACCCGCCAGGGGGGCTGGCAGTTGTGATTCATCCACTCCAGCCGCATCCAGGACACGTTGCCGACGGTTGTTCGGGCCCAGCAGGGCCAGGTAGTCAAGGGGCTGGAGACTCAACGCCGCCAGGGCATCCGCATCGATGGACAAGTTATGGGACATGAGGATGACGGCATTCACCCGGCAACGGCGGGCATAGTCGGTCAGCTCCACGCCCTGGTCGCGCAACAGGTTGTCGGCGCCGAGGAAGAACTCCCGGCGGGCATTCGCCGGCCGCGGGTCGCAGACGCTGACCTCCCAGCCCAACTCACTGGCGATGGCGGCTACAGGGCGTGCATCCAAACCTCCGCCGACGATCAGTAGATGGGGGTCGGCAGCGATCGGCGTGATCAGCCATAGGTTTTCGTCCCGCTGTTCCAGACGCACATTGCCAATGCCCCCTTTGCTCACCGGCGCGGCTTCGTCGAACGCGACAAACCGGCTTTCCGTGGCGCCCGATGCATCAGGGATGCGCTGATGGTAGAAGCCGCTTCCTCGCGCCTGCAGGGTGCTGTAAACCGCATCGAGCTGGAGAAAATCGTGCTCCGCATCGAGGGGTTGCAGCAGTATATGCACGATGCCGCCACAGCCGATGCCGAGCTGGAATGAGAGGTCGTCCTCGTCGCTGCCGTCATAGCGCAGCGTCAAGGCCTTGCCCGACTGCATGACCCGCCGGGCATGACCCAGTATGTCGGACTCCAGACAGCCGCCGCTGAGTAGTCCGAACTGCTGGCCGAGGCCGTTCATCAGCATCATGGCGCCGGCCTTGCGGTAGCAGGGCCCCTCGGTCTTATAGACCGTGCCCAGCACCCAGTCGGTGACATCGCGCGCCTCCTGCCAATATCTGAGGAGTTGAGAAAGCTGATTGGCCATGGTTGATAATAATATTAACTTTTGAATTTTGAATTATAGTGCGCGCTATGCTCGCGGTTTTTCAGGACCTATCGGATGCGTGTTAACAGGCCTTAAGACAAGCACACACAGCCCCCATACGACCTGTCCAAAATTTAAAATTGTCCAAAGTCCAAAGGTAGCCTGGCGAAGCGTTGTCCGGTGGCGGCGGTGAGTGCATTGGCCACCGCCGGGGCGATGGGTGGAGTACCCGGTTCCCCGACTCCGGTGGGTGGCTCGGTCGAGGGGACGATGTGTACTTCGATCTCAGGCATCTGGTTGATGCGCAGCACTTGGTAGTCGTTGAAATTCCCCTGTATCACACGCCCCGCGTCCAGGGTGATCTCGCTCATCAACGCGGCTGACAGGCCGAAGCCGATACTGCCTTCCATCTGTGCGCGGATGATATCCGGGTTGACGGCGATGCCGCAGTCCACGGCGCAGACAACCCGTTCGACCTTGAAGCGGTTTTTACCTTGCAGGGAGATCTCCGCCACTTCCGCCACGTAGGTGTTGAAGGATTTGTGCAAGGCGACGCCACGGGCGCGGCCTGCGGGCAGCTTGATTCCCCAGCCCGCCTTCTCCGCTGCCAGCATGAGTACCCCGAGGTAGCGGGGTTGTCCCTTGAGCAGGGCGATGCGGAACTCCACCGGGTCACGACCGGCGGCGTGGGCCAGGGCATCGATGAAGGTCTCGGTGGAGAAAGCGGTATGGGTATGGCCCACCGAGCGCCACCACTGCACCGGTACTCCCAGCGCGACCGTATGCAGGTCCACATAAAGGTTCGGGATGCGGTAGGGCAGGGTGGAAGCCCCCTCCACCGAGGTGGCATCGACGCCCTCCTTGACCATGAAGGTCTCGAAGGCGGTGCCGGTCAGGATCGACTGACCGACGATGCGCTGCTCCCAGGCAGTGGGGTTGCCCGCTTTATCGAGGGCCGCGCGTAACTGGTGAAAATAGGCCGGACGGTAGTAGCCGGCGCGCATGTCGTCTTCCCGGGTCCAGACCAGTTTCACCGGTATGTCGGGCTTCCGCCGGGCGATCTCAACCGCCTCCAGTACGTAGTCCGATTGGGGATTGGACCGGCGTCCGAAGCTACCGCCGGCGAAGAGCATATGGATCCGCACCTGTTCGGGCTTTATGCCGAGCAGAGCGGCCACTGCGTCCTGGTCCACGGTCTGGGACTGTTCACCGTTCCAGAGTTCGCAACCCTCGGCGCTGACCCGGGCGATGCAGTTCAAGGGCTCCATGGCGGCATGAGCCAGGAAGGGGAACTCGTAGTCGGCTTCGATCGTCTTCTCCGCCTGCGCGAGGGCGGCCTTGGTATCGCCGTCGTTGCGCGCCACAGTCCCAGGCTTCTCCGCCAGGGCCCGGTAGTCGGCCATGATCTGGGCCGAACTCTGTTTGAAGGCGTCGCTCTCATCCCATGCAAGCTCAAGCTTGTCACGCCCTGACTTGGCGCTCCAGAAATTGGTCGCCAGCACCGCTACGCCTGTCGGGATCCGCACCACGTCCACGACGCCCTTGACCGCACGGGTCGTCAGATCATCGATGCTGCGTAGCTTGGCCCCGAAACGGGGCGGGTGGGCCACCAGGGCGATGAGCATACCCTCAAGCTTAAGATCCTGGGTAAAGATCGCCGTACCGTCGTGCTTGCCCCCGTCCTTGCGGGGCACCTGTTTACCGATGTAGATGAAATCCTTGGGGTCCTTCAGTTCGAGTAACTCGGGGTCCGGTACCGGCTGCAGGGATGCGGCATCGGCCAGTTCGCCGAAGCGCGCCGTATGGCCGGATTTGGCGTGACTGATCACGCCTCTCACGACACTGATCTCCCCGGCATCGACCTGCCACCGGGCCGCGGCGGCGGCCACCAGCATCTCTCTGGCGGCGGCGCCGGCCCGGCGCATCTGTTGGAAGGAGTTGGCCATGGCCGTGCTGCCACCGGTGCCCTGTATCTTGCCCCAGTTGAGATTGTTATAGCGGGTCGCATCGGCAGGCGCGCCTTCGGTGCGAATCTGCGACCAGTCCGCATCGAGTTCTTCGGCCACCAGGGTGGCCAGGCCGGTGAAGGTGCCCTGACCCATCTCCAGATGCTTGATGACCACGGTGACGCTGTTGTCGTTGTCGATACGAACGAATGCGTTGGGTTCGAAAATACCCGCCTCGGCCGTTGCGGTCTCGCCCAGTTCGGAGCTTTCGGCGTGCAAGAGGGGCGAATAGATACCGAGAGTCAATCCGGCGCCGACGCTGCTGACGAGTCTCAGAAAACCACGGCGGCTGATGGTATGAATTTGGTTTTGTGCCTTCATGATCGTCTCCTCAGAGAGTGGAGGCTGCCAACTTGATGGCGCTGCGGATGCGGTTATAGGTACTGCAGCGGCAGATGTTGCCGGCCATGAATGCATCGATGTCCGCGTCCGTCGGATGGGGATTGGACGTCAGCAGGGCGGTGGCGGAGAGGATCTGCCCGGGCTGACAGAAGCCGCACTGGGGAACCTGGATGATCTCCCACGCCGCCTTCAGGGCGTTGGCCGCCTTGGAATCAACCCCCTCGATGGTGGTGATGTGCTTGCCGGCGGCAGCGGAGATCGGGATCAAGCAGGCGCGGGTCATCTTGCCGTCCATCAGGACAGTGCAGGCGCCGCACTGACCGATACCGCAACTGTATTTGGTGCCGGTCAGGCCGATATGGTCGCGGATCACCCACAACAGAGGGGTATCCGGGGCTGCATCCACCTTTCGTTCGCTACCATTCAGGTTGAGTGTGATGGCCATGGAGTTCCTCCTGTGAACGTTTTTTATGAGCTGGCCCGCATGTTTCAACCGGGAACGCGATGATCGTGCCGAGCGCGGTGCGAGGGCGCATTCAGCGATGTCCGGTAACACTTCGTATTTTGCTGATATCCCAGATAGTCAGCTTTAATTCATAAACTTAGCTGCGTTTCAAAGTGGCCGGGTGAAACATTGGGGCTAGGGCCTGTATGCCGGCTTCACATGCATGAGACTGCCAGAAAGTGCACGCAAAGGTCGATGCCGGGTTTGATCAGAGTAGAGTATGGTATGTATGTTTCCCTACTGCTAATGCAATTTAGCATGTATTTCCACTGTTGGTGGTTTTCGTTTCGCTTGGCAGGCCCCGGGGAAATGGCTGATCAACTCTTTGTCGGAAGTTTCGCTAGATGCCGGAATCCCGTGAAATCATAGAAGAAAATGTTCTGCTACACTCAGTAAAAAGTAGAAATTGCCACCGGGTTCATTAAGGGCAACGCACTGAATTAATCCGTGGAGTCTGCGCGGTGTCGACAAGGGAGAGAGAGGATGAGCAAGGTTATCATTGGCATACACGGATTATCCAACAAGCCATCGGCAGATGTTCTGGAACAGGGTTGGAAAAGCGCCATCATCGAAGGTTTGGCAAGCAACCGGAACATCGAAGCAGGGGATATCAATTTCCAATCGGTTTACTGGGCGGATGTGATGTACCCGAATCCGGACCCGGAACCCGACCTCTACAAGCCGGCAAAACCTGGTGCACTGAAGCGCTATAAAGACGGCTGGTTGGACTATCTGCGGGCGCAGTCTTTGGACATCGGGGGAGATGTCATGGACTCGGCAAAGCGACTGTTCGGATTTCACGAAGCGGCGGATCTCGTCTTAAAGAAGAAACTCCCGGATCTCCATCGGTACTACACGGAAGCCGAAGCGCGCAATGAACTTCGGCGACGGCTGAAGCAAGCCATCGAGGACAACAAGGATAACCGCATCATGCTGGTGGCCCACTCCATGGGTACCATCGTTGCCTACGACACACTGCGCCTGCTTGGCAACGAAGCGTCCCCTATCTCGATCGAGCATCTGGTGACCATCGGTTCCCCCCTCGGGATGCCCCATGTGAAGAGAAAGATATTGGAAGAGAGCCATTTGGTCAGAACACCAAGCATTGTACGGCAGTGGACCAACCTGGCCGATCGCAGGGATCCTGTCGCCATAGATGTCCATCTTCGAGACGACTTCGAGGGCAATGCCTCAGGTGTGAGGGTGGTGGACGATATGGTCATGAATGATTGGGGTGGCATTCACCATAAGTCCTATGGTTATCTGCGCACGCCTGAATTTACCGATCTGGTGAGGTCGTTTATCTAAAGAATCTCCGATCAATTCCAGAATCAGTGTGTGGCGGCTGAAATGCTCCGGCTCTGCGCAAAAAATCTTCTAAATAGCCAAAGCTTCGCAATAGCCGGCTATTTACATGCGCTTTTTGCCTTGATCCGGCACATTACATCTCACCATACACAGGAGCCGGAATTGATCAGAGGTTACCTGAACCGGCTTGAACCCATCTGCTGGATGATGCTCTCCCTGGGGCCGGCAACCACTCAGCCAAATTCAAGCAGGGGGTATTTTCCTCACTTTGCTTGATGCGAGCAAATGTAACTTTAATCAAGAATAAATCAGAAGGACGTTGAATATGAGTTCCAGAACTTATCGAATTCGCGGCACGCTGAACGATGCCGGAAAAGCGCCGAAACTCTCCGCGATCAAGATAAAAACACATAAGCAACTCATACCCGGCCGAGCCCGTGACGGCATAACGGATGAAATGGATGTGGCATCCGATGATGTGGTTCGTGTTGAACTGGCTAACGGATTTGTGCATTGGGTTCGGGCCGATCAACTGGTAAGGGAATATGGCGAGCAGGCCTTGTCCCGGGATGGCGCCGAAGTCTGGGAGTTCAGCGCCATGGCTCCCGGGCGCGCCGCCGGCGCCAGCCGGGGGGAACGGGGTGCGCTTGGACTGGCAATCAAAGTGCTGGACTTCTTCGGTTTTGAAATAGAGAAAAAGGCCGCGCGTAAACTGGGCAGCGTGGCTGAAGAGTCTCTCTTAAAGGGACATCCGCCCGGCTTATATCGTTGTTTACTTAATGATGGATTCGCTTTAAAACCGGTTGCCGATCAAGAGACCATTGCGGTCGATCAGGGCCCCATACTGGTTTTTATCCACGGTACCGCATCCAGTTGCGAGGGGAGTTTCGGCAAACTCTGGGAAGCGGGTAACCGGCATGGCAGAGAGGCGCGTGAACGTCTCAAGAAAACCTACGCGGACCGCGTCTTCGCCCTTGAACATCTCAGCTTGACGCAGAGCCCGATCAGTAACGCCCTCGATCTGGCGGAGTCTCTCCCGAAAGGGGGGGAGATACATCTGGTCAGTCACTCCCGTGGTGGCATGGTCGGGGAGCTTTTATGTCTTGGCGGTTGCGAGGATGTGGAATCCATCCTCACCACGGAAACCATCGAGCAGTTTTTCAAGGCTGATCGCACGATCTGGGATCAGCTTGGTCTTTCCCCCCTCGACGATGAGGAAAGGCGCGACAGGAATGCCGCCTATGAGAGTGATCGCAAGGCACTGCGCAGGCTGATTCTGCTGCTCAAAAAGAAGCAATTTGAAGTCAAGCGCTTCGTGCGCGTGGCCTGCCCGGCACGGGGTACTACCCTGGCCTCGGGCCGACTCGACCGATGGCTCTCCATGGTGAGCTTTCTTTTCGAAAAGGCCACCGGTGACGGCCTCTTCAGTGACGGTCTCGATTTTCTCTTTTCCGTGGTCAAGGAGCGGACGGATCCACGCACCTTGCCTGGCCTGGAGGCGATGATGCCCGGCTCGGCGCTGACCCGCCTGCTGCACCATCCGGAACTCGAAACCCTGTCCGATCTTTCGGTCATCTCCGGTGACCTGGAGGGGGGCACACTGTTGCAGCGGCTGAGTCTGAAGCAGCTGGTCACAGACTGGTTTTACAGCGCAGACCATGACCTGGTGGTAAACACAGGCTCCATGTCCGGGGGGCTGAAGCGTAAGGACAATGGCGCGCGCTTCCGCAAGGATCAGGGGCCGGACGTGGATCACTTCAGCTATTTCGAGAATCGGGAAAGCATTCAGTGGCTGGTGGCGGGTCTGACGCGGGCGGAGGATGAAAGTGGCGGTTTTCTGCCGCTGAAGGAGGCGCAGAAGGAGAAGCCTCGCTGGCGTGACGCGGTCGCCGCGAGTCGTGCCGCAACCAAACCCCGTCCACTCGCCGTGGTCCTGCCAGGCACCATGGGCAGTCAGCTGCAGGCCAGGGACGATCTGATCTGGCTCGATTACTGGAGCCTGTTTCGGGGCGGCTTAAAAAAAATCTCCATGCAGAGTGAGGGCGTCTCCACCACCGACGAGATAATCGATGACTACTACGGTCCCTTGCTGGAGTTTCTCGCCCGCAGTCATCGTGTCGAGGTGTTTGCCTACGATTGGCGATTGTCGGTGCGTGAAGCCGCCGAAAAACTGGCAGACAAGTTGGAAGTCTGCCTGCCTCAGGCCGAAAAGTCGCAGCAGCCGGTACACCTGGTAGCCCACTCGATGGGCGGCTTGGTGGTGCGCTGCATGATTGCCGATACGCAACGGGGCAATGCCTTGTGGCAACGTATCACACAGCTCCCCAACAGCCGTTTCCTGATGCTCGGTACACCCAATCTGGGATCCTACGAAGCGGTACGCTGGCTTACCGGCACCAATGCCACAGAGGCCAAGCTCTCTCTTCTCGACTTCACCCAAAACATCGATGATATCGTCGACCTGGTGTGCAGGTTTCCGGGCCTGCTGGAGCTGCTGCCGTTCGCGCCGGAAGACGCCGACTTTGCCGATCCCAATATTTGGAGCAACATCCAAAAGACTATCAGAGCCAGATGGGACACGGCTAACGCGGAAACGCTCATCCAGGCCAGCGAGACCTGGGACAGGTTGCGGAATTCTCCGGTCGATCCGGAACACATGTGTTATGTGGCGGGTTGTCAGCCGGCTACGGTGGTCGGATATCAATTCTCGGACTACGATGAATCCTGGTTGATCGGCCGCAAACGACTCGATTTTCTGGCCTCGGCAGAGGGGGATGGCACTGTCCCCTGGTCGTCCGGCAGGCTTCCCGGTGTTCAAACCTGGTATGTGGAAGATACCGCGCACGATGCTCTTTGCGTGCGCAAGGGCGCATTCTCCGGTTACCTGGATATCCTCATGACGGGCAATACGACTCGCTTGCCCATCAGTCCGCCAGCCACGGGGCGTGATGTTGTTGGGGCAGGTAAGACTTTCATACTGCCGGTGACTCCACCCACGGATGCCATTCCGGCTCCCGGCGATCTGCGTGAATTCGGATTCAGCGGAGGTGTGGCGGGAACTCCTGTGGACGATCGGCCGTCAGCGCCAATCATAGAGGTCGCCATCAGCCATGGAGACCTCTCCTATGCGCGCTATCCGGTATTGGTTGGACACTACCTGGGTGACACCATCGTCAGTGCGGAGGCGGTCCTCGACAGGCAATTGCATGGGGCGCTCAAACGCCGTCTGGATCTGGGCCTCTATCCCGGGCGGCTCGACAGCCATGAAATCTTCTTCAATGACGACCCGAATGGGAAACCCGGTGGCGCCATCGTGCTCGGTCTCGGCCAAGTGGGTGAACTCATGCCGGGTCTGCTCCAGGCAGGCGTCTGCTCAGCCCTGCTCGATTACGCCCTGCAGGTGTCCCAGTGGCCGGATGTTCGCTTTGGAAAACCGGGTGCTCCGCGCAAGGCATCGTTCTCCTGTCTGCTGGTGGGGACCAGCGCCGGCGGTATGGCGCCGGACAGCTCGGTGGATGCCATCCTGCGAGGGGCCGTGGAGGCCAATAAACGTCTCCTGGAGTCGGAGCTGGATAACCGGGTGACCATCGACAAACTGGAATTTATCGAACTCTACGAAGACGTGGCATTGGCTGCCGTGGATGCCCTGCGCACCACTTTGCTGGATGGGGAGTTGTCGACTCAGATCCGTTGGCCGCAACAGGTAATGAACAAAGGCCAGGCCGGACGCCGTCGGGTTCGTTTCGACGAGGCGCCGGAATGGTGGCATCGATTGGATATCATCGAGGATAAGCACCAGCCGAACACCCTGAGATTCAACTTCTCGACCGATCGGGCACGTTCGGAGGAGACCCTGTCACAGGGACAACTCACGTTGGCCGATGCCTTCATCGACACCGCTTCGGCCTCAGCCCATACCAACCAGGAAGTGTCGCGTACCCTGTTCGAGATGTTGCTGCCATTGCGTATCAAGGAGCAGGCGCCACGAGAGAGCAATCTGGTACTGCTGGTCGATGAGTGTTCAGCGCGCTTTCCCTGGGAACTGTTGGAGGATCGCTGGAGCAGAGACAACCGTCCTCCGGCAGTCAGGGCAGGGATGATACGTCAGCTCAAGACGCCGATGTTTCGCAGCCGACCAGCCCATGCGCAACAAGCCCGGGCGCTGGTGGTGGGACATCCGGATCTGGAGGGCTGGGAACAGTTTGCCGACCTGCCTGGAGCCAGGGAAGAGGCCGCAAGAGTTGCACAGCAACTTGTAACCGGTGGATTCAGTGTCGAGGATTGCATCGATCAACGATCCAGCACCATTTGTAACGACTTGCACAAGGATGCTTGGCGCATTCTGCACCTGGCTGGACACGGTGTGCATGAATTTCCACTGCAAACCAAACCGCCATATTTCACTGATAATCAGGGTAATCGACCGGCATCGCAGCAACATGTACAGAAGGTCTCCGGCATGGTCATCGGCCGCGACACAATCCTGACGCCTGGCGATGTGGAACAGATGCGCTGGGTGCCGGAATTGGTCTTCATCAATTGTTGTCATCTGGCCAGGACCGTTGATGGCGGCCAGCTGCGAAGGGGCGCGCTGGCCGCCAACCTGGGTGTGGAGTTTATCCGCATGGGCGTACGTGCGGTGGTGGCGGCAGGTTGGGCAGTGAACGACCAAGCAGCGCTCATCTTTGCCGAAAGTTTCTACCGACACATGCTGAATGGAGAGGAGTTTGGTGAAGCGGTGCGGGCCGCACGCGAGGCGACCTGGCAGCGAGTACCCAATGCAAACACCTGGGGTGCCTACCAATGCTATGGCGATCACAGCTATCGCTTGCACCGTGATGGCAAGGGAAGAACGTGGAAACCGCGTCCCTTCAGTGCCCCCATGGAACTGGTAGCGGAGTTGGAGAATCTTGCCAGCGCGCTCAAGGTGGGTGAAGCCGGGCTGGAACAGAAAATCGAACAGCGAATATTTGCATTGTGTAAACGGATTCCACAAGTGATACAGGATGGCTGGCTCAAGCGTGCCGATGTGGCTGCGGCGCTCGGTCTTGCCTGGGGTGAGGCACGCCGCTGGTCGAGCGCCATTGAGTGTTTGGAGCAAGCGCTCAAGAGTTCGCTTGGCGACTGTCCGGTAAGAGTGGTTGAGCAGTGCGCCAACTACAAAGTGAGGCTGGCCGCGGACGATTGGGTGGCGATAAGGGACAAGCCACCGAAGGAGGTGCAAGCAAAGCGTCAGGCCTTTATCGATACCATCAATTCCGCCATCGATGAGCTAGAGCTCCTGAGCAAGCGGGCGCCGACCGTAGAACGCCTGAATTTACTGGGGTCGGCCTATAAGCGCCTGGCCATGATTCTTGAGAGTGAAAGGGGATTAACCGATAAGTTGGAGGAGGCCTTGACGAATATGGGACGCTATTATCGTCAAGCCTTCGATATGTCCGGTGGCAATGATGCCTACCCCTTCACCAATTGGGCCTGTGCATTGCTCATAGCCCGGCAGCTGAAGATGCCGGTGGATGAAGACAAACTCGCCAATGTCCTCACGGAAGCGGCACGCATCAAAGAGGCGCTGGTGGCATATAACGCAGAGGATCCCAACTTCTGGGGCAGCGCAGGTATCGCGGATATCGATCTGGTTCGTCTGCTGGCCGGCTGTGCCGGCAAAAATGCGAAGAATGAAACCTGTATGGCCTTGGTGGAGAGCATCATTACAGACTACCGCCGTGCCATTCAAAGAGGGGCGAGCCCGAGGGAGATATCTTCGGTAATAGAACATCTGGACTTCTTGCTCACGCTCAGCCCAGCCAGATCAACTATTCGCAGGGCGCTGCGGGAGATCATGTCGGCGATCGAATAATACGCTTACTTGATTACCCGCCATATTCAGCCATGTGGCGTTAGCGGCGTGAATTGCGTATTGGCCTGAATGGTTTTGCGTGCTGAGTTGCGCTTTGCGCAGGATGTTTTTCGCCCCCTCTCCCTGGCCCTCTCCCGCAAGGGGAGGGGGCCAGGGAGAGGGGGGATATCAAACCCGTGAGCGCAGCCAACACCTCAACAAAAAACTGTTGTGGGTTAGTGATCCTTTGGCTGAGTAATATGGATAATCAGGTTCGCTTATAAGTTGATCCTGCCGGGGCAGTCCTCTCCCTACAGCTTGAGATAATCCGTAGGCTGGAGCCTGCCCCACCAATCGCTTGATGGAGAAGACAAAGTCCTTTGGGCCTATCGGATTCGTGTTAACAGACCCTAAGTCGGTTGTCGGCCAAGGCGTATCAAGCCAATGCCGTAAACGATCGATACACCTTATTCGGGTATGCAGACAAAGCTCTCAAGGTTCGCGATCCTGGCGATGGCATTGCAGGCGTCATTGATCATTGCGTCCCGGCGCTTCCAGTCGCTTTCAGCGGGTTGCACATTTTCGCCCGTAAATCTTGCGAGATCGTCTTTGGCGTCCTGTAGATAGGCTTTTCCGTAAAGCCGGAGATGAATGGATTTTTCAATGCCGCTCAAGGCGCCTTCAATACCCATTTTGATGGTTTCAGAGGGCGCGCCAGATGAGATTGCACCAACAAGGCTGCGGATTTGTCCGGTGCCTCTTCGCAACGTGGGGCGCTCTGCATAGAGGGCGACTTCGAGAATGTAGGCGATCAAATGCGATTTCATTTTTAACTATGCCAATGGCGGTTATGGTGCTGCAGCCACTTCTCAGAAGCACGAGAAGTATGATGGTCGTCGACTTCAGTATATGGATTGTCAAGACGTTCCCCTTTCTTTCTGATAGCACAAAGTGTCCGGTGAATGGGTTTCGGAGTTCAAACTTTGCATCTCTTTGTTATGCGCCGGTCATGGGCCGGAACACAGCACCCGAAATCCGACATCGTCATCCCGGTCGATCGGGTCGAACTTGTTGCGGTCTGCGGAACGCAAATCCTCCAGCTTGTAGTACCAGGATCCGCTACGCAATACACGCAATTGGCAATTGCCGTTATTCTCAGTCTCCCATGCGGCGCCATCCCTTGGTGAGCTTTCGTAATGATCGTGCCAGCAGTCCGCCGTCCACTCCCAGACATTGCCATGCATGTCGTACAGACCCCAGGCATTGGCTTTGAAACTGCCTACAGGCGCCGTCCTTTGATCATCCCATTCGCTGCCGCATCCGACACAATTGGCCAAGGCTTTGCCTTTGATATTATCCGAGCCACCCGGTGCCGGCAGGGCATATTCGGTTGTGGTGCCGGCGCGGGCTGCATATTCCCACTCGGCCTCGCTAGGCAATCTGCATTTCGTGCCGGTCTTTTTCGTCAGCCATACAGCATACTCCCTGGCCGTCTGCCAATTGACATTCGTAACCGGCCGTTTGCCTCTCCCCCAGCCATTGTCATCAGGCATTTTCAGGTCAGTCTCTTTGGCAAATTGGTCGAACTGTTCGAAAGTCACCTCGTACTTTCCCATAAAGAAAGGTTGCTTGATGCAGACTTTATGGGGTGGCAGTTCACTTTTTTCGCCATTTGATGATCCCATCTCGAAGCAACCGGGCTCGATTTTGACTAACTCAGGATAGACCTTTGATACCTGAGCCCGGGATACTTCTTCATCGGTTGTCTTTGGGATTTGATTGGCGATCGGTTTTTCTTTCTCCGATACAGTGGATGTTGTGCGGTTCGCTAGATTGACGACAGCGATGCCGACGAGTGAGAGGAGCAAGAAAAAAAGCAGCATAGACAGCATGGTTCTGCTATTCAAAGTCGGACTCTTTTTCGTTCCGTTTTCAGTTGCAGGGAGTGAGCCCTTATCGGCAAAGGTTGTCGAGGATTGGTGGTTGGGTTCGGATGCGTTTTCTGTTTTTCCGGACTGCACGGGCTTCGGTGGCCCAAGGCTGGCGCTGATATCCAGGCAGAGTTTTTGGAAAGCTGCGGACGTCGTTGATTCGTTCCAGTGGGTAAGGTCGGCGGCCTGGATGGCGCCAAAGCCGAAAGGTAGTTCCACCGGGTCGAGCAGGAGGGGAACGAGGGAGCCGTGCTGACTGCCGAAATCGGCCTCTTCGATGACGAAACGTGAGTTGATGGAGCTCTTCGACCAGGCCACCATGACACAGCGTGCCGCCTTTAACTCGCCACTGATGACTTTGCGCCAGCGTTTGCCGACGGGAATGTCTCGGTCCCAGAAGATGGTGTAACCCTGCCGTTCCAGAGCGTGGACGATGGGTTTGATCCGTTCAAGATCTTCCCGGCTGTAACTGAAAAAAATATCAGACATGAATGGTACTTTCTTATGCGGGCCTAATGGGTCTGTTGGATGGTTTGAGTGTACTGCCAGCGCTTTACGGCGGGGCAGGGCCCCACCC
>JBNKOL010000035.1:0-56974 GCA_050294655.1 Sedimenticolaceae bacterium
AGCCCCAACCGTTATCGGTTGGGGCTTTTTTCTTTTCCTCTCGCTCAGGTTCCCGTTTACTCGTGTAGGACCATGCGAACTGCTACTGACTCCGGCGACCATCCACATTGACCCTTCACAGCCACACCCTACCGGCCATCGGGCGTAGGGTGCGGCTTGCCGCACCGAAACCTGACGCTGATCGTGTAAAGTTTCGACATCCAATGGATATCGTTATGCGAAGCGGCTATTCAACTCGTATCTGAATGTAATTTGATTTTTAGAGTATTCACAAATTTCTGCAATCTTTGGTTGAGTTAATCCAATAGTTGCATTCCTACACCGGTTTAGTTAAATTTTTTTCTGCATCATGGAAGTGCATGCAATAACGCAAGATGAAGAAGGAACCAGAAGGGATGCTGGACGAGATGGATCTATTTCATAATACCCCTCTCAGTATCTACCGCTGATCTCTCTAGGCAATTCATCCAAGCTTCGAGCAGGAGAACATGCTTCTGCCTGATCGCCTCAACAGGTCAAGGCTGGAGATTGCCGCATCTGCATTATATTTAAATTTATTTAGGAGAAGATCTAATGGCTATACCCGCTTATTTGTGGCTGGTAGACGATCAAGGATAAGAAATACAAGGCTCCGTAAACGTTTCCGGTCGTCAGGGATCGATTGAATTGATGGAATTCGATCACTCAATCTATATTCCCACCGACAACGATACAGGCGAACTGACCGGTACCAGGAAGCATGGCGCTATAACCCTGGTGAAAGAGTTTGACGCTTCCTCGCCCTACCTGTTCAAGGCTTGCTGTAACGGTCAACGTTTCAAAAGCGCAGTCATCCGCTGGTACAAAATCAATGACAATGGCCAGGAAGCCGAGTACTACCAGCACGTTCTGGAAGGGGTCAAGATCAACTCATTCGCACCCAGAATGGCGAATACAAAAGATGTTGCCCTGGAGAAAGTCCCTCATATTGAAAGTGTTTCCCTACGCTACGAAAAGATCACCCATACCTTTTTGGATGGGAATATCAGCTATTCCGATTCATGGGACGAAGGAAGGTAACAACAAAATCATAGGACCGGACATTTCGGTCCTATGAATATTTAAACAGGAGCATTGATCATGGCGGCCACACAATTCCAGGCAAAAATTACAATCGGTAAGTTAATACAATTGGCATATTCGGAAAACGGAGAGAGAACAGCAAGTATCGTTTTATCAAAAAGCAATTTTACCCTTGTTGTTGATCAGACAGGCAAAGCAACACTCCGAGGAACGAAAGCTCACTTAACGTTCAGTGGTGATCCTGCGCTAAAAAGCCTAGGATTTAAATTAAAGCGAGTTTCTATCGATTTTACTCCCACAGGTGATGGCAAGAGCGTGAATTATACGGCGACATATCGATTTGTTGCTGGCACAAGTATATCAGTGAGTGGAAATTTGGATATCTTTGAAGCGATCAAAAGCTGCAGCGGTCTTTTGTGCAAAGCCGCTCGTTTATTGGATGGGCGCCACACCGAAATTGAGCAAAAGCTAGCGCCATACTTTCACTAGGGGTTGAGATATGAGAATTTTGTATACAATTTTAACACTTGCATTGACATCTTGTGCGTCAACGGAGCATGCCAACGGGACGCTTTATAAGGAATATCAGGAATACAGAGCCCTCGTCGATTCGAACGATGCAACCGCAGCAAGCAAACAATTTTCGAAAGAATTTCTGAAGGAAATGAAAGAGATAGATAATAACATTCCTCCAGAATTAGGATTAATTTCACCTTTGTGGAAATACTTGGCCAGTGAAATCAGAACCGAACACTCTCACTTCGAAAAAATTGACAAAAACAAAGGCTGTTTAACGATCAATGGCCTGAATGCACGTGATGAACCAAGCTCACTCTCACTCTATTACATTAAAGAAAATGACAACTGGGTCTTCAATTACTCCGGCTTTACCGCGCACGACAGTATCAGAGATTACTATACTGAGCCGACATGCCCCATCACAGAAGAATAGTGAAACAATAGCACACGATTCAGCCGACTAAAGAACAAAAAAAATGCCACTCGCCGTTAACGATTTGTGCTTGGATACTCAGGATTGTTCTTAAGAAAAGGGTATGGACAATCAAGATTTGAACTTAAATACGCACCATACTTGATCCGCCTCATTTGCCGCTCCCATGATTCAATTCAGATTTATTTGAAAACGCGAGATTGCAATCATGGCACGAATGACGTGGCAGACCTGATAATTCCATTTCTTTTTAAGATGCGCAATGAAGGAGGCGTTAATGAAAGAAACTACGGTCTTCCTCGGCTTATTGACCCGAAGTTATCCAAACCCTGACGCCGGAATGGCCCGGACGCGCTCCGTTGGATTTCCCTTCAATCACAATTCGCCGCCGCGCTATCCCATCGTGCTCGAACAGCGTGGCGGCTTGTTCGGCCTGCCCGAGTGCATTGCGCATGGCTTTCCAAGGCCCCTCGCCGTTTCCGGAAACGCCCGTCAATACCACCATCGTTGAGGGGTTGGCATTTAGTCTTGCAAGCAGTTGGGCATAGAATGCCCGCGACTCCTCGGCCGGCTCACCCGATGCTTGATCGATGATCAACCAATTTCGCCTGTCGGTTTCGGGCAACAAGTTGGCCGGTTTATCTACCGGTTCCGTTTCTTGTGGAGTATTCGGTGCAGCAATAAGCCGATCCTTCTCGGGTGTGTCGTCTTCAGCCTGGTCGGGACGCTTCAGAGGCCGCATGGGGGCCTCAGTTTCAGCGCCGGCAAACGCGGTCTCCGCAGGCGTGTTTTCATTCGTCGAGTGTGTAGACTCTATCTGCGGTGGTTCTTTCTTGCGTTGTGGCTCATATTTCTGCTGTTGTTGACTGATAGTGGTTTCGACGCCCTTGCGCAGGTAGTGCCAAAGAACGGTGAGATCATGTGGTTTCGGCACCAGCAACGCCACCAGCAACAGTACGATCGCAAGCGGATAGAAAAACCATCGCCACCTGCTGCGAAAAACCTCACTATAGCGATTTCCATTCTCCAGCAGATCACCCACATCCGTGAACAGTCCCTGTGGGTTGCGTCTATCTTCACCCTGGTCGACATGCAGAGAGGGCAATTCATCGATTGTGGCTTTTGCTGTCGTCTCCGAAGTGGTTGTTTCATCCGGCTCAGACGACTCCATAAATAAAGGATCCGTTTCCTCCAAGATATCCATATCGGACCAGTCATCGGCAAATACAGGTGGCATAGCTGCATCCGCGAATTCAGGCTCCTGCGTATCGGACTCACGGGTCACTTTTGCGCTTGTCTCCTGCTGTTCGGCAGTCTGCTCCACCTCCTTCGCCTGAGTTTCCGTTTCTTCAAGGCTGCCGCCATCTGCCTCGAGCCGGTTCTCGTTGCTACTTGCAGTGACTTCCTCCGCACCCGTCTGCCCTTCGTCCGCAGCCGCCTGAAATTCTGACAATGTCACGGTTTGATCGAATGCCAACCGCTGCTCCTGGTCCAGTTCCGCGAGCACGACAAGTAGGTCTTGTTGGGTGAATGAATGTTTTTGTTCCAACGAGCCGTAGAGCAACAGACGCGCCATCACCAGGTTGATTTCCCGCGGCACACCATGAGTGATGCGGTAAAGCAGGGGATAGATCGCCATCTCGATGGATGGATCTCCATCCCAGCCGGCGATATCGAGGCGATGCTCCACATAACCCTGGAGATGCTCGACCTGCAGGGGTTCGAGTCGGCAACTGGCGACGATCCGCTGTTGAACGTTCTCGATCCCTTGGCCGTAGATCAGACTGCGTAACTCCTCCTGCCCGACGAGGACGATCTGAAACAGAGACCGATTGCCTCTTTGGAGATTGGAAAGCAGGCGCAGCTCCTCGAGTCCGTGAGGTGTCAGATTCTGCGCCTCATCCACGATAACCACGACCCTGCGTCCCTGATCGTGGAGCATATGTGCATGCTGTTCGATCCGCGTCAAGAGGGTGGCCTTGTTGAAATCCTGCGCCGGAAAACCAAACTCCAGGGCCACCAGTCGCAACAACTCCTCACCCTGCAATTGGTTGGTGACCAGATTGACCGGCAGTATCCGGTCGCTGTCGAGCTCCGACAAGGTGTCACGAATCAGTGTTGTCTTACCGGTCCCGGGTCGACCGGTAATTACGACAAATCCCTCCGCCTGTTCCAGTGCGTACTTGAGATAGGACCACGCCTTGACATAACCCTGATGCGAATAGCAAAAATGCTCGTCAGCACTCATGCGAAACGGGTTGGATTTCAGGCCGTAAAAGGATTCAAACATGAGGTGCGCTATCTAAATAGTTTTAGCAATGCGTGTTTTTTCATGCCACCTTTTCCATCCATAGATTTAGGAGTTCGATGTTATCGTTTCTCGCGGGTCGTTGTATGATGCGGGACACGGTGCCCTGTCATCATCACCTCACCACTGAGGATCATCGATACAATCCATATTATGAATTCTATCCGATCAAGGGAAACATTGGGGCTGAAAATGGAATTCCCATCAATAAAACCTGTGAAATTATGTGGCGTCCCGTCATTGACGCTTCTGTCTGCGAACAGCAACAACCTGGAGGGAGATGGATAATCAGTAGACATAGCGCCGCTGAAGAAGTCTTGATCGAACAGGTGGCCAAGCAGGAACCGCAGTGTAGAAGTGGCACATTTTAGCAGCAAGATGGCGCTCCGCGACTTCTGCAGAGACTCCCCTAGATTCCCCTAGAGGGACGTCAGCTCGACATCTTCACCTGTCACCATCGGAACACAACATTTGCTGTAAGCATTGCACCGATCAATGAATGCCTGGGCACTCTTCGGCATCGGTACTCTCGCTCGCGTGATGTGGGTAATCAGGCTAACACCCTCCTTGAGCAGTCGGTTGCCCTCATCGACCTCCCAGCAGGCGGTGCAGGACTCGGTGGTTCTTTCCACCTGACCCACGCTGAGTAGCTTTTCGGAAGCAACTACAAATTTCGGCCAGACCTCGAAGATTACCGGATCGGTGCGCAAGGTCTCTGTCTTGAGCTTTGCCGCCTCGGCAAACTCGCGTATCAGCACTTGTGCATTCGGAAACATATGGCTGCTACCAAAGGCAGACGCCATCGTTTTGGAGATACGGTCGATCGCCCCCATGGTCTGGGCGATCTTGATGTAACGTGTCTCATAAAAGGAGCTGATGGGCACGGTAAAGGCACGGAACGGCTCGCCCCAAAGCTCATCAATGCCTTCGTCGCCACTGCGATGTTTTACCAGCTTGCCCATCTCCAGAGCCTGGAGTAAATACAGGCCACACTCGTGCAGCATCTCCCGACTGCGTGGAGACTTGACCTCGTGCTCACCCAGCGCCACCAGATTATGGAAGATATCGGTACCACGGTTAAACAAGGCCCCGGCGAGCATCGCGCCCTTGACCCGTTTCAGCTCCGGATCCGACTCCGATTCGTATGCCTGACGCGCTTCGTCCAATCGCTCTCCCGGCATGTTGATACCGTGTTCCACATGGTTGAACAAGCGTCGCGTCAAGGCCTCGATGAGATACTTTTTCGTTTCGAGACTATCTTCCATGGGATCATAGTGTTTGATCCAATATCCCTCATAGAAGACACAGGGCTTGCCATCGATTTCCCTTCTTGTCCCGTTAGGTGTGTTCGCTTCAGTTTCCATTTGCACTACCTAAAAATGGATGATTCATGAAGTTTGACCGCAATCATGCGACTTTGTCACCCTCGAAACAAAATGCACTCAGCGGGTTGACGTGTAGGAGGCCTGACATGGTGATATTGGGCAATGGCTAAAGCACTTCAAGCAGTCGGACCAGATGTCTCAGCTTGTGATCTTCTTCCAGCGAGCCCTCCCAAAATGGGTAGACCAGGGCCTCGCTACCTTCGCCGATCTGCAGTTTGGATTCGAAGGCCTCGACACCCGATGGCATCGGGTGTTCAATGGGTATCCCCAAGGCCTTGATTGCCGTCATCAGATCCGATTTCTGTTGCGCGGTCAAGCTGCCTGATCGCGGTTTCTGTGTCGTGTAGGTACCTGTGTCGACAACGAACCTGCCCTGATCATCGATCTCGAGACGGAACGCATATTCCTCCTCACCCACAACCTGATACTTGATCGGTACCATGTCAGATATCTCCCTCCTATCTATGCTGCAATAACCAACCCTGACAAAGCCTTATTCAGCGAGCCGAGCGAAGGGCGCCACATGACTGCCCCGGCTCCGGATTGCGACGCTTGACATGAACTTGCATTGCCTGCCTGTCGCACCTGGATCCGCATCATACCAAGGACTCAGGAATCGGCTACGTTCTGGGTAGCCAATTCTGCCCTTCAATGTGCAGTTTGCAAACAACTCTTCTGAGTTACCTGTATAAACCGCTAAGGGGCACCATCGGAATCACCACCTCAATCACCGCAAAGCGTATTGTAGTCCTGGCCAAGCGCTCATTAGCTTTGTTTATTGACCGCTCCTTGCATTGGCTTTGCCCTGCCTTGACGTAGGCACCACCATTTAGTGAGGGTACCAAAGCGTATCGAAAATTTATTAAGGAACCTGATAAATTCCGAATCGAGTGTGTGATGTGAGATGAAATGTGCCGGATTAATGCAAAAAGCACACGTAATAGCTGGCTGGCTATTGCGAAGTTTTGGCTATTTAGAAGATTTTTGCGCAGAGCCGGAGCATTTCAGCCGCCACACACCGATTCATGTATTGATCAGAAGTTCCTTAATACCGAATTAAACCAACGGCATCCATTAGGTACGCCATGGATACTTCTTTAAGTATAGTCAGCATGATGGGAGTCGCTGTGAAACCGGCAATGGCTACACCGCATACTGGATTGGCGGGTGAATCGTCGACGGCTGCCTCAGACGCTGCTCAAAGGCGAGCCGTGACCCTTGAGCCTGGCCCATTTACCGAATTGATAGATACCGTTCCCAGCAAAAGGAAAACACTATGAGTAAACAACCTGTCGCTTTGGTTACCGGCGCCTACCGGGGTCTTGGATTGGAAACCTGCCGCCGGCTTGCCCAGGCCGGTTACCGCGTGATACTGACTGCCCGCAACCGGGAAGCGGGCCTGCAGGCGGTCGCAAATCTGCAAGCATCGGCTCTGGATGTGGAATTTCAACCTCTCGATGTCACCAGAGGTGACGAAGTGGCACAGCTGGCCGAGCATATCTCGCAGGCTTATGGCCGTCTGGATGTGCTGGTGAACAACGCCGGTATCTTCCCCGATGCCGCCCCCGGCCAGGCGGCAAGCAGCGCCTTGGTGGCAGAACCGGACACACTGTTGACTGGTTTCAAGACCAATACCCTAGGCCCCTTCAGGCTCTGTCAGGCGATGATTCCGCTAATGGGCCGACAGGGACGCATCGTGAATGTCTCCTCAGGCATGGGCCAACTCAGCGAAATGAACGGTTGCTGTCCCGCCTACCGGCTTTCGAAAACCGCGCTCAACGCCGTCACGCGGATCTTCGCCGATGAGCTACAGGGCACGGACATCAAAATCAACTCGGTCTGCCCCGGCTGGGTACGTACAGCGATGGGCGGGGAAGAGGCTCCACTGTCGGTGGCCGAGGGTGCCGAGGGGATCCTGTGGGCCGCCACCCTGCCGGACGACGGTCCCAGCGGTGGCTTTTTCCGCAACGGCAAGCCCATCGAATGGTAGCTTGCCTGTCGGCCGTCGCGTCAGCGTTTCCCGGTCCAGAAGGGACGGCATCTTGACCCGCTCCTGGTTTTTATCGCCTGCCGATTGGCTTTGGCGTGTTGAACTTCCTGGCGGCGGAATAATCAGTGCAGGCAGCACTTGCGAAAGGGCTTACCGCTGCCGCAAGGGCAGGGAGCCTCGGGATCGATCGACAGCTGGGTCTCGATAGTTTCATCTGCAGCCAGCGTGGGAAAGCGCTGGCGGACCAGCCAGAAACGTTGGATGTCCTGCGCCACCCCGGGAATGGAGGCCTGCAGATCGGCGATCTCCTCCTCGTCCAGGGTATCCAGCACATCCCAGCCGGGTTCGTCGCTGAAGAGGATGATCGGCTGCAACAAATCGAACACTTCTTCGCCGCCACCGTCCCAGGCCTCAGCGGTCAACGCCACGCCACGCATATAGCCCAAGCACCACTCGTTGACCATCAGAAAGCGCTGGCCCTCGACCTCGTTCTCGCTGAATACCGGCTCGAATTCGAAACCCGGCGCCATCAGTGAGCTCGCCACATCGTCATAGTGGCGCATCATCAGCCGATAGATCTTCTCGAAACCCTCGGCTGACTCCCAGGCCGGTTCGTTCTCGCCCCACACAGCCGGCAACCACAGGGAGGGGGGAATCGCCTCAGGCCCACTGATGATGGCAGTGAAAAAGCCGTCGAGCTCGGACATGCTGAGCAGTCCTTCGTCTATCTCCTCATTGTCAGCTGCCTCCGGCAGGCGTTCCAGCAGGAAACGGTCAAGTTCGTCCAGCTCCCAGTCTTCGAGTGGGCCCACAGGGTTCATGATTTACTGCCTCTCATTCGATACGCCGCCAGTGCGACTTCTTTCGCTGCTCTCAGGCCGGCACCATCGAGGTGCCAGGTTACTGATCCGAAACAAATAATATCGTCGGATCACTCCCCTTCCAGCCGAGCCACGCGCTGCTTGAGCGCTTCCAGCTCGGCGCGCATTTCGTCGACAAGCTGCGCCAGATCGCTTGCCGCCGCGCTCACTTCTTCATGGGTCTCGCACAACGGCAACTCACTTTCGTCACACAATAGATGTTGATAGCGCGACTCCCGCTTGCCCGCCTCTCTCGGCAGTCGGGCAACGAAGGGGCCATCGCTGCGCTCCATCAACAGCTTCAGTACCTGTTCAGTCTCATTGACATTATCGAAATGACACAATCGCTGGGTACGGGTACGCAGCTCTCCCGGCGTCTGAGGCCCACGCAGCAGCAGCATGCAGAGAACCCCCAGTTCTTGAGCGGAGAACTCGAAGCCGCCGAATCCGGTGTTGCAGAATCGGTGCTGATATTTGGCAACCCGGCTACCGAAGCCGCTGCGTTCGCTCAGCAGGTGCTTTTTGACCAATTGGTCGACCACACTCTGCACATCCTGTTCGCTCAACGCCATGACAGGATCCCGGCTGCTCTTCTGGTTGCAGGCGGCGGTCAGGGCATGCAGGGACAGGGGATACTGTTCCGGGGTGATGATCTCCTTCTCCAACAGGCAGCCGATGACACGTGCCTCCAGGGGGTCGAGCTCGATGCGCATAGGGGAATGCCTCTCGGAAACTGGGTGAAACCGGTTACACAGGATATTAGTGCATACACCCCTGCCGTGGGAATCACATTGCTTCACGAAATGCCCCTCAACTCCCAACCCCCCCGATCCCATATACTGACTAATCTATCGATATGTATCAGCAACCCTGTCTGCTGGAAAAAATGAAAACTCTGGGGATTCTGCTTTCGACACCGAGCAACCCCGCCGACCGGCTGGAGTTGACCAGCTGGTTGTTTCTGCGGCTGCTGGCCCTGATCTACTTCATCGCCTTTGTCTCACTGGCGGGACAGCTGGCGGGATTGGCGGGGCCGCAGGGTATCCTGCCGTTTGAAAGCTACCTGGCCGATGTGGAAGCGGTCCTGGACCTGCCAGCCAGCTGGTTCTGGCTGCCCACCCTCTTCTGGTGGACCGGCGCGAGCGATCTGATGCTGCAGGGAGCCGCCTATCTCGGTGCGCTGCTGAGCCTGCTGCTGCTCTTCGTCCGTTGGGAGCGGCCCGTGCTGATCGCCCTGTTCCTGATCTATCTCTCGCTCTATCATGCCGGACAGGTCTTCACCAATTTTCAATGGGATACCCTGCTGCTGGAGAGCGGTTTCCTGTCCATATTTCTGGTCGGCGGGCCAAACCGACTACTGATCCTGCTGTTCGAGTGGCTGCTGTTCCGGCTACGCTTCATGTCGGGCTTTTTCAAGCTGTTCAGCGGCGATCCCTCCTGGACCGGTTTCACCACCCTCAAGCACTATTTCGAAACCCAGCCGCTGCCCCATATCGGCGCCTGGTATGCCCATCAACTGCCCGACTGGCTGCTGATGAGCGGCGCGGGTTTTACCCTCTTCAGCGAGTTGATCGTTCCCCTCTTCATCTTCCTGCCGCGGCCATTCCGGCTCTTCGCCGCCGCCATCACCCTGCTGATGCAACTGTTGATCATCGCCACCAGCAACCACAACTTCATCAATCTACTGACTATCGTGTTGTGCCTGTTTCTACTCGACGACCGGATCGTCGGCAGACTGCTGCCCGAAAGTATCCGCAAGCGAATCAGCGAACGGCCGCAGCAGCCGAGCAGGCCGAAGAGTCTGCTGGTTTCCATGGCCGGGCTGCTGATCGTGCCTGCGAGTCTGATCGGCTTCACCAGCCAAGTGATGCATGAGCCTCTGCCGGCATCCGTACTGAGCATCTACGATTCCGTTCGACGTTTCGGCATCGGCAACATCTATCATGTCTACCCCACCATGCAGACACAGCGGCAGGAGTTGATCATTCAGGGTTCGCTGGACGGCAAGGAGTGGAAAACCTATGAATTCAAATTCAAACCGGGGGATCCAGCTCGCCGACCGCGGTTCAACGTGCCTCATCAACCACGCCTGGACTGGATGGTCTGGTTCGTACCGACCCAACAACCGATACAGATGTATTGGTTCGACAAATTCATGCGACGGCTGCACCAGGGATCTCCAAACGTCACCGCACTGCTAGCGGTGGACCCCTTTGCGGACCAGCCACCTCGCTATCTGCGGGTGCAGGCCTATCGCTATGCATTCACTGATGCGGCGACCCGGCAGAAGCGCGGTGCCTGGTGGAGAGCCAGCTACCTGGGCCAGTTTCCGCAGGTCCCGCCCCGGCGTCCCTGAGCGTGTCATCGCTCGATTTCACGTTTGCGCCATCGACTGGGGATCGCTCAGCCGCAGTGTATCTGCCTGCAGCTATCAAAACCCCGCTGCAGCCACCCTTTGCGCCAAATGCCAATTCGTTAAGCGGCTTGATGGTGGGGCTGGGCCCCACCATAAAGGTACTGGAAATCGCTACAAATAATTCCCCTCTGAACCTTTCTTAAAGGCCTTGCTTAACCTGCTTGAGACGGACCAGCTGGCTCTCGGCCTTCACTACCCAAGTGCGGATGTCGTGGATGGTGGCCTCATAGGGAAACTGTTTGATGCTGTAGATTGACACGTCACGAAACTCGGCTCTGAAACCGCTTTGGTGACTGATCTGTCGCCTTTCACGATGGATTTCCCAACCATTGTCTTCGCTAGGATACATAACCAAGTCCCCTTGTCTAACCGTATCCTGAACCCCGAAAAAGAGCCGGATAAGCGTACCGACCATCTTCACGGGTTCTCACATGGGAGATAGAAAAAGACGAAGCGTCCCCCATGGATATCGATAATCAAAGTTGCCCCATGCTGGATGCCGTAGTCCACATAGCCCGGTGTGGCGCTATCCAGGTGACACTCGCTGGCATGCTGGGGTGATTCGAAATCGCGATCGCGATCGTACCAGGAGAGCAGCATGTTTTCCCCGAGTAGTTGATCCGCCTCCTGTCTGGCCAGTGCCATCGCCATTCGATAGTCGGTCAGTGGCGGGTCAGGATCCAATAGGATCAACTCGACTTCGCTAACTTCGGTCGGCTCGGGCAACGAACAGACAGCCTCGGTGATCTGTTTATCGATCATAACCTCGCACACCCCATAGGTTATTTGCTGGGTTATTGCTCTATACTAGTTCGTTTAACCGATTCCCATGTAACCGCCGATCGGCGTATTGACACCGCTCAGATCGGATAGACTTTTGATTCCCTACAAAACCCGCGAAATAGCCAGATGGTCAGACTTTTCGGTATCCCCAACTGCGACACCATGAAAAAGGCCCGTCAGTGGCTGACGGATCATGCCGTCGAGTATGAATTTCACGACTACAAGAAACAGGGCGTGGATGAGAAACGGCTGCGACAGTGGGTGAAGCAGGTCGGCTGGGAGGTCCTGCTCAACCGGCGCGGAACGACTTGGCGCAAACTCGACGAGACGCTCAAGGCCAACATCGGGGAGGCAAGCGCGATTCGCATCATGCTGGACAACCCGTCGATCATCAAACGCCCTGTCATGGAGCATGGAAAAAGCCTGCAGGTCGGATTCAAGGCCGAGGAGTATGCCAAGATTTTCCCTTGAGCCAGCCCCGGTTTTCGTCGCCCTGTAGACTCTCCTCCTGCGCACAAATCCCTGTATAATGGCCCGCTTTCTGAATTCCCGAGGTGCCGCATGATCAAGATCAACGAGAACTACAAAAAACTCCAAGCCTCCTATCTGTTCTCCGACATCGCCAAGCGGGTCGCTCAGTTTCAGCAGGCGAATCCCGACCAGCGGATCATCAAACTGGGTATCGGCGACGTCACCCGCGCCCTGCCCGATGCCTGCATTCAGTCCCTGCACGCCGCCGTGGACGAGATGGCCAACGACGCCAGCTTCCACGGTTACGGTCCCGAACAGGGCTATGACTTCCTGCGCGAAGCGATCGCCAAGGGCGACTTCCAATCCCGCGGCTGTGCCATCGAGGCCGACGAGATCTTCGTCAGCGACGGCGCCAAGTGCGATTCGGGCAACTTTCAGGAGATCTTCGCCAACGACATCCGGGTGGCGATTCCCGATCCGGTCTATCCGGTCTACGTCGACACCAACGTCATGGCCGGCCGTACCGGTGCGGCGGCGGATGGTCGCTACAGCGGACTGGTCTATCTGGAGGGGAACAAAGCCAACGGTTTCATCCCCGAACTACCCGCCGAGCCGGTCGACCTGATCTACCTCTGCTTCCCCAACAATCCCACCGGCGCCACCGCCACCAAGGCGCAGCTGCAGGCCTGGGTCGATTACGCCAAGGCCAACAAGGCGCTGATCCTTTTCGACGCCGCCTACGAAGCCTTCATCCAGGACGACGACCTGCCCCGCTCCATCTATGAGATCGAGGGCGCCCAGGAGGTAGCCGTGGAGTTCCGCAGCTTCTCCAAGAACGCCGGCTTCACCGGCACCCGCTGCGCCTACACCGTGGTACCCAAGGCCTGCACGGCCTACACCGCCAGTGGCGAACCGATCTCCATCCAGGGTCTGTGGAACCGGCGTCACACCACCAAGTTCAACAGCGTCTCCTATCCGGTACAGAGGGCAGCCGAAGCGGTATATAGCGAGGCGGGCCAGGCGCAGATCAAGGCGCTGATCGACGGCTACATGAAGAACGCCAAGTATGTGCGGGAACACATGGAGTCCCTTGGCTACGAATGCATTGGCGGCGAGAACTCCCCCTATATCTGGATCGACGCCAAGGGCGACTCCTGGGCCTTCTTTGACGCCCTGCTCAACAAGGCAGGCGTGGTGTGCACCCCAGGCGCGGGCTTCGGCAAGTGCGGTGAAGGCTATGTGCGCATCAGCGCCTTCAACAGCTTCGAGAATGTACAGGAAGCCATGCAACGTCTCAGCGAGGTCCTCTAGTGCCAGTCTCAACTGATTACGCCCAACGACTCGAACAGGTCCTGCCGGGAATCGTTGAGCACTTCGGCACCCCCTTCCATCTCTACGACGAGAAGGGCATCCGCGAGAATGCCCAGGCCCTGATCGAGGCCTTCGCGGGGGTCGATACCTTTCGTGAATATTTTGCCGTCAAGGCCCTGCCCAACCCGGAGATCATGCGCATCATGCACAGCCTGGGCTTTGGCTTCGACTGCAGTTCCATCGCCGAGCTCGCCCTCAGCCGCCAGGTAGGCGCCCATGGCGAGGAGATCATGTTCACCTCCAACAACACCAGCGCCAGCGAGTTCGCCGCCGCCGAGGCGGACGGTGGCTGCGTACTCAATCTGGACGATATCTCACTGGTCGACAAGGTTCCCGAGATGCCGGAGCTGATCTGCTTCCGCTACAATCCGGGCGAACGCCGCACCGGCAACAGCATCATCGGCAATCCGGTGGAGGCGAAATATGGCGTCTCCCATGACCAATTGCTGGAGGCTTACAGCAAGGCCAAGGCGCGCGGCGCCACGCGCTTTGGCTTACACACCATGCTCGCCTCCAACGAACTCAACTACTCCTATATGGTGGAGACGACGCGCATGTTGCTGGAGCGGGTCGAATGGATCTCCAATGAGCTGGATATCAGCTTCGAGTTCATCAACATCGGCGGAGGCCTCGGCATCCCCTATCGCCCCGGCGAGAAGCCCCTCGACATCGCCAGCATGGGACGCGAAATCAGTAGGCTGTTCCAGCTGTTCAAGAAGCAGCACGGCTACATGCCCAAGCTTTTCATCGAGAGCGGCCGTTACATGACCGGTCCCTTCGGGGTACTGGCCACCTCGGCCATCAACCGCAAGGAGATCTACCGCACTTATGTGGGTGTCGACTCCTGCATGTCGTCGCTGATGCGCCCGGGCATGTATGGCGCCTACCACCATATCTCGGTGGTCGGTAAAGAGGGTGAAGAGGAGACGGTGGACGTGGCCGGCTCGCTGTGTGAGAACAATGACAAATTCGCCATCCAACGTACGCTGCCGAAGATCGAGGACGGTGACATCCTCTACATCCACGATACCGGCGCCCATGGCCACTCCATGGGTTTCAACTACAACGGCAAACCGCGTCCGAAGGAACTCCTGTTACGCGAGGATGGCCGTGTCGAGCTGATCCGCCGGGAAGAGACCCTGGACGACCTGTTCGCTACCCTCACCTTCGAACCGGACAGCTTCACACCGACTGTTTGACCCCATCGCGCCCGGCCCGTGCCGGGCGCCACGCAGCGACGCCAATCCGTTCAAGATCCAGCCCCTTCCAGTCTCTTATTTCCTAAAAATCCTTTAATTCTCAGGGTGTTCGAATTACCTCTTTGTGAGTAATGGTTCTCATCTCAATTCCGGATCGACTGCAATACTCAGACAGCAACAACAACAAATTTGGGAGATAGCTATGGAAATCTTTGCTTTTGTTATTGCGCTCGTCATTGTAGCGCTGTTTCTGATTTACAAAAGCACGCAGATGAATGCGGCGGCGAACGAAAAGATCAATGTGAACGATTTCCAGGAGCAGATCGAGCAGGCGCTCAATCTGCCGGCCGAGTCCGAGAAGGCATGGCAGAACGAACCCGCCACCGAGGCGCTGATGCTCGAACTCGACGAACGGGGTATCCATCTACAGCAGAAGCTCACCAAAGGGCAGGCGATGAATGTGCTCGGCCTCTTCTCACCTCCCGATGGCCGTCAGGTCGACATCCTCAAGCACTTCAACATCCCCTACTCCTACAAGATGAATCAGACCATGGCCCACTATCTGATTCGTGAACTCTTCGACGATCCGAAAAAGGTGGAGGAGTGGAACAACCGCCCACCCACCACCACGGTGCGTCAAGGCCTGCTGTTCATGCAGGGACAACTGGTCAGTGGCTTAAGCCATGTAGAGTCTCAGGCACTGCTCGATAAACTGGGCATGGAGAATCCGGAGCGCTACCAGGAATGGAAGCAGATCGACCGTCTCTTCCTGGCCACCAACAATCCCGAGATCCGCGCCAAATACAAGGTCCGCAAGATCACCTGGAAGCGCTTCTTCGACAGCTACGAAGCACTGAAGGAGGCCGGCATCTCCCCCAGAGCTTTATGCGGTGAAAACATCATCGAACACTGCCTGCGCGATGACGACAGCATTGTGGCGCATGCGGGGATTCGCGACGCCATGGCGCCTTCAGTTACCTGATCCCCAAAAACCCCAGGGACTCCTCTCCCTGGGGTTGGCTACCCGATCCATGAGCACGAAGATAGTCACTCGCGCGACAGTTCCCGTTGGTTCCCAATCCGAATATTCCACTGAATTCAGACCTGATCATTGGGCAAACCATTATCCGCGGCTTTATTAGCAACATCCCCTGAAAAGCCCAGCCCCTCCAGACCTTCAGCCGGTTCGGCAACTGAGAACCAAGGCAACGGATCAATAGTCGGATTCACCGCATGAGTGGCGTGAAGCTGTCGACCCACTTGAATCAATCTCACACACCGCTTGACATATTATGTCCCTGTCGCTATCTTTTGTTCGTAGTTTGAATGGAGATCACGCCCGATGAACAGCTTACTCAGAAAATTGGAATCGGTACTTCAAATGCCTGATGCAGGCAGCATGAATGGATTGGATTACGAGTTCAGTCCGATACCCGGTGAAGTCGAAGTCGTCCAGGTGACATTCAAAGACCGTGAGGAATTTCCAATCTACCTCACCCAATCCAACAGTCAGATGATATGCATATGCTACTTGTGGCGGGAACAGGAGGTGATCACGGAAACACGATCACAGATGCTGGAAAGCATGCTCGACATGAACATCCCCATGCCGCTCTCCTCCTTTGGCAAGATAGGCGACTGGTATACGATATTCGGCGCCCTCGACCAGGACTCATCCGCCAGCAGCATCATCAAGGAATTGACCGTTCTCAGTGATAACGCACTCGACGCACTCGACGCCATGAGCGGATACCTCAACTAACCGACGATCTTCACAGGAGTCACACAATGGAATTCTTCAAGAAACTGATCACAGCCATTCGCGGTGGAAGCCGCGAGATCGGAGAAGCTGTTCTCGATAGTCAGGGCATCCGCATCTATGAGCAGGAGATCGAGGATGCGAAAGCGGCCATCAAACGGGCCGAAAGCGATCTGACAGGTGTCATGGCCAAGGAGATGCAGGCCGGGCGCGAGATCGAACGCCTTGAGAAAGAGGTCGCCGGATATGAGAAAAACGCGCTTGAACTGCTGGAAAAGGGCGATGAATCACTGGCTACTGAGGTGGCAGGCAAGATCGCCGAACTGGAAGCGGAGCTGGACACGCAAAAGCAGGCCAAGGCCCGCTTCACGGAGCATGTCACTAACGTCAAAGAGATGATCAAACAGACGCACGCCAAGATTCGAGAGCACGAGCGTGAAATCGCCATGGTCAAAACGACCGAGAATGTGCACAAAGCGACCCATTCCATCAGCCAACACATGGATGGCGGCAGTTCGAAAATGGTCGCTGCCAAGGAATCCCTGGAACGCATCAGGCAGCGCCAGCAGGATCAGACTGATCGTATGAGCGCAGCGGAAAGCCTGAATGCGGAACTGAGCGGTGACACGCTCAAGGCAAAACTCAAAGCCGCCGGCGTCGGCGATAGTGAAGACCGACAGAAGCAGGTACTGGCCCGGCTCAAGGCCAAGCAGCAGGATTCGTCAGTCTGAACCGGATGAGCCTTACGGGGGGCAGGTTCTCTACCTGCTTCCTGTGCCATTCGATGCCAATCCATGAGTGAGAAAAAAAAGTCCAAGCCTGAACGCTGGTCGGAGTCCGACAAGGCCATCCGTGCCACTCAGGTCGCCTTCGACGTTGAAAACGAGATCATCGACAAAATCAAGGTCCAGGCCTGTAAAAAAGGGGTTACCCCATCTGATATGATCCGCCTGATTCTCGGTCTGGGAGTAACCGCGAAGCGTGTCAGACCCAGACTCACCATGTCCTTGAAAGAGCAGGACTACCGGGAACTGGCTGAAAAATATGGCCTGAAGGCGAATGAAAGGCTGGCCATCAAGGCAAGGATCATCGAGGAAATCAGGGACTTTGCAATTAAGAAAAATTAGCGGTGACTCGACAATATCTCGTGTGAATATGCGGGCTTCTTTCGGTAGCGGTTCCCGATCGCCACGCGCTGTAAGGCGCATATCCCACGAATCTTGAGTGAGGCCAGACAGACCCATACAGCATTCTGTCAACAGACGGAAGCAAGTTATAGGAGCAAGCAGTCAGTGGACGCTTTTACCGATGTAATCAGCAGCTATCCCACCAATATCTTCACCATTGTGTTGGGTATCATGCTGATATTCTGGATCTTCGCCATCCTCGGCATGTTCGACATCGACATCTTTCCGAGCGATACCGGTGAAGATGCGTTTGATACCGACATCGATCTCGATGGCGAAATTCCGGGCTTTATCGGACTGTTGCACACACTTGGCCTGACCGGCGTACCCTTTACGCTGGTAATCAGCATCATCGCCCTGATCGGGTTTACGCTCTGCTATTTTTCCAGCGCCTGGATTCTCATCCCCCTTGGTTCGAGCCTGATCCGCTATCTGGGGGGCAGCGCCGTCCTGGTGGCGAGTCTTGCCATCGCCATACCCGTCACGGCACAGATCATCAAACCCATGAAGCCCCTGTTCGTAAAACACTTCGCCCCATCAAAGAGGGACTACATCGGACACGTCTGCGTGGTGACCTCCTCATCCGTGAACAACGAATTCGGCATCGGCATTGTGGAAACAACTGGGCCACCAATTCAGGTCGACATCCGCACACAGGACGGAGAAGTCCACAGCAAGGGCGACAGCCTGCGTATTGCCGACTATGACCAGGCCAAGGATACCTTCGACGTCATCAGTGAAGAGAAATTTCAACAACTCACCAGTTAACCATTTTCATTTTTAGGAAGTCAGCATATGGAATCCATCATACTCATAATCGTTGCCACAGCGATCATCCTGCTCGGCGCCTTCTCCCTGTTCGCCAGCTTCTATAAGAAGGTTCCCCAGGGCAAGGCGATGATCGTCAGTACCCTGAGCCGGGAACCGAAGGTTACCTTCACCGGCAGCATGGTACTGCCCGTGATCCATCTCAAAGAGATGATGGATATCGACCTGAAAACCATCGAGATCGATCGGCGCGGATCCGACGGACTCATCTGCCGCGATAATATCCGCGCGGATATCAAGGTCACCTTCTTCGTACGGGTCAACAAGACCACCGAAGACGTTCTCAAAGTGGCCCAGGCCGTCGGCGTCGACCGAGCCTCGGATCAAGCGGCGGTCGAGGAACTCTTCTCGGCGAAATTCTCCGAGGCCCTGAAAACGGTCGGTAAGCGCATGGATTTCATATCGCTCTACGAGGAGCGGGACGCATTCCGTGACGACATCATCAAGGTCATCGGTAAGGATCTCAATGGCTATGTGCTGGAAGACGCCGCCATCGACTATCTCGAACAGACACCGGTGAATTCACTCGATCCCAACAACATTCTGGATGCCGAGGGCATCCGCAAGATCACCGAACTGACAGCCGCGCAGCATATCCGCACCAACGAGTTTCAGCGTGACGAAGAGAAGGCGATCAAAAAGAAAGACGTCGAGACACGAGAGGCCGTACTGCAACTTGAGAAACAGGAACAGGACGCCATCGCCCGCCAGGCTCGCGAAGTCGCAACCATCCGGGCTCGCGAAGAGGCAGAGACAAAGAAGATCCAGTCGGAAGAGCTTCTGCGCGCCGAGCAGGCACGCATCATAACCGAGGAAGCCGTGGCGATTCAGGAAGAGAACAAGCAACGAGAAATCGAAGTGGCTGCCTACCAAAGACAGAGTGTCACGGTAAAAGAGGCGGAGAACGTACAGAAGGCCAAGGAGCTGGAACAGGTCGAACGCAGACGCGTGGTGGCACTGGCCGACATAGCCAAGGAGAAGGAGTTGGAGGAGCAGAAAAAAGAGATCGCCGACCTCACCAGCGAGCGCATCTCGGTCGAAAAGCAGGTCGCCGTGGAAGAGGAAAACATCGAGCGCGTAAGAATCGTCTCCAAGGCCGAAAGAGAGAAAGAGGCCGCCATCATCACCGCCGAAGCCAAGGCGCAGGAGGATCTGGTACGCGAGGTCAAGGCGGCAGAGGCCGCGGCGCAAAAAGCCGTGCAGAAGGCACAGGAAGAGGTGACCCTGGCGGAAGGCCGCAAGAATGCCTCCACCCTCGAAGCGGAAGCCGCCATCAAACAGGCGGAAGCGACCCGTTATCGCGAGGCGGCGCCCGGCCTGGCCAAGGCAGAGGTGATGGAAGTCACCGCCGCGGCCAAAGAGAAAGACGGCCTGGCGGAGGCAGTGGTATTGCGCGAGAAATTGGAGGCACAGGCCATTGGCGACGAGAAGGTCGGCCTTGCCGCTGTCCGTGTCAAAGAGGCCGATGCCGATGCGGTGGAAAAACAGGGCGAGGCAGAGGCCAAAAATATCGAGCTGCGTTTCCTTGCCGAGGCCAAGGGTCTGAAAGAGAAGTTCGCCGCCATGGATGCCATGAGCGAGAAGTCGCGCGAGCACGAGGAGTTCCGTCTCAAGCTGGATCTCAGCCACACCGAGACGATGCGCTGGATCGAGGCCAACACCGACATCGCCAAGGAGCAGGCCGAGGTGCTCGCCTCGGCACTGTCGGAGGCCAAGATCGATATCGTCGGCGGCAATGGCGACTACTTCGAGAAATTCGTCAACGCGCTGGCCATCGGCCGCTCCATGGACGGTGTCGTTCGCGGCGAGACCATGCAAAAGCTGCTCGGCAAACATCTCGAAGGCGATGCCAACCTGGTTGACGACATCAAAGAGATCGCCGCCGGACTGGGCGGCAACAGCGACAGTATTCAGAACCTGACGGTGAGCGCCTTTGTCGCTCAACTGATGCGCAACGGCACCTCCGAGCAGAAAGAGATGCTGAACAATCTGATCGGCTCAGTCACACAGAAATAACAGGTCACTGATTGCCGAACCGGAGAGGGCCGCCCCACAGGCGCCCTCTCCAGCGCTCGGCATAGCCCAAAGGATTTCACTAGGAGTTGGCATGTCTGACGCTGTCACATCGATCGAGAATCAGGACCTGGAACGGGCCGTCGCCGAAGGCGGCGCCTATGAAGTCATAAGCCGACGTCTGCTGGAACAGGCGGATCAACTGGGCGAAAAAGCGGCTTCTCTCAACCAGGCTCGCCTCGAGGAATTTGGCGCCTCCGCCCTGGAGATCATCGGACGGGTGCGCGTTCACACCGAGAACAACTGCATCGCCCGTGACATCTCGTTACTCGATAACAGCCTCCTGTTCGGCTACAACGTCTTTATCGGCCTGAAAAAAGAGACCCAGGTAAGCGACGTTTTCGGCCTCTATCGATTGATCACCACGGCAGACGGATACGAAATTGAAGCGCGCCCTCTCAAAGACACCTTTCTCGACACACCCGACTTCGTGCGTGACTTCCAGGAACTCTACGCCTATTACAAGGATGCCCGCCTGTCCAAGCTGCTGGTGGCCAACCAGCATCTGTTTGCCACTTTCCAGATCGGCGACAAGACATCCGACATCAAGGTATTCCGCTGGACGATCGATAACGCAGGCGCTGTCCGCTATATAGACAACCGCGGCGAACGCGACATCCCGGCACCACCCCGCTACGATTTTGAATGGAGTGTCTGCGACAGAGACAACTTCATTCAGGGGCGACACCCTCATATCAGCATCCTGGACCAGGTCTTCGTCGACACCCTGAACGGTAGTCTCACCTTCAAGGTCGAAAACAACACGCAAGCCGGTCTTGGCATCTATGAAGAAGCCGTGGAAGACAGCAACCAGTCCCTGGCCGACGCCAGTGTGCACTATGCCCGTCTCGGTAGTCTGATCGTGGTAAAGGTACTGCCCTACCGGGAGACGCTGTGGCGACATTTCGTCTTCGACACCAAGGGCAAGACGGTAACCCGGGTCGATGCCATTGGCGAGGCCTGCATTCAACTGCCCGAAGACCATGGACTGATCTTTCCCGGTGGCTACTACCTGGAGAACGGTGAAACAAAGTCCTTCGACGAGGATGTCAGGGGCATGCAGTTCGAACGCATCGTCAAATCGCCGAACGGCGAAGACGTCCTCTATCGATTCTACGAGCCCATATCCGGCAGGGTCGCCATCTATATCTACAATCTGATCCGCAAGGATCTGCAATCCCCCCTGCTCGGCCATGGCTTCGCCCGCTTCGATGACGGGATCGCCATGCTGTTCCATACCGAATCCGAGGAGCCCACGCGCAACCACCCTATGCAGGTCTGGCGCACCCCCTTCTACAGCGACGACCATATACCCGCGACCACCTCCGGCAATACCCTGCTCGGCAAGATCGGCAACGCGGAACTGGTGCGAGCCGTGTCCGAGTTCTACTCCGTCATCCGCCGCATCCGGGAACAGCAGCCCAGTGCGCTGCTGTACGAAGACCTGATCAAACTCTGCAGCAGCATCCTCGACAGCTACCACTGGATCGACAAGGCGGAAACAGGGGCCATCGGCCAACTCATCCACCTGATCCGGGAAACCGCCGAGCTGGTGCTGGATGAGTTCGAGAAAGTTCAGTCCATACAGCATCGGGCGAACGAGGCGCTGACGGCGGCCGAACAGAGCCAGCGCGAACTGCTCAAGGAAATCAACCGGCGGGAGTACCAGCAACCCGACGATCACGTAATCGGACTCAAGGGCATAAGCCAGCAACGGGGGCACCTGCTCACCCTGCGCGAGCAACGCTACATTGATCACAGTGTGCTCGACCGCATGGACAGCGAACTGGTCAAGTCGCAACAAAAGCTCTCCGACCGAACCGTTGCATTCCTCCAGCGGGACGACGCCTTCGTAAGCTATCAGCAGGCGATCGAGGAGACCCTGGCGGATGCCGACAAGAGAGAGACGGTCACCGATCTGCGTCCCCTGCAGCAACGACTCGACGAGATCGGCGACGGGCTCGATCTGCTCTCGGAGATGCTCAACAACCTGCCCGTCGATGACGCCACGGTGCGGACCGCCATCCTGGCCACCATGTCCAGCGTCTATGCACAGCTCAATCAGGCCAAGGCGCAACTGCGCAACCGTTTGAAATCCGTCGGCAGCAGTGAAGCCGTGGCGGAATTCGGGGCGCAGTTCACCCTCTTTTCACAATCGGTGATCAACGCCCTGGGCATCGCCACCACCCCGGAAAAGTGCGACGAACAGCTCTCCAAGCTGCTCGTCCAGCTGGAAGAGTTCGAGAGCAAGTTCAGCGACCACGACGAATTTCTCAACGACATCATCGCCAAGCGGGAAGAGGTCTACGAAACCTTCGAAGCCCACAAGCAGACCCTGTTGGATGAACGCCAGCGGCGTATTCAAAACCTTTCCAATGCCGCCGCACGCCTGCTGGACGGGATCGACAAACGCACGCGCGGCATGCAGACCCAGGACGAGATCAATACCTACTTCGCCTCCGATGCCATGGTCAACAAGGTAAGGGCGCTCTCAGCCAGTCTGCGCGAACTGGGCGACGCGGTCCGCTCTGATGATATCGACAGTCGACTGAAAAGCGCCAAGGAACACTCCGTGCGCGCCCAACGGGACAAACAGGACCTGTTCGAGGAAGGCGGCAATATCATCAAACTGGGGCGTCACCGCTTCAGTATCAGCATGCAGGAGAGCGATCTGACCATCGTGCCGCATGACGACGCATTGGCGCTTCATCTCACCGGCACCGACTATTTCGAACCCCTGCAGGACGCACAACTGATGCGTCTGCAGACCTATTGGGAGCAATCACTGCCGTCCGAGAATAGCGCTGTCTATCGCGGCGAATATCTCGCCTATCTCATGCTGCGTCATGCGGAGCGCGGGGAATCGGAACTCAGCCTGCAGCAGCTGCTGGACCAGCGCCACGACGAGAGCCAGTTGTCCGCCACGATTCGAAAATTCATGGCGCCCCGCTACCAGGAAGGTTACGAAAGAGGCATTCACGACACGGATGCGGCGAAACTGCTCACCACCCTGCTGGAGATGTACCAGAGCGCCGGTCTGCTGCGCTACAGCCCACGCAGCCGCGCCCTGGGACTGCTCTATTGCCATCGACACCGCGAAGATTCCGCACAGTTCCAAAAAATGGCCTGGTCCCAACTGGCGCGGAGTCTGTCCCAGCTCGAACGCACCTTCAACGTCTCAGACGCCTTTCTCGGATTGCGCCGGGAGCTGACCGCTACCCTACTTGCTTTCATCGAAGAGACCCGGCTCCCCTTTGACGAACAGGATGCCGAACTCTGTGCCGAGTATCTCAGCCTCGAGTTCGCCAAGCCGAAATTACAGTTCGAGGTCAGTCAGAATGCCGCCAACCTCGCCGATGGCTTGCGGCAACAGATGAAGACCATTCGTCATCAGAACGCCTTCAGCGAGACCATGAACCGCCTGGCAGACGACATCGGCCGCGGCTGGGATCTGGCATCCTCCTGGATCGATGGGCTGTTACGCTTCCAGCAGCGGGCCGAAGACGGCTTCGTGCGCGACGAAGCCGTGGCCCTGTTGATACTCAACAATGAACTGCCGCTGCAGGTTCAGCATGTCACTATCCAACAGCGGGTCTCCAGCCTGTTGGGCGATCATGCACGCATCCAGGACCAGTCCCTGCACCTCGCGCTACCCGAATTCCTCAGCCGGCTGCACCGACACGCCACGACTGTTGTTCCCGAGTACGAGCAGTTCAAGGCCCGCCGCGCCGAACTCGTCGAAGCCTCGCGCAAAAAGCTGCGCATAGCCGACTTCAAGGCGCGCCCCCTCTCCTCCTTTGTGCGCAACCGGCTGATCAACGAGGTCTACCTGCCGATCATCGGTGACAACCTGGCGAAACAGCTCGGCACCGTTGGCGAGGACAAACGCACGGATCAGATGGGGTTGTTGTTACTGATATCGCCACCCGGCTACGGCAAAACCACTTTGATGGAGTACATCGCCAATCGCATGGGTCTGATCTTCATGAAGATCAACTGCCCCTCCCTGGGACACGAAGTCACCTCCCTCGACCCCACCCAGGCGCCCAACGCCACGGCGCGACAGGAGCTGGAGAAACTCAATCTGGGTCTGGAAATGGCCAACAACGTGATGCTCTATCTGGATGACATTCAGCACACCCACCCGGAGTTTCTGCAGAAGTTTATCTCGCTGAGCGATGGCACAAGACGCATCGAAGGGGTCTGGCGGGGCGAGCCCAAAACCCACGATCTGCGCGGCAAGAAGTTCTGTATCGTGATGGCGGGCAACCCCTATACGGAGTCGGGAGAGGTCTTCAAGATCCCGGACATGCTGGCGAACCGGGCCGATATCTACAACCTGGGCGATGTGCTGAGCGGACGCGAAGAGGCCTTCTCCCTCAGCTATATCGAAAACGCCCTCACCTCCAATCCGGTGCTTTCCCAACTCGCAACCCGTGACATGGAGGATGTCTACCGCTTCATCCGCCTGGCCAAGGGAGAGGCTGTTCCCGACACCGACTTCAGCCATCCCTACAGCAGTGCGGAGAGAAACGAAATCGTCGGTGTGCTCGACAAGCTGTTTACCGTGCAGCAGACCGTGATGCGGGTCAACCGGCAATATATCGAATCCGCCGCACAGGCCGACAAGTACCGCACAGAGCCGCCCTTCAAGCTGCAGGGCAGTTACCGCAATATGAACAAGCTGGCGGAAAAGGTCAGCGCCGTCATGAACCAGGAGGAACTCAACGCCCTGTTGCAGGATCACTATCTCGGTGAGGCGCAGACCCTGACCAGCGGTGCCGAAGAGAACCTGCTGAAACTCCGTGAACTCAGCGGCGCACTGAACGAGGAACAGCTGGCCCGCTGGGAGAAGATCAAGACCGATTTCGCCCGCATTCAGAGCATGGGAGGCGAGGATGCCGACTCGGTCACCAAGATCGCCAATCAGATCGCCCATGTCTCGGGCGGTCTCGGCTCGATCGAAAAATCGATCAGCCAGCTCTTTTCCGAGCAACCCTTCGATCCACTGCAGCGGGAGCTGCGGCAACTGATCACACTGATCCGGGATCTGCAACTCAATGTGGAAGTGATCAACAAACCGGTGCCCGGCATGGACAAGGTACTGAACGCCATGGGCAACGCCATCAACCATTCCCTGCTACCCGTGGTGGCAGCGATGGAACACAAGCTGAAGATGGATCACGACATCTGGGAAAGGGTCAAACTACTGGGCGAACAGATCGACTCGCTCGAGAAATCGATGGTCAAGAGCAAGACCACCCAACATCGCCTTACGAAAGCGTCCACTTCCGGTGAGGATAAGCAGTAGTCATCCTCTCCTACTGCGGATTCCAGATTGAAGCGGGTCAGGACACAGTTCGTCGTCAAACTCCTGCTGGCCTTGCTGGTCAGTGCCATTCCGGTCGTCCACCTGCCCCTCGACTGGTTCCAGACCTTCTTTCATGAGTTTTCGCACGGTCTCGCCGCCCTCATCACGGGCGGCAAGATCCACTCGATCCGGATCGCCTTCGACGCCTCGGGAAGATGCCTGGCCCTGGGAGGTTTTCTTCCCCTGATTCTGTTTTCCGGTTATGCCGGCAGTGCGCTATGGGGCTCTCTGATCTATCTCTCGGTCAGTGCCCGGCACGCCAAGACCATCGCCCTCTCCCTGAGCCTTTTCGTAACCCTGGTCGGTCTGCTGTGGGTGCGGGACTGGATCACGCCCTGGATTCTCTTGACCATCGTTGCCATGTTCATGCTTGCATACCGCTATGGAAGCCGCAAATGGACCCACCACTTCGTGGAGTTCGTCGGCCTCTATGTGGTACTCGAGGCGCTGCGTTCCCCCTTCTATCTTCTCGATGGCGAGAGCGTGGGTGACGGCAGTGACCTGGCCGAATTGACCTATCTGCCGGAGATCGTCTGGATAGTCCTCTGGGCCATGCTTGCCATGAGTCTTATTCTCTTGCTTTACAAACATGGCAAGCGTCAGTCCGGAAATGCTGAAAAACCATAACGCAAAGTTAATAGATTGATATCTAGCCCGAATGTTTCGCCCGGGAACGCGATGATCGTGCCGGGATCGTCGTTCAGATGCGGATTTGCGATTGAGTCAATAGCCTAAGCTATTGACGATTGAGCAAATACCGCAGCTGGGCGGCGAGACCGGTGCGAGGGCGCGTTCAGCGTTGCTCAGTTACACTTTGTACTTTCCTAATATTCCTAGAAAGTCTTATTAAATCAATTGGTTGGTTTAATTTTCGAGCGACCGGGTGAAATATTCGGGCAAGGGGGGAGGGTGGCGGCCGAGCGGGCTTGGTAATTCGCGAGTAGCGGGGGCTGCCGCTGTCAGAGGGGGCACCGATTGGTCAGACGTGCTATGACCGATTCGGGATTCCGTGAGGGGTTTTCTTTCTGATCTTGGGCTTGAGGTGCGGGCTCAGAAGCCGATACCGATGCCGACACCGCCCCAGGAGCGGCCGCCGGAACCGACGCCAAGGCCGAAATTAACCCGTGGCGAGGCCTTTCGATCGCTCTGCTCCGGCCATAGGACCAGCTCATCGGCCTGCAATACAGGGAAGGTATATGCCGCCTCGCCCACCTGGCCGGCGCGCTTTTCCGTCAGCCTGCCGGTGACAGTCACCTGGCGTCCCTTTTTATAGTCCACGCTCTCCAGGTATCCGGCTCTTTGTGCAATGAAGCGCCCGTTGGGGGATGACGAGATATCGGGTCGCCCATTGGATTCCAGTGGGTAGGCGAGGATCTGCAGCTCTGTCACCTCAGCGAGATTTCGCGTCTCCACGATAACACCGCCCCACTGTAATGGTTTTCTGTCAGCGGGCATGTCGTCCGTTACAGCCTGGGTGGGTGTGATGCCGCGTTCGGCATTTTCGGTGACCTTTGGCGTGGCGGCACAGCCGGTCAGGATCAACAGGGCCAGCGTGGCGAGCGGGAGGGCCGGGTATCTCATGGCGAACTACCAGTAATAAGGGTATCTACGCCAGTAGGGATAGGGGTAGAAATAGGGGTCATAGAAGGGGTCGTAATGATAGGGAGGCGGATAAGTCCTCCTCTCTTCCGGCCACAGGTGAAAAGCCTTCACATCCACCACAGGGTAAGGATAGGGGTAGCTGCCAACCGGTTGTTCGACGACTTCCCTGACCTTTCCCGTTACGGTCAGCAGTCGATCCTTGGGGTACTCCTCGGGTTCGAGAAAGCCGGGTATTCGGGCCAGGAAACGGCCTCCGCTCTTACTCTCTTCCTGTGGTTTCCCCTCTTTGCTCAGGGTTCGCGAAAGGACCTCGATGAGGGTCTCTTGCGCCTCATTGCGCACCGAGATGATATGGCCGCCCCAGCGCACCTCGCTGCCGGTGAATTGGGCACCTTTCTGCTGCACCTCTTCCACCCGCACATCGCCTTGGGGGGCGGTGCGGATGAACTCCGGGACGGTGGAGGCGCAGCCGCTCAGCGCCAGCGCCAGCAACAGCCCGGTCGTATTCATTCCGATGGAGTGTTTCATCTGTCTGCCACCTGTTCCTCATACGAGTCCAGTACCGAGAGCGTAGCCAATTCATTCGACTCGGTGGTGCCGGTTTAATTCCCCGCTACGGGGCATCACCGGCTATTCGATGATGCGCTCTTTCTGCGCCTCCTCCTGAAAATAATAGTCGTAATTTTTATGCAGGTGGTTGGTGAACGACCAAGCCTCGCTGTAGGAGAGGCCGCTGTCCTTCGGCAGGATGACCTTGATGTAGAGGTTGTTGTCCTGTTTTTTCAGCTGCGTCAGTTGCCGGTCCAGGGTCTTGCGCGAAACCTGTCGGAAAGCACTGTCACCCGGGCTCTTGTAATCGATGCGGTATTTGCCGCTGACCTTGGCATAGCGTACCTCCACCACCGTTTTACCCTTTGGGGTGCGGGCTGGGCGAAGCAGTTTGTCATACTTGATCTTCAGGTCCGAGAAGTCGGTCTTCAGGTTGGCCAGTTCTTCGGAGGTTGCCTCGCTGCTGGCCAGTGCCGCGGCGAGGGCGCTCTCCTGGTCGCGATAGGAGAGACGCAGCGCCTCCAGGTCGGCCTGCGTCAGTGCCTGCCGCTGTTTGGCCAGATCCAGGTCGCTGCTGAGTCGCTCCACATTGCGATTGGCCAGGGTCAGCTGGCTGCTGAGCTGTTCGCCTTCGCGGGTCAGCCGGGTGATCTGGGTGTTGAGCCGGTCACGCTCCGAACCCAGGGCGTTGATCTGGTGGCGTTGGCTGGCGATCGCCGCTTCCTGCTGCTCGGCGTTCTCCTCCATCCGCATCAGCTGCATGCGCAGCATGGAGAGCTCGTACTCGCGGGCGATCAGCTTCTCTTCCAGGGTGGCATTCTCCTCACCGGTGGTGCGCGCCAGCTCGGCGGCCTGCTGTTCCGCCTCCATGGTGGCGCGCAACTGGCTCAGCAGCTCCATGTTGCGCAGCAACAGGATGACCATGGCGAGCATGAAGATCATCACGATCACAGTCATGATATCGGTGAAGGAGGGCCAGAAGCTGTCCTCTCCCTGGCCGTCGCGCTGATTGAGCCGAAGATCGACGAAGCCGCCGTCCATCAATCGTCCTCGTGCAGGCGGAAGCCGACTTTCAGGATATGTTTGATCTCGGCCATATCCTCATGCATTGCTTCGCTCTGTTCCTGGTAGCTCTGCAGGGTGGTCATCACCTGCCGCTCTACGGCTTCCATCCCCTCCTGAGAGACCTTCATCTGGCTCACCAGTCCCTGCAGCGAACGCACCAGGCCGGTGAATTCGTAGAGGGCGCTGTCGGTCTGCACCTGAAAGCGGGGCAGCAGCTCATTTACCGTGACCTGTTCCACCGCACTGATCAGATTGGTCTGCACATCGGCCAGTTTGAGGTTGAAATAGCCGAAGAAGATGAAGCAGACGATGGCGGTGATGGTGGTGGAGAGCGCAGTGGACATACCGTGTACCACCATGCCCATGCCGCCCACGTTGACCGAGGTCGCCAGCAGGTCCGATGCGCCGATCAGCGCGATGGAGAGGGACACAATGGTGCCGAAGACACCGGTTAGGATCAGGATGTTGTTAATGAACTTGGGCAGGCTGTTGCGGGTACTCTCGTTGGCCACCAGAGTGGAGGCCAGCGAGCCGTGGTTGATCGGACAGTTGGCCTTGAACAACCCCTGCATGGTGCGGAAACGATTGGCGATGATCGCCCTCTTGTTGATCTGGTTCAGTGGATCCTGCTCGCCCTCGCGCAGGTTGCGCAGAAAGCGGATCAGGGAATTCTCCTCCTGAGCGTAGTGGAGAAAGATGCTGATCATGCGTAGGATGCCGATGGCGAACAGACCGACAATGGCACCGTTGATGATCAGGCCCGTGCCGGTAAGCTGGTCGCGGAAATAGACCTGGTTGATGAATTCAAATTTCCATACCATCAAGGCGGCAATGATGGCGGATAGAAGGATCATCCGGATGAGGATATTGCGGCTGAAATTGCGACGTAGCTGTATGCTTCCCAACGCTGTGCTCCTGGCGCGATAGACGGTATAGATCGGAACCCGGGGATAAAGCGCGTTCAGCGGCTGCCCGCCGAGAGCGACACGGAGCCGGCTGTGTCCGGGATCGGGTTAGATAAGAACGCTGACAGTGTAACTCAGCCTAAATGAAACAAGAAAGAATCAACGCACAACACCGAACTCGACTGGCCGAAATATTTCAGGCCGCATTGGCCCGTGTGGAGGGTGCCGCGGCAGTCGCCGGCTGGCTGCGACAGCATCCCCCGGGGGGCGAGTTGCGTCTGGTGGCGGTGGGCAAGGCGGCCCAATCCATGGCGGATGGCGCGGCCCAGGTGCTGGGAGAGCGAATCCGCCAGGCGCTGATTATCACCAAATTCGGTCATCTCGATCCCATGCGCTGCCGCCAGCGGGGCTGGGAGGCGATCGAGGCCGCCCATCCGGTGCCCGACAGCAGCAGTTTACAGGCGGGTCAGCGTCTGCTCGATTTTCTCGCCGAGGCGGATGAGCGGCCGTTACTGTTTCTCATCTCCGGAGGTGCCTCCAGCCTGGTGGAGGCGCCGGTGGCCGGGGTCGATCTCGATTTTCTCGACCGTGCCAATCGCTGGCTGCTGGGCAGCGGGCTGGATATCGTGCAGATGAACCTTGTGCGCAAGGGGCTCTCCCGCATCAAGGGGGGCGGACTGCTCGCCCACCTTGGCGGACGGCAGGTGTACGCCTTGGCCATCTCCGACGTGCCGGGGGACCGCCCCGCCGCCATCGGTTCCGGGCTGTTGGTGCCGGAGCCCGATCTGGCCGATCGGTTGGCGGGCATCTCCCTGCCGGAGTGGCTGAGCGAGCGGGTGGTTGCGGGCCTGGCGCTGCGCAGCGTACCCCCATCGAAGGTGCCGAAACTGCAGATTGTGGCCAATCTCCGGCTGGCCCGGGAGGCGGCAGCCCAGCGGGCCAGGGAGCTTGGCTACGCGGTTTATCTGCATCAGGAGTTTACGGGCGGCGAGGCCGCCGAGACGGGGCGGCGGCTGGCCACTGAGCTGCGAGAGGGGCCGCCGGGGGTCTCGATCTGGGGTGGCGAGACCACCGTCCAGCTACCGCCGGAGCCGGGACAGGGTGGGCGTAACCAGCATCTGGCCCTGGCGGCCGCCACGGTGCTGGCCGACAACCCAGACTGCTATCTGTTGGCGGCGGGTACCGATGGTACAGACGGTCCCACCGAGGATGCGGGTGCCCTGGTCGACGGGCAGACCCTGCAGCGTGCCTGTGTGGAGGGTTTCGATGCCGAACGTTCCCTGGCTGCAGCGGATGCGGGCCGTTTGTTGGAGGCGAGTGGGGATCTGCTCACCACCGGCCCCACCGGAACCAATGTGATGGATCTGATGATCGGATTGAAGACCGCATGAGTCCCGCCGCCGACAGCCAGCGTCCCACTCTCTTCCAGGCCGCGCGAAACTGCCTATTGGAGTGCGAGCTGGATCGCAAACTGACACTCACCGACCAGACGGCGGCCGCCTGGGAGGCGGGCCAACTTGAGCTGAGCGGCTGGAGTGATGCGGACGGGATCAGTCAGGCGGGGCGACCACCACGGCCTGAGCTGGTCCATCCTAGCCGGCTGCCGCAACGCCGTCCCGGCAACGAGACGGGGCGACTGGCCCTGATCCATGCCATCGCCCATATTGAATTCAACGCCATCAACCTGGCTTGGGACGCGGTGCAGCGGTTTCCGGATCTGCCGGCCGGCTATTACAGCGACTGGATCCAGGTGGCACGGGAGGAGGTCCGACACTTTCGCCTGATTCGGGAACGATTGCTGGCGGGTGGGGTCGATTACGGGGATTTTCCGGCCCACAACGGCCTCTGGGAGATGGCGCTGAAGACCGCCCATGACCCGCTGGTGCGCATGGCCCTGGTGCCACGCATGCTGGAGGCGCGAGGGCTCGATGTCACCCCCGGCATCATGCAGCGCTTCGAGCGCATTGGGGACCGGGACACCGTGGCGGCCCTGCAGGTGATTCTTGCTGAAGAGGTAGGGCATGTGCAGTTCGGCACCCGCTGGTTCAACTATCTCTGCGCCCAGCGCGGACTGGTGCCGGAGACGACCTATTTCGAACTGCTGGAGCGTTTCGTCGCAGGCGAGATCCGCTGCCCCCTGCATCGACAGGCGCGTCGGCAGGCAGGATTCAGCGATGAAGAACTGGCACGACTGGAGGCGCTATGCGCACAACACTGAAGCGTCGATACACCATGGGGCTGATCGCCACGTTAATCTTGCTGGCGACGCTGCCGGCAGTGGCGGCTGAGGAGCAGGCGGAGCTGATGCTCTATCGCGTCCAGTCCCCCGGGGAAGAACCCTATTTCAACCGATTGCTGGCAAACCCTGCATTCCTCAGGCTCGATCGGGGGGGGCAGGATAGCGGTTATATCCTCTACGATCGGCAGCAGCAGATCATCTACAGCGTCAATCACGAGGAGCATTCGATCCTGGTCATCGACCCGCCGCCAATGACCGATGACCTCTCAGCTCGGATGCCGGAAATCGAACTGAAGTCGGTGGCGCCGGTCAGTGCGCCTTCGGTATCAGGCGTCAAACCGCAGCAGTGGGTACTAACTTCGGACGGGCAGCGCTGTCGTGAGGCCTTCGTGCTGCCAGGCCTGATGCCGAAGGCGGTGGCGGCCTATGGGGAGTATCTGAAGGTGCTGGCACAACAGCAGGCGCTTGCCCTGTCGACCATGCCGGCCGAGTTCCAGGATGCCTGTGACCAGGCTGTGCATGTCTATGCGCCGGACAGCCTGCTGCGCAAGGGGCTGCCGCTGAACGTCTGGAATGGAAAGGGCTACCGGGAAGTGCTGATCGATTTCCGCGAGGGGTTCCGGGTCTCGAAGGACGACTTCAGGCTGCCGACCGACTATTCCCGCATACCGATGGGTACGGGATTTTGATCGCATAGCAATTTCTGAAACCGGCTCATTCAGTGAGTTGAGTTGATTTTTTTGGCTGCCTGTCGCCCAAGCCCCCCGTTGGACTTACACCTTAAGATAGCGTTCCCTATGCAGCCCATTCTCGTCGAGGCATAGAATCTCGGCTCCCTCGGGACGCCAGTCGCCCAGGACGTGCCGTGAAGCCTGCCGGCCATCCAGCTCGATGAGGTGATCGCCAGGGCGGTGAGTATGGCCATGTATCAACCGCACCGCGTCGTGCCGCTTGAGCATTTCCATCACGGCCCGTGGATTGACATCCATGATCGCTTCCGACTTGAGCTCGTTGGCCTGGCCGCTCATGGCCCGGTATTCACGTGCCTTTTCCCGCCGGGCTTTCAGCGGCAGTGCGAGAAACTGCTGTTGGAAGGCGGGATCGCGGACCTGCCGGCGAAACGCCAGATAGGCCGTGTCGTCGGTGCAGAGCAGGTCGCCGTGCGTCAGTAGGGTGGGAATCCCCTGTAGAACCAGGCGGATCGGGTCGGTAAGCAGTTCAGCGCCGGTCTCGCGGCAGAATACCCCTCCCAGTAGAAAGTCGCGATTGCCGTGCATCACGCCCAGCCAGGTACCGGAGGCTGTCAATGCACGCAAGGCGGCGATCACTTCCGGAATCGGCGCTCGATCGTCTTCGTCACCGATCCAGACATCAAAAAGATCACCCAGGATGTAGAGATGGGACGCCTGGGCGGCCCGCTGTCGAAGGAACCGGAGAAACATCCGCAGCGTCTCCGGCTGATCGCCGGAGAGGTGCAGATCCGAAATGAAGAGTTGCATTAGCCCGGCTATTTCACCCGGCCGCTTGGATGTAGAACTGGCCAATGTATTTTATGAGATATTTCTTGGATATTTGCATAGCGCGTAGTGTAAATGATTAATGCTGAGCGCGCCCTCGCACCGGTTTCGCAGCCCATCTGCGGTATTTGTTCAATCATCAATCGCTTGGGCTATTGAGTAGTGGCATATGGATGTGCCGTTTACGGACCAAAGGATGGACTCAATCACAAATCCGCATCTGAACGACGCTACCGGCACGATCATCACGTTCCCGGGTGAAACATCCGGGCTAGTCTTCGCTGATCTCAGCCTTCTCGATGATGATGTCCTCAGTCGGCACATCCTGGTGACCGGCGCGGGTGGTAGTGTCGGCACCCTTGATCTGGTTGACCACCTCCATGCCGCTGTTCACCTTGCCGAAGACACAGTAACCCCAACCGTCCTGGCCCGGGTGGTCGAGGAACTTGTTGTTGGCCACATTGATGAAAAACTGGGCGGTGGCGGAGTGGGGTTCCATGGTGCGCGCCATGGCGATGGTGCCGATCTCGTTGGAGAGGCCGTTCTTGGCCTCGTTCTCGATCGGCTCGCGGGTCTCTTTCTGGATCATCCCGGGCATGAAACCGCCACCCTGAATCATGAAGTTGTCGATCACCCGGTGGAAGATGGTACCGTCAAAAAAGCCGTCTTTGACATATTGCTTGAAATTCTCACAGGTCTTGGGGGCGTTGGCTTCGTCCAGTTCGATGACGATGGGGCCCAGATTGGTGGTTAATTTGATCATGAAGTTTCCTGATTGCTTTAGAGATATGAAAAACCTGAGCGACTCTATCGAGACTACTCGATGACGCGCACCGATTCGATCAGGACGGTCTGCAGCGGTACGTCGCGCATGCCCTGACGGATGCCCGTGGCTTGGGAGGCAATGGTATCGACCACCGACATGCCAGCGGTGACTTCGCCAAACACGGCATAGCCCCAACCGTCGCGGCTGGGATAGTCGAGAAAGTCGTTATCCTTGTGATTGATGAAAAACTGGGCGGTGGCGGAGTGCGGGTCGGAGGTGCGTGCCATGGCGATGCTGCCGCGTTTGTTCTTGAGTCCGTTCTTGGCTTCGTTTTTGATCGGCGGGCGAGTCTCTTTTTTCGCCATGTCGGAGGAAAAGCCGCCACCCTGAATCATGAAATCCTTGATCACACGGTGAAAGATGGTGCCGTCGTAAAAGCCGTCTCGCGCGTACTGCACGAAGTTGTCGACGGTTTGCGGCGCTTTGTCGCGATCCAGCGACAGGGTCAGGCTGCCGAGGGAGGTCTTCATCTCGACCTGGACAGTCTCCGCCCAGACGTTGCCGATGCAGAGACAGGCCAGCAGTAGGCTGATGAGTAATTTTTTTAGGTCTGTTTTCATTGGCTTTCCAATTTCCGTGGTGGCTGCGTAAGAGGCCACATCATAGCGGTTAGGGAGGACCATAAAAAGAGGTGAAGCGGCCGTCCTGCGTGAGGAGAGAACTGAAAATCAATGGGTTATTGTAGATTCTGAAAGCCGCCCGGCCATTCCGTGGGGAATGACCGGTTTGATGTCAGAACTTGGCCCTGGTGTGGTGCTAGGGAACCTCTGCTCAATTCATGAATCATCGTGTGGCGGCTGAAATGCCCCGGCTCTGCGTTGAAAAACTTCGCCATAGCCAGCTATTACGTGCGCTTTTCACCTTGATCCGGGCCATTTCATCTCGCCACACCCTCGATCCAGAATGAATCAGAGGTTCCCTAGTTGTTTTTCGCCCCCTGCTCGATCCACTGTTCGATCTTCAGAATCTCTTCCTGAGAGAGGGCCTCTTTACCATGCGGCATGCGGATCGAGGGGTCGACCTTGCCCGCCACCAGGCGAAAAAGGGAGCTTGACAGCGGATCGCCCGCTACTACCACCGGTCCGAACTTGGTGCCCTTCATAAGGCTCTCGTAGGTATCGGTGATAAAACCACTGGCAACGGTGCCGGCACCGTCCTTGAGGTGGCATTCGGAGCAATATTTATCGATCAGCGGTTTGACGTCGGTTTTGAAGCTGACCGCAGCTGGCCCGGCGCTACAACCGGCCAACAGTATCGCTGAGATTGCCGAGGCAAGGGGTGCGGTTCTCTTAATGGACATGAATCTGCTCCTTTCTGGATTTTTTCATTTTTCACTGGCCTATGGGCCATCGTTTCCCTATAGCTTATACCGCATGGCACGGTGTGAGAAAACCGTACGACGTAACGTGTGTCAGCCAAAACTTATTCAATATCCACTGTCGTGTCCGAATAAAAGCCCCAACAAAGCACGAGGGAGCGTGGTTTGGTCGGGTTAATAGTCGCATATGTAGACCGGCAACATAGCGTCCCTTCTGTCTTGCTGGATCAATAAATCCTTTCGGCAGTGGCTTCGAATTCGTGTTAACAGGCCCTGGATGCCATGACCCCTATGCCGTGACGGCATCAAATCATACAGTATTTTTTGCCGGCAGCTGGATTGCCGGTCGTGGTTTTTTTACTAACCTTAATCACTTCAGGGTCATGATCCACTCGATGACCTTCTTGATCTTTTCCTCGGGCGCCTGGTTCGGCGGCATGGCGATAGTGCCCCAGATCAAGGGTTCGCCGGCAACGCTGCCGGACACCACCTTTTTCGTCAGGCGATCGATTTCGGTTGGATCCGCTGCGTATTTGGCGGCGATATCCTTGAAGGCGGGGCCGACCAGTTTGGCGTCGGCCTTATGGCAGCCGAGACAGCCCGACTGCATGGCCAGCATCTGGTTGGCCTGGACCGAGCCACTGATCAATGCGAGCAGCAACATGGCAAGAACGAGTAGCTTCTCCATCATTTTGACTCCACTGAAGCACCCTCTCAGTCAGCTCGACGAGGGCTCATAAAGTTGATGAAATTCGTGGGTTGTTAACGAATCAGTGGATCGCTACAGCCTCACGCTCATCAAGGTTATCGGGAGTTGGGGGGGATTCTTTAGGTAAGCCATTGGGATAGACATTAGTTCTCAAGTGTCGTGGCGAGATGCCGATAAAATGATTGTCCCCCGAAAGAATTGAACCCTTGGCAGAATTGTAGACATGAAGAAGTACATTTCGGTTCAGTGGAAAATTCTCACCCCCATGGCGCTGATATTTGTGCTGATCATGGCAGTAGTGACTATTTACTCCGCTGAACAGCAGAAAGACCGTCTGTTGCGGCTTACCGAAAATCAGATATTCGATGTTCTGCATGGTTATCTCGACAGCATGAACGCCATGATGTTTACCGGCACCATGGGCAACCGAGAGATGTTGAAGCAGAAGATCGAGAAACGCGATGGCGTGGTCGAGGTGCGCATGTTGCGTGGCGAGGCAGTGAACAAAATGTTCGGTGCCGGTTTCGATCACGAGAAACCGCTGGACGATCTGGACCGGCGCGCCCTCAACGGCGAGCAGATTGTCAAGGTGGAGACGATCGATGGCAAGCGGTTGGTGACTATTATCGAACCTTTTGCCGCAGTCTCCGACCGTAACGGCACTAACTGTCTTACCTGTCATGCCCTGCCCGAAGGCACCATTCTGGGCGCAGGCCGCCTGTCTTTTTCCATGGCAGAGCGTGACCGCGAGATCCACAATGAGTTGCTGGTCAGTGGCGTGATCAATTTTGTGGTGCTGTTGCTGGGGCTCTTCATCATCAACTTCATTATGCGCAAGGTGGTGGTCAAGCCGTTGTCCGGATTGAAGGCGACCATGCAGATCATCGGCAACGATTCCGATCTGAGACCGCGCGTGACGCTCGGCGCCAACGATGAGTTTCGTGAGGTAGGTACGGCGGTCAATCAGATGCTCGAAAAATTCCAGCCGACAATAAAGAACTTGGCGAAGACGATGGACGGCTTGGCCAATTCGGCAGAGCAGCTCGCTCAGGTAACCAAGGAGACACAGGATGGCGTGGCCGAGCAGGAGCGTGAGTCCAGTCAATTGACTGTTGCGATTGGCGAACTCTCCGTGGCGGCGGAAGAGGTGTCGAGGAATGCCTCCAACGCCGAACAGGCCGCAATGCAGGCACGCTCGAATGCCGAAGCTGGCAGCGGCGTTGTGGCCGCGGTTGCCAACTCCATCTCCCGGCTTGCGACACGGGTTGACGATGCGACAGTGGTAGTGCGCCAGCTGGCCGAGGGAACCCAGAGTATCGGTCAGGTGTCCGAGACCATCACGGCGATCGCCGAGCAGACCAATTTGCTGGCTCTCAACGCTGCTATCGAAGCGGCTCGTGCCGGTGAGCAGGGGCGTGGTTTCGCCGTGGTGGCGGATGAGGTGCGCAATCTGGCGCAACGTACCCAGGATGCGACCCAGCAGATCAAGGACATCATCGAGCAGTTGGTGAGTGCCTCCAATGAGGCCGTGCAGGTGATGGATAGCAGTAAGGAAGAGGCGGCTCAGAGCGTCAACGAATCGAGCCGCGCCGGCGAGGCCTTGGTGGAGATCGCCAATGCGGTGGAATCGATCAGCGAAATGAACTCGGTGATCGCGACGGCGGCCTCTGAGCAGACCTCGGTAGTGAGTGAGATCAACAAGAATATCATCGCCATTAGTGAGGTTTCCCACAAGACAGCGGCAGGTACCCACCGCACCATGCAAGAGAGTGAAGGCGTGGCCAGGATTTCGGCCGAGCTCGACCGCATGGTCAATCAGTTCAAGGTGTAAACGGGTTGGCGATCCGGTAATGCGTGTCGGATTGCCGCCCTAAATAGCTATTCGCGCGTGCCCTCCAACCGGCTTGCCTGATGTCCGGTTTACGGCATATGCCGTAACCAGCGGCCACGGCACCGCCCCGAGACATACAAAGGTCAAATCGCTTTGCGTCCCCGCAATAACTCACGTCGTGTGAGGCCTTGAGGCTCTGTCTCGCCGGGACTTCCGCTGTTGCTGGTGTTCGTGGCTTCGGCCAGGGCAAAGCCGTCCAGCTCCTCTTCCGGTGTCTCCTCGCCGCGCAGGATGCGCCCCAGCAGCTCCTCGTCATGCGGGTCGGTCTCCGGATTCTCCACCTCCACCATCAGCGTTTGCATAAAGCTTTCAGCGGCGGCCACGGCATGGTCCTGGTCCATGAACTCGTTCATCGGCGAGTAGAGGGAGTGGGTCTGGCAGATGCCGATGCCGTCGATCTCGTTGACCATGAAATGGAACTCGTTGGCGGGGAATCGGTGGCGTGTTTTGTCCCCCAGTTTCAGGTCGCTCCATATCTCACCCTCAGCGGGCAACAGCACCAGGTTCATCAGCCAGGGTGTGATAACGACGCCAACGGTGCGGCCCTCGAAGGATTGAAAACCGATCGTCTGCACCTGCAGGGCGGGATTGAGCAGAGGGATACCCTGCATCTGTTCGTTTTCGATGCGCTTGAATACGGCTTCGATCCGCTGGGTCAGTGTTTCCAGGTCAGTCATGTCGACTCCCGTTGTGTCAGTTGGTCAATTCGTCTCTTGCAGGCGCGAAATTAATTTGCGGACTCAAAAACAATTGCGAAGAACATTGACGCTAATTAGATCCCGCCTCATAGCCGCGAGACGGCTCAGGACTGCCCGAGGCCGGGGAAGTAGTGGTCGACGTCGATATCGGCGTCGTCGGTCATGATGGCGCTGAGGCCGTCCAGGGCCATGTCGATGTGACAGGCATCCTCTTCACTGATCACCTCGCGGGCGGAGCCGAGAAAGGTCAGCACCCAGGTACCTGCCGGCTGAGGGCCGGTCAACATCATATTGATCTGCTCCTCGCCGTTGCGGGTGCGGCAGCGGGCAACGAAATCGCCTGCTTCGATCACCTGGGCCGGGATGCCTACGCACATGCTCAATGCCTCATAAAAGGTTTCAGTCCGCGAATAAACGCAAATGGCTGTTTTGTGTAGGGTGCGGCAAGCCGCACTCTAAGCTTGTAGAGATTGATTCGGAAAAGTTGTGTTTAATCCTGTTCATCTCGGACATATTTTTGTGTTCGTTCGCGGGTGAATCAGCTTAAACCGGCAGCCATCTCGTACTCGGCCTCGCGTTTCCAGTGTCCGCTACGCTTCTCGCTCCTGGGTTGCACTTCAACGCCGAGTGAAGCCAGCTCCTCCACCAGCATGCGCACCATGCCCTCCAGGCCCGCCTCCGCTTCGGGGGTGAGGCCGAGGCGATTCTCCAGCGAGTGGGGCACCATGCCGACGATGGTGACCTGCTGCGGCGTCTCGCCCTTGAGGGCGAGCAGGGCCAGCAGGTCGGAGACGCCGAGCTGGTGGTTGGAGAGCTTGGTCTGGAAGAAGGCGGGTATCTGCTCGTTGGCGATGCGCACCAGGGTGCCGTGGGGGGCAGCCGTGTTGACCGCGTCGGCGATGATCAGGCTTTTGGCGCCGCGCATCGGCTCGAACAGCTCCATGCCGGTGGTGCCGCCGTCGATCACCTCCACGCCATCGGGGATATGGTAGCGCTGCTCCAACTCCTCGACGGCGCGTACGCCGATGCCTTCGTCCTGCATCAGTACGTTGCCCATACCGATGACCAGGATCCTGCCGTTGTCAGACTCAACCATTTACTACTCCCGTGCTCAGAGCGCCTTGACCTTGACGATCTCCTGCTGCTCGGTGTCGACCATGTGGATGGCGCAGGCGATGCAGGGATCGAAGGAGTGGACGGTGCGCAGCACCTCCAGCGGCTTCTCGGGATCGGCCACCGGGTTGTCCATCAGCGAGGATTCGTAGGGGCCGATCTGGCCGTCGGCGTCGCGGGGACCCGCGTTCCAGGTACTGGGCACCACCGCCTGGTAGTTCTTGATCTTGCCGTCCTCGATCACCACCCAATGGGAGAGGGTGCCGCGCGGCGCCTGGTGGAAACCAACACCCTTGATTTCGCCCTTGGGGAAGACCGGTGCGTTGAATGTGTCCAGGTCGCCGGTGCCGATGTTGTCGACCAGCTTCTGCCACTGCTCCTTCACCGTATCCATCATCACCGCGCAGCGCACCGCGCGGGCGGCATGGCGGCCGATGGTGGAGTTGACCGCGGCCAGCGGGATATCCGGGTTGCCGGAGACGGACTTGAGGGTGTCCATGGCCTGGTTGAGGTACTTGGTGTAGCCGGCGTGGCCGCTGGCCACGCCCACCAGCACGTCGGCCAGGGGGCCGACCTCGGCGCGCTTGCCGTAGAAGGTGGGGGCCTTGACCCAGGAGTATTTGCCCTCGTCCTGGAAGTCGGTGTACTCCGGCTCGGTCTCGCCGACCCAGGGGTGGAGGGCGTCGCCACCCTTGTACCAGGAGTGCCTGGAACTCTCCGCCACGCCATCGCGGAAGTAGGCGTCGCCGAAGGTGGTGATCGGCTTCAGGCTGTTGATGTCGCCGTTCTCGATATAGCCGCCGGGCAGGTCGAAGAGGGTACCCTTGGGGTCCTGCGGACAGTCGGGCACGGTCAGGTAGTTGGTGACGCCGCCGCCGATACCGGCCCAGTCGAGGTAGAAGGCGCCCACCGCCGGCACGTCGACCAGGTAGGTCGATTTGACGAAGGGCTCCAGCTTGTCGATGAAGCCCTTGATCAGCATCAGGCGCTCGATATTGAGCACTGAGGGGGCGTCGTGACCGATGGAGTTGCTGACTCCGCCTACCGCCACATTTTGGATATGCGGGCTCTTGCCGCCGAGGATGGCGACGATCTTGTTGGCGTAGTTCTGCACGTCCAGCGCCTGCAGGTAGTGGGCCACCGCCAACAGGTTGACCTCCGGCGGCAGCTTCATTGCCGGATGGCCCCAGTAGCCGCTGGCGAAGGGGCCGAGCTGGCCGCTGCCGACAAAGGTCTTCAGCCGCTCCTGCACCGCCTTCATCTCGTGGGGGCCGTTGAGTGGCCAGTCCGACAGGCTCTCGGCCAGCTTGGCGGTGGCCACCGGATCGGCGCTCAGGGCGGAGACCACATCCACCCAGTCGACGGCGGACAGGTGATAGAAATGAACGATGTGGTCCTGGATCGCATGGGCGGTCTGGATGATGTTGCGGATCAGCTGGGCGTTAACCGGCACCTCCAGGCCCAGCGCGTTCTCCACCGCCCGCACCGAGGTGATGGCGTGTACCGTGGTGCAGACGCCGCAGAAGCGCTGGGTGTAGGTCCAGGCCTCGCGCGGGTCGCGGCCGATCAGGATCTTTTCGATGCCGCGCCACATCTGACCGGATGACCAGGCCTTGCTCACCTTGCCGTCATCCACCTCCACATCGATACGCAGGTGGCCTTCGATACGGGTTATCGGGTCAACAGTAATTCTTGTCGTCACTTGAAAATCTCCTCAAAGGTCACGCATGTTTTGCGTCGTGTAGCACGGGGAATTTCTTTACCACGAACAGGTAGGCCATGATCTCCAGGGCCACCATGCCGGCGGTTACCATCAACTCCGGGACGGAGGGGAAATAGCTGTATCCCGGGCCCGGGTTATAGGTGATGAGAAAGGCGTTGAAGCGGTAGAGCGAGCCGGCGAAAAGCATCGAAACCGAGGCCCACAGCAGCAATGGTCCGTGGCCCCTGTATTTGGCCGAGCTCAATACCACCAGCGGAAAAACGAACAGGGCCGTCTCCAGCAGGAACATCAGGCTGCCCAGATCGCCGGCGAAGATCAGTCCCAGCTTGCCGTTGAACAGGATCTCACCGAAGCGGACCGCCAGGTAGGCGGCGATCAGGCCGACGATGCCCTTGCCCAGGCCGGCCAGCAGTGGCGTCTCCGAGGGGCGGCGAAAGCCGACCGTGCTGAAGGAGGCCTCGAACACCACCACCGCGAAGCCCATGGTCAGGGCGGTGAGAATCGCCAGCAGTGGCTGCAGCTGCAGCGACTGCCAGAGGGGATGTACCTTCCAACCCATGGCAATCAGCATGGAGCCGAGAGAGGACTGGTGCATGGTCGGCAGCAGCACACCCAGGGCGATGAAAATGAACAGCACCTTGTTCAGCGCCTTGATCAGCCCTTGGGCGCCTATCTTCTCCAGCAGGGTGGGGGCGAACTCGATGCAGAGCACCAGGATGTAGGTGGCGACACAGAGACCGACCTCCAGCATTACCGAATTGAAGTTCATGTGCCAGGGCGTGAAGATGTTGTAGAACTGCCACCAACGGCCCATATCGATCATGGCGCCGATACCGCCCAGGCCGTAGCCGAGCAGGCTGGCCAGCAGGGCCGGGCGCATCAGTGGATGATACTTGCCCTTGTTCATGATGTAGACGGTGATTGCCAGGGCATAGCCGCCGCAGGCCAGGGCGGTACCGACCACCACGTCGTAGACCACCCAGACACCCCAGGCGTAGCCGCCGTTGAGGTTGGTGACGATTCCCATGCCGTGTATGAAACGCTGGGCCAGGTAGTAGGTGCCGATCAGGGCCACCACGCCGAGTACGAGGAAGGGCAGGGTGACGACCGGTCGCTTGAGAGGTTGGTAGGCGCTCATGAGTCGTCTCCTTCGTCGTCATCGGTGTTGCGACGCACCACATAGGTCAGCCCGGCCAGCGCCACCGCCGGCAGGGCCATGTAGCTGTAGAGGGTATGCTGCACCGACTCCGAGATGGAGGCGTAGGAGCGCTCCTGCAGCGGCGGCATACCCAGCTTGTCGAAGGGGATGGAGGAGATGTGCATGACATTGGTGCCACCGGCCTCCTTTTCGCCCCAGATGTGCTGCTCGTACTCGGGTACCGCCTTCTCGTGATGGCTGTTGGGGTTGCGCACGTCGCCGCGGGGGTAGTTATAGGTTTCGCCGGGCTTCAGCGCCATGCGGCGTTTCGCCTCTTCCAGTAATGCCGTGCGGGAACCGAACAGGGTGGCGCCGGTGGGGCAGACTTCGGCGCAGCCGGTCATACCGCCGTTGTCGATGCGCTCCACCCCGGCCTGGTTGCACATCTGGCACTTATGGATCTGGCCGAAGGGGTTGTCGTAGTCGAATTGGGGTACGTTGTAGGGACAGCCCACCATGCAGGTGCGGCAGCCGATACAGGCGTCCGGGTGGTGGGTGACGATGCCGGTCTTCGGGTTGCGCCGCATGGCGGTCACCGGACAGACCGAGACACAGCCCGGATCGACACAGTGCATGCAGCTGCGCTTCTCGAAGGCGTAGCCATCCTTCACCTGGTCCTTCACATCGCCTTTGCCCTCGCTGTAGACCTTGATTACGTTCAGGGTCTGGGGCGAGAGATCGTGGGCCGAATCCCACTGGGTTTCGTCACCCAGGGGGGTCGGCGGCATCTCGTTGACCTCTTTGCATTTGCTGACGCAGGCCTTGCAGCCGATGCAGAGGGTCGAATCGTAGAGCATGCCGACGGCATCTTCCGTCGGCTCCAGGTTGCCCCGCGCCCCGGCAGCGCCGGCGCCCAACAGGGCCGCGCCACCACCGAGGGAGGCTTTAAGAAAATCTCTGCGTTTCATGTTGCCCCCTTATTCCGCGTCTTTCTCTTTGCCGTCGAGTTTCTTCGACGCCATGGCGGTGGCGCCGACCGCCAGACCGACCGCGGCGCCGGCGATGGCCGCCGCGCCGGGGGAGATGGCGATGTTGCCTTCGCGATCAGTGATCGACGGGAACATGTTGGGTGGGGTATGGGTTTTCACGTCAGCCAGGCTGAACAGGGGCTTGTTGAAGCCGACGCCGCCTTCCGAACAACCGAAGCAGGGATGTCCGACGCCCACGGGCCAGACACCGCCGCCGACGTTGTTGTACTCCAGGCTCGGGCAGTTGTTATAGGTCTCGGGACCCTTGCAGCCGAGTTTGTAGAGGCAGTAGCCCTTGCGGTGGCCCTCGTCGCCGAACTCGAGGGCGAAGCGGCCGGCGTCGAAGTGGGGGCGGCGGTAGCAGTTCTCATGGATCAGGCGGCCGTAGGCCCACTTCGGACGGCCCTTCTCGTCGATCGGCGGCAGCTTGCCGTAGGTGACGAAGTAGAGCACGGTACCGATGAAGTTGGCCGGGTTGGGCGGACAGCCGGGGATGGTGACCACCGTCTTGCCCTTCAACAGTTGCGGCGCGCCCACCGCACCGGTCGGGTTGGGGGCCGCCGACTGCACACCGCCCCAGCTGGCGCAGGAACCGAAGGCGACGATGGCGGCCGCATGCTCCGCGGCTTCGTTGGTGATGTCGACCATGGTCTCGCCGCCGATCTTGCAGAAGATGCCATCGTTGGCCAGGGGAATGGCGCCTTCCACCACCAGCAGGTATTTACCTTGGTTCTCCTGCATTACCTTGCGCTTGATATCTTCCACCTGGTGACCGGCGCCGGTGTCGAGGGTCTGATGGTAGTCGAGGGAGATCAGGTCGAGGATCAGGTGCTCCAGTGAAGGCTGTTCGGAGCGCAGCAGGGATTCGCTGGGCCCGGTGCACTCCTGACCGTGGAGCCAGATCACCGGTGGCCGACGTTTGGGATCGGCCACCGCCTCGGCCATCGCCATGGCGGCGCCCGACGGCAGTCCGAGTGACGCTGCCACGCCGCTACAGAACTTGAGGAAGGTCCTGCGGGAGACCCCCAGACGTTTCTCCACTGCCGTAAAATCGAATTCTTTCTCTGCCATCTGTCAATCTCCGGGTATCAAAAGGCCGCTGCCGGGTCCAAGTGTTGTGGACAAAATCCATTAGAAACCGCAAATTTTGTGCCGGAATTTTTTTATTTATACAAAACAGTCTGTTATCGAAACTCACAGGGAAAGAAAAACACCGTTATCTGTAAGGTAGATTTCCTCTGGAAATCACTTACTGGAAATAAGGTTTGCAGTTGAGTCGGTGGGGCGAAGTCAGCCGGATACGGTGCGGCTCGCCGCACCAATGAGGCGCCAGTTCAGGGCAGTGGGTTGATATCGCTACGCTCCTCCCAAACCTGCCCGTATCTCCTATGCAACTAAGATAATCTCCCAAGCTCCATCTGTTCCATCCAGGGATTGCTTTGTGGCGCCCTGGCGATTTCGCTAAGATGCCGTGATTTATCTTCACACCGTACTGGACCGACGATGCTCAAGCTCTACAACGACCTGACCCGCCAGAAAGAGATCTTTCAACCCCTGGAAGCAGGGCAAGTACGCATGTATGTCTGCGGTATGACGGTCTACGATCTCTGCCACCTGGGTCATGCCCGGGTGATGGTGGTATTCGATGTGGCCTATCGCTACCTCAAGGCCAGTGGCTATGAGGTCACCTATATCCGAAACATCACCGATATCGACGACAAGATCATCAACCGCGCCAATGAACGGGGCATCCCTTTCATCCAGTTGACCGAGCAGTTCATCCAGGCCATGCACGAGGATGCGGACGCCCTGGGCGTGCTGCGACCCGACAGCGAGCCCAAGGCAACCGAGCACATGGAGGAGATCCTCGCCATGATCGCCAAATTGATCGAACGGGGACACGCCTACGCCGCGGGCAATGGCGACGTCTACTACGACGTGCGCAGTTTCCCCGACTACGGCAAGCTCTCCGGCAAGTCGATCGAGGACCTGCAGTCGGGGGCTCGTGTGGAAGTGGGCGAGATCAAACGCGACCCACTCGACTTCGCGCTCTGGAAGGCGGCCAAGCCGGATGAGCCCGCCTGGGACTCCCCCTGGGGCCGCGGCCGGCCCGGCTGGCACATCGAGTGCTCCGCCATGTCGACCAGGGCGCTGGGCGACACCTTCGATATCCATGGCGGGGGCGCAGACCTGACCTTCCCCCATCACGAGAACGAGATCGCCCAGTCGGAGGGCGCCACCGGCCACCCCTTCGTCAAATACTGGATGCACAACGGCTTCGTGCGCATCAACGACGAGAAGATGTCCAAGTCCCTGGGCAACTTCTTCACCGTGCGTGAGATCCTGAAGCACTACCGGGCCGAGGAGGTGCGCTACTTCATCCTCACCAGCCAGTACCGTTCGCCGCTCAATTACGACACCGAGCATCTCGACAACGCACGCGCCGCGCTGACCCGCTTCTACACCGCCCTGCGCGGTTTGCCCGAAGCCGGGCGCGCAGGTGGCGAGGTCTTTGAGGCGCGCTTTCGCGAGGCGATGGATGACGATTTCAACACCCCGGAAGCCCTGGCGGTGCTGTTCGACCTGACACGGGAGATCAACAAGGTGAAGGAGACCGATGGCGAAGCGGCAGCCGCATTGGGGGGGGTGCTGCGGGAGCTGGGCGGCATCCTGGGGATTCTGCAGGACGACCCGGAGGCTTTTTTGAAGGGTGGGAATACGATCTCTGGAAGCGGTGAGCTTGTCGCATCGGCATCCTCGATTTCGGGGGAGGGAACCGTTATTTACTCAGCAGAAAATATTGAAGAGTTAATTGCACATCGAGCCCAGGCAAAAAAAGAGAAAAACTGGGCAGAAGCCGACCGCATCCGCGATGAGCTGCAGGCCGCCGGTATTATTCTTGAAGACGGTCCCCAGGGTACCACCTGGCGCCGGGGCTGAGCTCACCGAAGAAGATGGTGGGGCAGGGCCCCACCCTACGGTAATCGGGTAGGGTGGGGCCATGTTCCACCGATATTCCGTTCAGCCTCAACTCATTCGTAACCCGAGATCCGCGCCAGTACCCACCAGAAGGCGAAGGCCTTGCGGTTGGCGGTTATGTGCTGGCTGTTGTGGGCGCCGTAGGTGGCCGTGCCGCCCGGTGAGTAGCGATTCTCGTACCAGTCGACGCCAAGGGTGTGGCTTGTCTGCCAGTCCTGGTAGAAGTTGCCTCCATAGCTGGCGGAGTTGCCGTCGTCGCCCGTGTCTTCGTAGTAGGTGCCGTCCATGGTGTGGGTATCGATGGAGTAGTAGTCGATACAGTAATAGCCGTGGGTATTGCAGTAGTCGGTGATCAGGGCCGCCTGCTCACGGGGGTTGCCGTCGCCTACATTGCTCCCTTCGTTCGCGTGGCCGGTCATGAAGATGAAGGTCACCGGCGTGGTGCGGGTATAACCGACGCCGCTGCCGATCTTGCTGCCGCCGGGACCGTATTCGTCGATCAGGGTCTGCATGGAACTCAGGTAGTCGGGGACCGAGTGGCCGGCGATATTGCACCAGGACCACATCATCACATTGATATCGGCATTCGACGGATCGTCGAGGTAGTTGCGCACCTGGTAGCGCCAGCTCACCCAGTCCGCATCGGCCTGTGACAGATCCGGAAAGGCGCCGCCGATCTCATTGTCGTGGAAATCGAGCCGGTTCGGGTCCGGCAGGGAGTTCATGGTCAGGCCAAATTTGTCGGCGTCGCCGGATTTGAAACCGGGGAGGCCATAGATGCCATAGCTGACGTGTGTGCCGTGGGAGGTGTGATTATAGGCGATGTGCAAATTGGTGCGGGCGGCATCGATGTAGCTGTCGGGTATGGCCCTGAGAGCGGCTTCAGTGGCAACCTGGTAGTCAGCAACGTAGACGTCTGAGAAACTCCCGTCGCCGCTGTCGCCGCCGGTCGTGTCGCCGCCGGTCGTGTCGCCGCCGGTCGTGTCGCCGCCGGTCGTGTCACCGCCGGTCGTGTCGCCGCCGGTCGTGTCACCACCGGTCGTGTCACCACCGGTCGTGTCGCCACTGGTTGTTTCACCGCCGGTCGTGTTGGTGTCGTTATTGACATCTTCGGGGGTATTTAGGTCACAGCCGGTCAGAAACAGAGAGAGTAACAGGATGGAGAGAAGTGTCAGTTTTCTTGAATGGGTTGGCATGATAGAACTTCCGTGCACTAGGGGTATTACCACAAGATAATTGTGGTTTTTATAGTAAATGCCCCCGACGAAATGTGATGCCAGTCTGAATCCCCCTTTGTCTAGACTTTTAATTCCGGCTTAATTGGAGATGTTGTGAAGTTCTGCCGCTTGCAGGGTGTTCTCCAGCAGGGTGGCGATGGTCATGGGGCCGACACCACCGGGCACGGGCGTGATCCAGCTGGCCCGTTCCTTGGCGCTCTCGTAATGCACATCACCCACCAGTTTGCCCTCGTCGTTGCGGTTCATGCCCACATCGATGACGATGGCGCCCTCCTTGATCCAGTCGCCGGGTACGTATTCCCCGCGGCCGATGGCGACCACCAGAATGTCGGCATTTCGCGCCTTCTCCGCCAGATCCTTGGTGCGGCTGTGGCAGACGGTGATGGTGCAGCGGGCCGCCAGTAACTCCAGCGCCATGGGGCGGCCAACGATATTGGATTGGCCGATGATGACCGCATCGAGCCCCTCCAGTTTCTGGCCGGTGCGCTCCAGCAGGGTCATCACCCCTTTCGGCGTGCAGGAGCGCAATACCGGCATGCGTAGCACCAGTCTTCCCACGTTGTAGGGGTGGAAGCCGTCTACGTCCTTGGTCGGCAGAATACGCTCGATGACCGACTCCTCGTCGATATGATCCGGCAGAGGCAGTTGCACCAGGATACCGTCGATGGTTTCGTCAGCGTTCAACTGGTCGATCAGGGCCAGCAGCGCCTCCTGGGTGGTGGTGGCGGGCAGGTCGTGGGAGGTGGAGAGAAATCCCACCTCCTCGCACGATTTGCGCTTGTTGCGCACATAGACCTGGGAGGCTGGATTCTCGCCCACCAGAATTACCGCCAGTCCCGGCCGACGCAATCCCGCCGCGACCCGTTCGTCGACACGGGATTTGATCTGCTGCCTGAGATCGGCCGCGATGGCTTTGCCGTCTAAAATCTTTGCGCTCATTGGCTGGTCCGGGGTCTGCGAATTGAGAAGGGCGCATGATACCGAAACGTCCCTCCTGTGTCAGTCCGGAGTGCCTGCTACCATTGACCTTGGGGGGTATCGACAGTATGATTCCGCCCTTCGCGCAACCGGGTGACGTAACTTTGTTTCCGGGTTGGTTATCGGGGTATAGCGCAGTCTGGTAGCGCGCCTGCTTTGGGAGCAGGATGTCGGGAGTTCGAATCTCTCTACCCCGACCAATTTTTACTGCGCCCGTAGCTCATCTGGATAGAGCATCGGCCTTCGAGTGCACACCCTGGGGTGTGCAAATTAGGAGCCTTTATGAGGAATATGAACTCATAGAGTGGATCGCACTGTATCGGGGAAACCTTAACAGGTCACGCTGATGGCAATCCCGAGGAAACCTTTAGGTTGATCCATGCAATGGCGAGCGGATATGATGCGCGGCCCCGGCCGACATCCCCGACCGCGGACCAAGGGGATCCGTAGAGACTATACGTGCGGCACCTGAGACGGTGAAGAGATAGTCCAGACCCCAAACTCCTGCTATTCGGGAGGCGTCGAAAGGCGTAGTGGGTAAGCTAAGCCGAGGGTAGCAGGTTCGAGTCCTGCCGGGCGTGCCAAGTTCGAAGGCTGGCTCAGCGGGAAGAGCCCCTTCGTAAGATGATTTGACGATTAATGGTGGACGTAGCTCAGTTGGTAGAGCTCCGGATTGTGATTCCGGCGGTCGTGGGTTCGAGACCCATCGTCCACCCCATTTTAAGCCGGGCCATTAGCTCAGCTGGTAGAGCAGTGGACTCTTAATCCATTGGTCGAAGGTTCGAATCCTTCATGGCCCACCAAACCAGTGATACACCCGGATCCTGGAATCCGGGTGTATCGTTTCTGCGAAGGAGATTCGAACCTTCGACTTTAAAGTAAGTCAGGTTCGACAGTCGAACGAAGTGAGACTGAACGTGGGAGCGCAGCGAGCACGGCCCGTAGGGCGAGGCGCAGCCGAGTAATCCTTCATGGCCCACCAGCATCGAAGGGTTGGCGTGATGGTGAGCGCTAACCCTTTTTCTTTAAGATGTGCGTTTTGCGGGACGCTATCCCCTATACGGTCGTCGCCAAACCGGCATTTTCGGTATTCCTTTGTCGTGATCGTATACACTTTCTACGGCCGCGATGAGCTTCGTTTGTTCAGCTCAGCCGGTGAGCAGTGTGATGTGATCACACCTGAGCGATGCCTCGGCATCTACTCATAGCTCACCCCCGCCGTCCGTAATCGACGACCAAAGGCGGGTTTGAGGAGATGCACCCCCTACCTGTAACGTCCAAACTCCGCCCCTGGCCCGCCGGCAGGCACGAGCGAGCATATATCACACAGACTTGCCTTTGCTCATGACGCGTTGTGGCGAGGGCGATGAACCTTCCACTACACCTGACGGCTGTTGTAACATGAAGTTGCCGGACGGGATTTGTCCTTTTTCGGAAAGTTTTTATTTGCTTGCGAAGTACATGTTTCATGGATGCTCGAACAGACCAACATAGAAAAAAAGTGATCGGCAAAAGGACTGCGAATTTTAATTATTGCCCTATTGGTAGCTATCTTCGCGCTTTATCTGTTTTCACAAAGATGGAAAATCGAGGAGTATTGGCGTTACTTTACTGAAGAGCGAGCGCCGTTACATTTCGACTTCGAGAGCTTGTCAGCGAGTTGGACAGAAGACTCGTTATACAAGCTTTTCCCCGGCCACCCGATACTGTGCAGGACCTATATGGGAGGGCTTCCAGTCGAGAGGGCGTGCAGTATTGATGTGAAGTCGCATAATGGCGTGCCTGCATTGTATATAGCGTTTTTCTTTAAGCAGGATCGGCTTCAGTTCGTATCGGTTAATATTCCAAGATGGTCCCTCCGGGATGCAAAAGAAAATCTGAATAGGCAGTTTGGATCATCCGTCGCTATTCAGCTTATCCGACATAACGGCGTCAGGTTGGAAGGGTGGCATCTTTCCAATGGCTCAGGCCTGTTTTTAAATCGTGATCAATCTGACGACTTTTTTTCGTGGAATTCAATCCTCTGGGTGAACACGTCAATCTGCAAGGACAATGGATGTTTCAAGAGTGGCGGGTCAGGATCGTTTCTAGAGCGATTGATGTCACTGTGATTTGTTCATGTCTTCAGCGGTAGGATTCCAGAGCCTGTTGGATGCGTGTTATGGAACCTCTGATTAGTTCAACCACGCACCGATTCATGAATTGATCAGAGGTTCCTAAAAAATATGCAGTTCGCCAACCATGAATAAAAATCGAGCGTGACATGCTTGCTTTTTAATCGGCATTTGGTGTCTAAGCAGGAAGCGCGTGATGCGCTTTTCGCTCAATGATGGTTGTGTGCTTAAAACCCGACTCAGACTTTGCCGTTGATGCATCTAACACCCGATTCAAAATGGTTGAGCTGTGGTGGTGGATTGCTTTCTGATGTTTTTACGATGTAATTTCCTATTCCCGCGCTTTGAATCGACGATCTATTCGGCCCAAGCTTACCCAGAGGTGCCTTGTATGCGCCTTTCCGAGGGGGCAGTGGAACTCCGCTCAGTGATTCGCACCCGCTAATCTCTAGTGGTATGAGCGAATCCTGCTGTGACGTTTATTCCAAAAATTAAATAATTCACGATTCCTGACGATATACTTGCTGTTAGGTCCATCTCGCTGATCCGACCCGAACGCTATTCCTCATCGTAGGGCGTTGACCAGACAGAGAAACGGATTGATTGATGTGCTGTGACTTAATCTGAGATCAATTGTGACAGGGACTATTGCAAACCATTTCGACGAACGCGATGTACAGGTAATCGCACAGGCACCTGTATTGGTGTTTCTTTTAGTCTCTGCGGCCGACGGCACAATCGACAAGCATGAGATAAAAGGCTTCGAGTCGCTGCTGCTCAGTGAGCAATACAGTGATCTGCTGGCAGTGATGGCGCGTGCCAGACTCTCCGTTCTCGCTACCTTGCGGCAGCTGTCCGAGAATCCCGTCGATTACCTGGCCGAACTACGACGTATCGATCGGATACTGAATCGCAGGTTGCCCGACTCCCTGGCATTGCGGGTGAAACGACAGCTCTACGATCTCGGTCATCACGTCGCCTCTTCTTCGGGGCGTCTTCTGGGGGAAATCGGTGACTCGATCAGCGATCAGGAGCGTACGGCGCTGAAGGTGATCGCCGGTCTCTTCGATATCAACGGAATTCAGCGCTGAGGGCTGTTGTCGGCTGCTTCCTTTCTGATATTCGCCAGGCACTATTTCCAACTGCCACTTGCCTCATAAACGCTTACTTGATTACCCACCATAATCAGCCATACGGCGTATTGGCCTGAATGGTTTTGCGTGTTGAGTTGCGCTTTGAGCAGGCTGTTTTTCACCCCCTCTCCCTGGCCCTCTCCCCTTGCGGGAGAGGGCCAGGGAGAGGGGGGATATAAAGCCCGTGAGCGCAGCGAATTCCTCAACGAAAACTGTTGTGGGCGAATGATCCTTTGGCTGAGTAATATGGGTAATCAGGCACGCTTATTACTTTTCGTTCGATCTCTGAATAGTCACTAAACCGGCTAGCCGCTACAATGGCAGGCCCTGACTCACCCTGAAATCCCGTGACCGCACTCAGCATAGAAAACCTCCACAAGACCTACCGCAACGGCTTCGAGGCCCTCAAGGGGATCAGCCTGACCGTGGAGGCGGGGGATTTCTACGCCCTGCTGGGGCCCAATGGGGCGGGCAAGTCGACTGCGATCAGCATCATCGCCTCGCTGATCAACAAGAGTTCGGGGCGGGTCGCCATCTATGATCTGGACCTGGACAGTGAGCGTGAGGCGGCCAAGTGCCTGATTGGGCTGGTGCCCCAGGAGTTCAATTTCAACATGTGGGAGCCGGTGGTGGAGATCCTGGTCAACCAGGCCGGTTACTACGGCATCCCGCGCAAGCTCGCATTTGCGCGGGCGGAGACCTATCTCAAACAACTGGATCTGTGGGACAAACGCGATACCCAGGCCCGTTGGCTCTCCGGCGGTATGAAACGACGGCTGATGATCGCCCGCGCACTGGTGCACCAGCCGCGGTTGTTGATACTCGACGAGCCGACCGCCGGCGTCGATATCGAGATCCGCCGCTCCATGTGGCGCTTTTTGCGTGAAATCAACCGCCAGGGCACCACCATTATCCTCACCACCCACTATCTGGAAGAGGCGGAGAGCCTCTGCCGCAATATCGCCATCATCGATCACGGTCGTATCATTGAACAGACCAGTATGGCGCGGCTGCTCAGCCAGCTGAACACGGAGGTTTTCGTGCTCTATCTGGACCGGCCCCTGGTGGCGCTACCCGATGTGCCCGGTTATGGCGTCAGCCTGGTCGATGCCCAGACCCTGGAGGTGGAGGTGTTGCGCGAGCAGTCGATGAATGGCCTGTTTGCCGCGCTTTCGGAACGGGGTATCTCGGTGCTCAGCATGCGCAACAAGCAGAACCGGCTGGAGCAGCTCTTCATCGATATGGTCGATCGCGCCAAGCAGGAGGTGGTCTCATGAAACCCTGGCGCCTCTACGGCGTCGCCTTTCAGACCATCGTCACCAAAGAGGTGCTGCGCTTCACGCGTATCTGGATGCAGACCCTGTTGCCGCCGGCGATCACCACCACCCTCTACTTCATCATTTTTGGCAAGCTGATCGGTGAGCGTATCGGCGAGATGGAGGGTTACAGCTACATCGACTTCATCGTACCGGGCCTGATCCTGATGGCGGTGATCCAGAACTCCTACTCGAATGTGGTTTCGTCTTTCTTCAGCACCAAGCTGCAGCACTACATCGAAGAGCTGCTGATCGCTCCGGTACCAAACTGGGTGATTCTCAGCGGTTATGTAGTCGGTGGCGTGGCGCGAGGTACCCTGGTCGGTATCCTGGTGACGATGATATCGCTGTTTTTTACCGATCTGCAGATCAACAGCTATGGTCTGACCCTGCTGGTCTTCGTGCTGACCTCGATTCTGTTTGCCCTGGCCGGCTTCATCAACGCGGTGTATGCCACTACCTTCGACGACATCTCCATCGTGCCTACCTTTGTGTTGACACCGTTGACCTATCTCGGTGGCGTCTTCTACTCCATCAATCTGCTGCCGTCGTTCTGGCAGAATGCCTCACTGGGCAACCCGGTGCTCTATATGATTAACGCCTTCCGCTTCGGCATCCTGGGCGTGTCGGATATCGATATCACCCTGGCCCTGGTGATCATTCTCGTCTTCATCGGTGGCTTGACCCTCTTCAGTCTGAACTTGCTTGCCAGAGGGGTGGGTCTCAAGAACTGATATTCGGTGCGGCAAACCGCACCCGACGGGTAATCCAAGTCTCGGCTGCGGCTTGCCGCAGCAAAGCGATTTATGGAACCTCTGATTCGTTCCGGATCGAGTGTGTAGTGAGATGAAAGGCTTCGGATCAAGGTGAAAAGCGCATGTAATAGCCGGCTACTGAGAAGCGATTCAACGCAGAGCCGGCGCCTTTCAGCCACTATACGCCGATACGCGAATTGATCAGAGGTTCTTTAGCATTGCTCCCAGGGCAATCCGTGAAACCGCCAGCCGCCGACGGTGCTGCGCTGATGGTTCTCGTTCAGCTCCCCTTCGAAACCTTCGTCGATGTGGTAGACGCGCACGAATCCCGCCTCCAGCAACGCCTTGCCCGCCTCCAGGGAGCGTTTGCCACTACGACAGATCAGGATGACCGGCGCACAGCCTTCATCGATGGTGCAGACCGTGCCACCGAGCAGGAGCTTGCGGATGTCGGTGACGAAGTGGGGGTTTATGGTCCAGTCCGGTTCGTCGATCCAGGGGATATGCACCGCACCCTTGGGATGACCGACGAATAGGAACTCCATGCTGGAACGGATATCGACCAGCACCGTGCGCGGGTCGTCTTCCATCATTTTTGCGGCCTGTTGGGAGGTCAGGCTGTGTGGATGGTGGGGGTCATTCATGGGCGCTCTCACTGGTCGTTTAGGTTGATACCGTTCATGGTAGATGTTCTTAGGATGTATTCAAAGAAATCGATTGTCACACAAATCAACCAAGACTCTATCAGAGGTTTCTTAGGATTGCTGCGAAGCTGTAGAATCGTGCCATGTTGATTCGAATGTTCATTGCCTTGTGGCGACGCTTGGGCGGCCTGCCGCTGGTTTGGCTGCACACCATCGGACGCACCTTGGGTTTCTTCTATTGGCTGCTGCCCAACCGGGAGCGGCGCACGACCCTGATCAATCTGGCGCTCTGTTTTCCCGAGCTCAGCGAGCGACAACGCCAGGCAATGTGTCGGCGTGCCTTGCAGCAGATGGGCTGCAGTCTAATGGAGTTCGCCACCATCTGGTTCCGTCCGACAGCGGCAGTGAGTGGCCTGGTACGTCAAGTCAACGGCGAAGAGCATCTGCAGCGGGAGTCTGGACAGGGTCTGATCGTGCTGCTGCCCCATCTCGGATGTTGGGAGATTATCGGTGTGTTACTGCCGGCCCGGGAGCGGGTAACCTCGCTCTACCGGCCACCGCGGAAGCGCCAGCTGGAGTCGCTCATCAAACAGGCCCGCGAACGCAGTGGCTCCACTCTTGTGCCCACCGACAACCAGGGTGTCAAACGTATCTACCAGGCCCTGCAGCAGGGCGGCACCACCTGCATCCTGCCCGATCAACAGCCGAAAACGACAAGTGCCTCGGTGTTTGCCCCGTTCTTCGGCCAACCGGCTTTGACCATGCTGCTGATCAATCGGTTGGCGAGAAAGACCGGAGCGAAGATCGTGATCGGCTATGCGGAACGCCTGCCGCGAGGGCAGGGTTACCATATCCACTACCAACCGGCGCCAGCGGGTCTGGACGCCGCCGATCCGCAGCGGGCAGCGGAGGCCCTGAACCAGGGACTGGAGGCGGTGATTCGCCAATGCCCCGATCAATATCAGTGGTCCTATAAAAGGTTTCGCAGTCAGCCGGACGAAGCCACCTCGCCCTATCGGGAGTGACTTTAAGGAACCTCTGATTCATTCTGGATCGAGGGTGTGGTGAGATGAAATACGCCGGATCAAGGCGAAAAGCGCACGTAATAGCTGGCTATTGCGAAGCTTTTCAACGCAGAGCCGGAGCATTTCAGTCGCCACACACCGATTCATGAATTGATCAGAGGTTCCCTAAGTGAATCTAAACTGAGAGCGACGAAAAAAACTACATTGCCCGGTATCACGCTCCTATGTAGGCAATCTTCTGACAATGCACTTTTTCCATAGCCAAAAAAAACGGCGGGCATGCAGCCCGCCGTTTTTATTTGATGTCGGGAAAGAATTACTCCGTTGCCGGTTTGGCCTCACCCTGTACATCGGAGGTGGCTGTCTCAGTGTTGCTTTCGTTTGCGGGCGCCGCTTGCGCAGCCTCGGTGGCCGGCGCTGTCTCGGTTGCGCTTTCGCTCACCGGCTCGGCTTGCT
>JBNKOL010000036.1:0-6163 GCA_050294655.1 Sedimenticolaceae bacterium
AGCAGCCCTCTGCTGCGTTGTCCTGCTTGAAAAGGGCATGCCATTCCCTGCGCAGGACGCCTTGCATAGGACTGCTTCTCGGCACGCTGATTTCCTGCTGCAGCATAGGACACTACACTAGTTAAGCGGTTTGATGGTGGGGCAGTGCCCCACCCCACACTCCGACCATAGGCAGGGTGGAGCCCTGCCCGGCTTTTCCTGGCGACTGGCATTGGATCTTTGACGACATGAACGAGATTGCAGATTCCGGCACAGGTATGCGCTATTCGCACGGCAGCGGAAGGAGCTATCGTAAAGTAGCCAGCGTCATCGAAGGGGAGTGCGCAGATAGCCCACACCCCAATAAAGGAAAACACTGAAATTTACTGCGACCCTATGGGTTATTAGTCACGCTTACGCTTCTGCTCGATCATTCTTACAGCAAGTTTGCGGTCATGCAGCGCGGCTTCGTAGTTGGGATTAAGCTTGAGCGCACGGTCGATGTATACGAGCGCCCTCTCCGGTTCGTTCTGTAATAAGGCAACACTTCCGAGCCCGTTCCAGGCACCCGCATCATTAGGCTTTTGTTCACGGATAGTCTCGAACATCAACTGAGCCTTTTTCAGATAGCGATGAAACTCTTCCGTCTTGCCTCGATTTCTCATGACCAACGCGTAGTTCTTAAGCGTAAAGGCATTTAAATTTTGTAATGCCCAGTCATTCGGGTGCGAGGGTAGAACGGGCTCGAGCCGATCCAGTGTCTGTCTGGCATTCGCTTCAGCCGCATCGAGGTCACCGGGAAAAAGATTGAAAAATTCTCTATTAAGTCGATTCAGTTCACTTTTCAGTTGCCTGAGCTGGGTTTCATCCAGCACTACCGTATTCAGCGTGCCGACTCCACGAACTTCACGGTCTTTTGTAATTGCCTGCTTGAAGGCTTCACCTTTCGCCAGACAGTTAACGTTAACTGAGTAAAAATCGGTATTGCCGCCAAAAGATACAGTGGCTGTGATCTTGTAACGGCCTTTACCGTCGAAACGGGCAGCGATGTATTCCCAGCGGCCCTGCTCGCTGGAATAGAGCACAGTGCCCTGCTGCGGTCCCACCGGAATGCCGTCCGGTAACTTGAAGACCTGCACATCGATTTCCGGCTTTGCAGTGCCAGAACGCACCTTGCCTGCAACTTGAAGGCGCCCCTCCACGATTCGAGTCTGCTGCTCACCTAACGGTATTTCCTGGTCAGTGGCAGGGCTGTCGATCGCAAACACCTCAAAGCTATTCCCCGGACCGCTTTGCTCGTACAGTTTATAGCCGATCAGACTTGAGAATACCGCCAGCACGCACACCACTATGGCAAACAGCCAACGCTTACGAGGTTGAGTCTTTGGCGCATGCTCCGGTTTTGCAATGGGCACGTGTCCTGCGGACTTGATCAAAGTCTCGGCGAGTTGATCCAGATCATAGTCCCAACGCTTGTCCGAAAGCTCAAATGCGTTACGTCGCGCCAGCAGTTCAAGTTCGTCGGGTAGATCCTTTGCATCCGGCATACTCGCGCCACCGAGCAGTACCGGCACTACGAGAACGCCTTCTCGTTTGAGCGCTTTCGCGATCTCAAGGCGGACCGTGTCCGAGGGATCGTCCAGTCGGCGGTTGCCGTTCTCTCCTTTCACACCGGACCAGTCAGGTCCGATCAGGACCAGAACCGCAGAGCAGTCACCGAGCATCCTTTCAATCACGTTGATGAAATCTTCGCCCGCACTGATTGCACTGATGTCCTGAAAGACTGCGTCGCGCCCGAACTTTTCTATAAGGTCTGTAGCTAGACGACCTGCCCACCCGGCAGAATCATCACGCCGGTAACTGATAAATATACCTGCCATTTTCCATCCTTAGCGCGCGCTTGGTATCGTTGAATTCTACAGATGTAAATTAAACCGTATCAAAACAGAACGGCACTGACTTAAGGAACCTCTGATCAATTCATGAATCGGTGTGTGGCGGCTGAAATGCTCCGGCTCTGCGTTGAAAAGCTTCGCAAAAGCCCGCTATTACGTGCGCTTTTCGCCTTGATCCGGCGTATTTCATCTCAGCACACCCTCGATCCAGAATTAATCAGAGGTTCCTTAAACGGACACATCATACACAAGTCGATATGAGGCAGTTACAACCTGTCGTAGTGGGGAAGACTCCACACTACAGCTTGATCAGTTCGGTAGGCTGGGGGCTGCCCCACCAATCCCGATAGAATATCAACGCATATATTTATGATCCTCAGCACTAAGTCAGTGCCATTCAGGTCAGCATAATTTTACTCTAACCCCGTTCGATCGTTAGTTATCGCCTCAAGAGCACCATTTAGTTTTGTGCTTGGAACAACTCTTCAGCAACCCTTTGTGCGTTCATCGCCCTGAAACTGAGTTGGTCCCAGTTCTCCAGATAGGAGAAGTCGGATTGATCCAACCCTTGAGCCGCCTCCACCGGATCGAATGCACCGTCATCGATGCGTTCTTGAATACGACCGCGGAGCATCATCAAATAGTTATAGGTATCGCGCATCGCTTCATTAAGATCGGTAACGTGTCCATGACCCGGAATTACAACCTTCGGTTTCAATTGATCGCGCATGAATTCCAAACTCCTGATCCAGCGGGTCGAACCATTGGGAAACACGCCAAGCAGCCGTTGAACATAAACCGCGTCCGAAGTGAAGAGGATGCGCTCCTCGGGTAACCAGACGAAGGCATCACCGGGAGTATGGGCGCCGCCGGTGAAACGAAGCTCCACCTGCACACCGGTGATCGGCAGTTGGTAGGTCTCTTCGAAAGTCACTTCAGGCAGCACAGGCATCGTACCGTCGCAACCTTCACCTACCCACTTTTTAATTCCAGCGAGTTGTTGTTTCGCGTTGGCGGCCATGTGGTCGCGGGCCGCCTTCGATGCGATCAGGGAGGCGCCACGCTGCTTGAACCAGCCATTGCCAAGCCAGCGGTGGTCCTGGGCGCCACTGTTGACTACCCAGCGAATCGGCTTGTCCGTCACCGCATGCACTGCCGCCTCGATCCGCTCTGCTCCCGTGTAGCAGGCGCCGGTATCGATGACCGCTACCGCATCATCGCCGATGATGAATCCCGAGGTTATGTTGTGTCCGAGATTCTCGGGGGAGCGCTGCCCTAAATCACCCACCAAGGCATAGACCCGGTCGTTCACCTTCACGGTCTCGAAAGCGCTGGCGGGAGCTCCCCAGGCAAGGAGTGATACGAACAGGACGATGAAGGGGTTGCGCATTCTAGAATCCTCTATGCCAGCGCCAGTGGGCGGGAGTGTTGTCTCTCACGCTGTCTGCATGAAGCAACCATGTATTGGCAAGATTACACACATGGCGGCATCGGGCAAGAGACAGATAAGCCGGTCGAGGTTAGAGAAGAGTGGCAATTTCATATGCGAAATGGCGCCATTTCGATGTCGAAACAGTGCGCCGAGCAAATATTAGGTTACGGTGCGGCAAGCCGCACCCTACGCTTCGATTGCCGGTAGGGTGAGGCCTGCCCGCCCTTTGTGGTCAGTTACTATGCGCTTTGATGAAATGGGCAATCGCTTCGATCGACTGCATGCTCTCGTCCAGCATCGGCCCATAGAGCTGCCAGCAATGGACCATATCCTGCCACACCTTCAGCTCGACCGGGCTGCCGGCCTCTTCGATACGTTGTGCAACCGTCACGCTGTCGTCCAGCAGCAACTCATTGGAACCCACATGGATCAGCGTTGGCGGCAGGCCGGACATATCGCTGTAAAAGGGCGTTACCGAGGACGACCGCAGATCCCCGTCGCCGACATAGATCCGATTGAAAAGATCGACCAACTCCCCTGTTAACAGCGGCGCGTTGCGCATGCTGGTGTGGGACTCCCCATCCCCGGCAAGATCGAGAGCAGGCGACATCATCACCACACAACCCGGCATGGAGAGACCCGCATCACGCGCCCGCAATGCAGTCGAAAGGGCCATATTGCCACCGGCCGAATCACCAGCCAGGGCGATGGCGGATGCCTCGAAGCCCTGTTCCTGGGCCCACTGATAGGCGGCAAAGCAGTCATCGTGTGCGGTCGGGGCAGGATACTCGGGGGCCAGACGGTAGTCGATACTGAGCACAGGTATTCCACTCAGCAACGCCAGTTGCGTGGTGACGCTACGGTGCGAACGGGGCGATCCAAAAAGAAAGCCGCCGCCGTGGTAGTAGATGATCAAGCCTCGCCCGTCACTGCGCGGCGGTCTCACCCACTCACCCGCCCAAGGCCCCGGATTCACCGCTTCGATTTCGACCCCGGGTGCCTGCGGTGTCTCCGCATTGATCGCTTCGAACCATGCCCGCATAGCCTCTGGTGTAGGGCTGGCCGGTTGCGGCCCCTCGGCTGCCATTTGCAGGATGGCATCAAGTTGTGCTTTTGACATCGATCTCTATCTCCGGACTTGGCTGTAATGTTAGATTGCAGTCCCGCCTAAACCGGCTACTGCATACGGATAATGGGCTTGATGGTCCGACCGCTCTCGGAGTCTTCTATCGCCTCGTTGATCTGATCCAGGTTGTAGAACTTCACCAGCTTATCGAAGGGGAAGAGCCCCTTGGCATAGAGCTCCGCCAGCATGGGGATGAAGGTATCGGGATTGGCATCCCCTTCCACGATGCCGATCAGGCGGCGGCCGCCGCTCATGAAGTGAGTTTCGTCGAGAACGATCTGTGTCTCCGGCGCGGGAGCGCCGAGGATGCCGCAGGTACCCCGGGGTGCGAGGGATTCGACCGCATCACGGATGACCGAAGGCAGACCGGTGGTATCGAGTGCGAAGTCGACTCCGAAGCCACTGATCCGCATGATCTCTTCCTGTGCTTTCTGCTTTCCTGGATTGATACAGTGGGTGGCGCCCAGCTCCCTGGCCATCTCCAGACGCTCGTCATTCATATCCACGGCAATGATAGTGGGTGCCCCCACCACTTTGGCCGCCATGACAGCGGAGAGCCCCACCGAGCCGGTACCGAAGACAACGAAGGAGTGTCCGGCCATGACCTTGAGGGCGTTCATTACCGCGCCTGCTCCGGTCTGGATACCGCAGGCCAGGGGGCCGAGCAGTTCTAGGGGCAGGGTCTCCGCCACCTTGACCACATTGGCCTCATGACAGAGCGCGTGGGTGGCGAAGGAGGATTGCCCGAAAAAATTGCCATGGATCGAAGATTCATTCTGGCTCAGCGCACTGCTGCCATCCGGACGGACGGCGAAAAAGTTGCGTGGAAAGAACTCGTGGCAATAACTGGTCGCGTGAGCGTTGCAACTCGGGCAGACACCGCAGGAGTTGTAGGTCATAACCACATGGTCACCGGGTTTGACCTTGCTGATGCCACTGCCGACCTGCTCGACCACCCCAGCCCCTTCATGACCCAGTACCACGGGGAAAGGCGTTGGCAGATGCCCGGCCAACACCACCAAGTCAGTGTGACAGACGCCGGTGGCAACGACCCGGACCAGGATCTCATGGCTGCGGGGTGCTTCAAGATTAACGGACTCGACAGAGAGTTGTCCGCCCTGCTCACGAGCGACGGCTGCTTTGATTTCCATGGGGGGTGACCTCCGATTACAACTGTAACTATTGAAAAGAGTGATGGGACCACAGCGCTATCTTCACGGCTGCAAGCCAGACCATCATTATCAATTTACCTGATATTAATCGCGCATGCTGAAATGTCAATTCATGTTGGGCCACACCGAACTCGCTAACTTGAATCCCGGCGACAAACATGATGTAACATACTGAATACACGAACTATTTTCTTTTCGCTTTCGTTATTGGTTTTTGGTTGGCTGAGTTCATTTTGCTCTTGGATGCCTCTCCCACTGAAAAAAAAGGGACAGTGAGCGGAATGCAATCAGCAGAATCACAAGCAGCAGCCAGCCACGTCACAATCGTTCCTGGACCCACTTGGACAAATTTTGCGGTAGCTGGCGAAAAGTTAGCGGTTCATTAAATAGCAGTCGGTTCAGAGTGTAATGCTAGTGTAGTGTCCTATACTGCAGCAGGAAATCAGCGTGCCGAGAAGCCGTCCTATGCAAGGCGTCCTGCGCAGGGAATGGCATGCCCTTTTCAAGCAGGACAACGCAGCAGAGGGCTGCTTCTCGGCGCGCCCGAAGGGAAGCCCCC
>JBNKOL010000037.1:0-25609 GCA_050294655.1 Sedimenticolaceae bacterium
ATGAAAAAGACCGATAAGAACGCGCACAAGGCCGCCTGCCAGACTGTTCGCGAAGATGGCGCTTTCGTCGAGGCTGGCGAGAACGACAATCTGATCGTGCAGAAGCTCGAAGCCAATGCGGATGCGCTCGGCATCTTCGGCTATAGCTTCTTGGATCAGAACTCCGACAAGGTGCAGGGTTCGCTGATCAACGGCAAGGCCCCGACCTTCGACAACATCGCCACCGGCGACTATCCGGTGTCCCGCGCGCTGTACTTCTACGTGAAGGGTGCGCACGTGGGCAAAGTCCCGGGCATCAAGGAATACGTGGCCGAGTTCACCGCCGACAAGGCGTGGGGTGATTTCGGTTACCTGGCCGACAAGGGTCTGATCCCGATGCCCACCGAAGAGCGCAAGGCCTTCAAGAACGACGTGGAGGGGATGAAATCCCTGAAGCTCTAAGTTGTAGGTTTTAAGCGGCAGGAAGCGACTGCTTGGCGCTGGGAGACCACGCAGGCAGCCGCTTTTTTGCCTGGATGTCGCCATGCACACTTCGACTCTGATCATCTTGCTGCTGGGATTGATGGCTGTGGCCTATTACCTGGGCAGGAAACGCTCACTCACGCTGGTCGCCGGGCGGGTCAGGGATCTCCACTCGTTACCCGTCTATTATGGTCTGCAGACCGCGCTCTGGTGCGGTATCCCCGCGCTGTTACTGATGACCCTGTGGGTATCCTTCGAAAGCTCGGTGGTGACCGGTCTGGTAGTCGAATCCCTGCCGCAGGAGATTCAGAAGCTGCCGCCTGAGCGTCTCAATCTGGTGCTCAACGATATCCGTAACCTGGCCACCGGTAATATCGTCTCCGGAGAGGTGAATGCCGAGATGCAACTGGCGGCCGATCATTACAGCAGACTGCAGTCGATCAGCCACATGGCGATGTTCGTGGTGGCGCTGTCGCTGGCCGGTCTGGCCGGTCTCCTCGCCCAGCGTTCGATCAGTCGCCACCAGCGTGCCCGCAACCGGGTGGAGAAGGTGGTCAGTTTCTTTCTGCTCTCAAGCTCGACGCTGGCGATATTTACCACCATCGGCATTGTGCTTTCGGTGTTGTTCGAATCGATCCGGTTCTTTCAACAGATCCCGGTGACTGAGTTTCTCTTCGGTCTGGAGTGGTCGCCGCAGACCGCGATCCGGGCCGACCAGGTCGGCTCTTCCGGCGTCTTCGGGGCCATTCCCCTATTCGCCGGCACCTTCCTGATCACTCTCATCGCCATGGTCGTGGCGGTACCTGTCGGATTGTTCTCGGCCATCTACATGGCGGAGTACGCCAGCAAGCCTTTCCGCACCCTGGCCAAGCCGGTGCTGGAGATCCTGGCCGGCATCCCGACCGTAGTCTATGGCTTTTTCGCCGCCCTGACAGTGGCCCCCCTCTTTCGCGACAGCGGTGCCGCACTGGGCCTGGATGTCTCCTCCGAGTCGGCGCTGGCGGCCGGCGTGGTGATGGGCATCATGATCATCCCCTTTGTCTCCTCACTCTCCGACGACGTGATCAATGCGGTGCCCCAGGCGCTGCGTGACGGTGCTTACGGCCTTGGCGCAACCCGCTCCGAGACGATTCGAAACGTGATCATTCCCGCCGCCCTGCCCGGCATCGTCGGCGGCGTGCTGCTGGCAGTGTCCCGAGCCATCGGCGAAACCATGATCGTGGTGATGGCGGCGGGCCTGGGGGCCAACCTGACCGCTAATCCGCTGGAGGCGGTGACCACCGTGACGGTACAGATCGTCACCCTGCTGGTGGGCGATCAGGAGTTCGACAGTGCCAAGACGCTGGCCGCCTTCGCCCTGGCTCTGGTGCTCTTCGTCATCACTCTGGCCCTCAACATGTTCGCCCTATATATCGTGCGCAAATATCGTGAACAGTATGAATAGTCACCAGGAACAACAACACGAACGGCCGTTGGCCAAGGTCCAGAAGGGCCTTGATCGGCGCTATCGAAAGGAGCGGAATTTCAAGCGGCTTGGTCTGGGCGCCATTCTGATCGGCCTGATGTTCGTCTCCTTTCTCTTCGCCAGTATCATCTCAAAGGGATATACCGCATTTCAGCAGACCTATATCCAGCTCGACATCAACTTCGATCCCGGGAAGATTGCCCCTATGGGGGAGACCGATCCACAAGTGATCGCAAAGGGGGACTTCAGTGGCATCGTCAAGGCGGCCCTGCGAGAGCGGTTCCCCTCGGTGACCAATCGGCGGGAGAAGAAGGTGCTCTATGGGCTGGTCAGCACCGGCGCCTCATTCCAGCTGCTCGATCGTGTGCAGGAGGATCCGTCGCTGATCGGCACCGCCCAGTCGCTTTGGCTGGTGGCTGACGACGATCTGGACATGCTGATAAAGGGACACATCGACCTCAATCTGCCGGAGAGCGATCGCCGTATCAAGGACAACCAGTTGGCCTGGATCAAGCAACTGCAGGAAGAGGGTCGAATCGAGAAGCGTTTCAACACCGCCTTTTTCACTGCCGGCGATTCGCGGGAACCGGAGCTTGCCGGTATCAAAGGGGCCGTTGTCGGCTCCGTCCTCACCCTGTTGATTACCTTGGCGATATCCTTCCCGGTGGGTGTGGCGGCAGCGGTCTACCTGGAGGAGTTCGCACCAAAGAACCGCTGGACCGATCTCATCGAGGTCAATATCAACAATCTGGCGGCAGTGCCCTCCATCGTCTTCGGTCTGCTCGGTCTGGCGGTCTTTATCAACTTCTTCGGCCTGCCCCGGTCGGTGCCCCTGGTGGGCGGTCTGGTGCTGGCGCTGATGACCCTGCCGACCATCATTATCGCCAGCCGCGCAGCCCTGAAGTCAGTGCCGCCGTCGATTCGAGAGGCTGCCCTCGGCATCGGCGCCTCACCACTGCAAACAGTTACCCACCATGTGCTGCCCCTGGCCCTGCCGGGCATGCTGACCGGCACCATCATCGGCATGGCACAGGCGCTGGGTGAGACGGCGCCGCTTCTGATCATCGGTATGGTAGCCTTCATCGTCGATATCCCCGGCGGCGTGACAGACCCTTCAACGGTGCTGCCGGTGCAGATCTATCTTTGGGCAGACAGCCCGGAACGGGCCTTTGTCGAACGCACGTCGGCGGCGATCATGGTGCTGCTGGCTTTCCTGGTCTGCATGAATCTGCTGGCAGTCTGGCTGAGAAAGAAATTTGAGCGCCGCTGGTAAAGGTGGTGCAAGCGAGGTACAAAATGGATCAGATCGTCAATTACAACGGCACGGCTGCCTACAAGTACACAAGTGGTGCAACCGCCGAGGTCGATATGCAATCAGTGAGCGAGAACCGGATCAGCGGCACCGTGGGTGAGATCTATGTGGATGATCCCCGTATGACCTGCCGTAATGTGAATGTCTTCTATGGCGAGAAACAGGCGATTTTCGATGTCAGTCTGGACATCGCCAAGAACCAGGTTATCTCCATGATCGGTCCCTCCGGTTGCGGTAAGTCGACCTTTCTGCGCTGCCTCAACCGCATGAATGACACCATCGACATCTGCCGTGTCAGCGGCCAGATCAAGATGGATGGCCTGGATATCTATGACGGCAGTCTCGACGTGGTGCCTCTGCGTGCCAGCGTCGGCATGGTGTTCCAGAAACCGAACCCCTTCCCGAAGTCGATCTTTGACAACGTCGCCTATGGCCCGAGGATTCACGGCCTGAGTGATGACAAGCGGCACCTGGATGAGATCGTCGAAACCTCGTTGAAGAAGGCGGGTCTGTGGGAAGAGGTGAAGGACCGCCTGGATCAGCCTGGCACCGGCCTTTCCGGTGGTCAGCAGCAGCGTCTCTGTATCGCCCGCGCCATTGCCGTGAGCCCCGAGGTGATTCTGATGGATGAGCCCTGTTCGGCGCTCGATCCCATCGCCACCGCCAAAATCGAAGAGCTGATCGACGAGCTGCGTGAAAACTACACCATCGCCATCGTCACCCATTCGATGCAGCAGGCGGCGCGGGTCAGCCAGCGCACCGCCTACTTCCATCTGGGCAAGCTGATCGAGGTGGGCGAGACCGACCAGATCTTCACCGCACCCCGTCACAAGCTGACGGAAGATTACATTACCGGCCGCTTCGGTTAAGCGCCTACTGGATGCGTGTGAACAGCCCCCTGAGAACCCAAGTATGAAAGAGATGATTAGCGGACACACCGTTTCTGCCTACAACAAGGAGCTGAAGGCGATCAATCAGCTGGTGATCGAGCTGGGTGAGCTGGGGCTCGATCAGTTGCGTCGGGCGGTGCAGACGCTCAAAGATGAAGACATCAAGGCGGCGGGTCAGGTCATCGAGCGTGACATTAAGATGAACGAGTTGGACGTGCGCGCCGATGAGGAGATCATTCGCCTTATCGCCAAGCGTCAGCCGATGGCCAAGGATCTGCGTGACGTGCTGACGGTGCAGAAGACCGTCTCCGACCTGGAGCGTGTTGGTGACGAGGCACGCAAGATCGCCAAGCTCACCATCCACTTCTACGACAGCGGCAAGACCCCGCCGGGTAACGAGATTCTGATAGATATCTACAACATGGCCGAATTCGTCGAAAAGATGCTGGCGACCAGCCTGGAGGCCTTCGCTGAGCTCAATTTGGAAAAGGCGCTGGACGTTATCCGTACTGACGAGAAGCTGTATGAGGATTTCCGCTCGGCCCTGCGGCGTCTTTCCACCTTCGTCATGGAGGATTCGCGCAGTGTGGGCCATATGGTCGACATCGTACTCGCCCTGCGCGCCCTGGAGCGCATTGGCGGTCACGCCAAGAACATCGGCGGCTATGTGATCTTCCTTGTCACCGGGAAGGATGTGCGCCACGAGGATCTCAGTATCATTGCGGATGAGATTGCCGATCTGCTCTAGTGTAGGACACTACACTAGCCAGGGCCTCGCGAACGCCGAAGCGGGGTAATCAATACCTGAAAGTGCCAGTTATGCCAGTGTGAATACCCGAGATAAGAATGGTGCCGCGACAAGCGATGAGTTGGCTCTATAGCGTGACGAGCTCCATGAAGAGATCCCCGGCATCAGTTCTTGAAAGCCTGTCTGGTCTGCGGTCTGCCTTAGGGGGTCAAAGCATCTCCATCGGGTCCACATCCACCGACCACCGCACCCGTCTTGCCTCGGGCAGCGTGGTCAGCTGAGCCACCCAGAGGGACAGCCAGCGATGCAGTGCCTGGCGTTGCATTACCTGAATCAGCAGATGAGCCCGCACCCGGCCGGCGCGTCGTTCCATTGGCGCCGGTACCGGTCCCCAGAAATCGATCTCTTCTGAACCGGGCAGCGATCTGCCCACAGCCGCTGCGCGTTCGAGAAAGTTCAGCGGATCGCTGGCCTGGGTCGACTCCGCTCTTACCAGTACCTGGTGTGAGAAGGGGGGCAGGGCGGCGAGCCGCCGTTCCGCCAATGCCTCTTCGGCAAAGGCGTCATAACCCCGCAGGGTGAGTAGTTGCATCAGGGGGTGATCGGGATGCCGGGTCTGGATCAGCACGCGTCCGGCTCGTTGCGCCCGACCGGCGCGTCCCGCTACCTGCAGAATCATCTGCGCCATGCGCTCCGGCGCCCGATAGTCAGCGCCGAAGAGCCCCTGATCCACATCGAGAATCCCCACCAGGGTGACATCCGGAAAGTGGTGTCCCTTGGCCAGCATCTGAGTGCCGAGCAGCAGGGGGTAGCGGCCCTTGCGGATACCGTTGAGCAGTTTTTCCAGGCTCCCCTTGCGGCTGGTGGAGTCCCGGTCGATCCGCGCCAGCGGCACCTCGGGAAAGAGCTCGCCGAGCCGGGACTCGATCTGCTCCGTACCTTGCCCCACCGCCCGCAGGTCGGTGCAGCCGCAGCTCGGGCATCGGTCAGGTACTCGCCGTTGATGGCCGCAGTGGTGGCACCATAGCAGTTGCTGTTTTCGGTGGTGGGTCATGCGCGCATCACAGCGGGGGCAGTCGGTCAGCCAGCCGCAGGCGTGACAGGTGAGCATGGGAGCATAACCGCGGCGATTGAGAAACAGCATCACCTGGCCCTTGTCCGCCAGGGTGGCGCGGATCTCCCGGATCAGTACCGGCGACAGTCCGGCATCGAGGGGGGTGGAGCGGATATCGACCAACTTCAGATCGGGCAGACTCGCCTTGGTGGCCCGCTGCGGCAGATCGAGGCGCTGGTAGCGGCCTTCGTCTGCATTGCGCAGCGACTCCAGGGAGGGGGTCGCGGAACCGAGTACCACGGGACAACCTGTCTGCTGGGCCCGCACCAGCGCCAGGTCGCGGGCCGAATAACGGAATCCCTCCTGCTGCTTGAGCGAAAGGTCGTGTTCTTCGTCGACCAGGATCAGACCGAGTTGCGGCATCGGCGTGAAGACGGCGGAACGGGTGCCGACCAGCACCGCTTTTTCACCGCGACGCAGAGCATGCCACACGGACTCCCTTTCGCCATCGGCCAGGCCGGAGTGGAGCAGTGCGACCCGGTTGCCAAGGTGGCGGCGAAAGCGCTCCATCAACTGGGGGGTGAGACCGATCTCCGGCACCAATACCAGTGCCTGCCCACCTTTGCTGATCACCGCCTCGATGAGTCGGAGATAGACCTCCGTTTTGCCGCTGCCGGTGACGCCGTGCAACAGGAAGGGCTGGAAGCGACCCAGTACGGCGCAGACGCTATCGACCGCCTGCTGCTGAGCCGGATTGAGCTGATGCCGCTGCGTTAACGGGGTTGCCGGCTCGCGCGGACTCTCCTGTAGCCGGCAAGGCTCGATGAGACCCCGCGAGGTCAGTGTGCGCAGGACCGAGTCCGAGGCTTGCGCCTGTGTGATCAGATCCGATTTCGCCAGCCCCTGCGGGAAGGCTGTGAGGAGCGACAGAACCGCTTGCTGCTTTGGTGCCCGCTTGAGTGTGGTGTGGTCGAATGCCATGCCGGCCTGGGTCAGGCGCAATCCCTCATGACGGGTCGGCGCGATCGGGCGGGGTTTGCGCAGATTGACCGGCAGTGCCTGAAAAATCACATCACCCAACGGGTGCTGATAGTAATCCGCCGCCCAATGCAGCAGGCGCAGGTCGCGTTCGCTCAGCAGCGGGCTCTCATCGAGTTTCCGGATCGCCCGCCTTAACCGACCAGGGGGGATTTCACTCTTTGCTACCACATCCACCACGACCCCGGCCCGGCTGCTGCGTCCAAAGGGTACCTGGAACCGGCTGCCTATGCTGGTGGGTATGCCCGTCTCGCCAGCTGGTGGGAGGTAGTCGAAAAGGGTGCGTAGAGGCCCCGACAGGGCGATGCGGAGGATGGACTCGTGTTGCATGTCGCGACTGTAGCATGGCTGCAAAAGATTGGCCGACAGTCACATAAATGTCGCCCATTCAGCGATAATCTAACTATCCGAGATTGCTGTGGATAACTCTGTGTAAAGATTCTGTGTGAAGATTGCAACGCTTTGTGCTACTGAGAGTTTCAGATTTCTGACCACTTTTTTCTCAATTGAAATAATTGCAAATATTACAATGAGTTGCAACATATTAGCGTTTGCTGACTCAGCTATCGTCTACTTGAGCTGTTTGCTGTGACGCAGCATTTTACTGGTGTGCATAAAACCTTGTGGAAGCGGTAAGTGGCCACTTACCTACGGTGATCTCCCTGGTTTTTGGATGCGGGTGTCGGATGTTGCGTGCTTACAACAAAATATCGGTGAGCAGCAACTCCTGTTAGGCTTGTGGAGAGTGAAAGGAGGAACCGCATGAACCCTTGGCAGATCATCGCGGAACATATCGCGCAGGTAACCGGCGAAGCGTTCGATCCCGTGGAGCCCCGGCACATCGGGGGTGGCTGCATCAATACGGCCGTACGCCTCGCGGATGGGGAGCGCACCTATTTTGTGAAACTCAATCAGGCCTCTCTGCTGGAGATGTTCGAGGCCGAGTCGGAAGGTCTCCAGGCGATGTCGGAGACCCATAGCATAAGGGTGCCCCGCCCCCTCTGCTATGGCATGACCGAAGACCAGTCCTATCTGGTGATGGAGTATATCGACATGGGCCATGCCGGGCGGGACGGTCGCGCTACGGCCGGTCGGCAGCTGGCGGAAATGCACCGGGCGAGCTGGGAGCGCTTCGGCTGGCAGCGGGACAACACCATCGGCTCCACTCCTCAGCCCAATACCCCCAACAGCAACTGGGTCGACTTCTGGCGTGAGCAGCGGCTCGGCTTCCAGCTGCGACTCGCCGCCAGAAACGGCTATGGCGGTAGTCTGCAGCGCGGTGGAGAGCGCCTGCTGGAAGGCTTCCATCACCTGATCGACCACGATCCCCAGCCGTCACTGTTGCACGGCGACCTCTGGGGCGGCAACATGGCCTACGATCAACAGGGTCAACCGGTCATCTTCGACCCCGCTGTCTATTATGGCGACAGGGAGGCCGATCTGGCCATGACCGAACTCTTCGGCGGCTTCGGCAATGCTTTCTACGACGCCTATCGGGAGAGCTGGCCGTTGGCGTCGGGCTATGCCACCCGCAAGACCCTCTATAACCTCTACCATATCCTCAATCACCTGAATCTGTTTGGTGGTGGCTATCTGGGGCAGGCGAGTTCTATGATCGAGCGGTTGTTGGCGGAGATATAGCGGCTGAACACGACATACTCAGTTGCCGGGTTAATAAGCATAGGCAAAGTGAGATGTAGCGAACTGAGTTTTCCGCAAAGCGATGAACTTATGAACAATGAACACAGGTTCGACGGCGGTCAAAGGAGTATTGTCAGGGACTCCACATGGCTAAGGAGAGCAGATGAGTTTCTTTAGATTTTTTGCCGAACGCCATTTGCTGGCCTATATCATCACACTGGCGATTATCATGTTGGGGGTCGGCAGCCTGCTGACCATAAAGCGCGATGCCTTTCCGAGTGTCGAATTTGGCGAATTGCTGGTGACCACGGTCTACCCCGGTGCTTCACCGGAAGATGTTGAGTTGTTGGTGACAAATGAGATCGAAAAAGAGGTCAAAGAGGTTACCGGCATCAAGCGCTATATGTCCTGGTCAACGGAGAACGTGTCTACCATTCACATCGTGATAGACCCTGACGTAGAAGATGAAGACAAGGTTATACGCGAAATCCGTGAGGCGGTAACACGGGTCACCGACCTCCCGGAAGAGGTGACCGAATCCCCATTGGTCTCCGAGCTGAGTACCTCCAGTTTCCCGATGATTGAAATCGGTCTCGCCGGCGACCTGCCCTACGGGAAGCTGCGTGATATCGCCCGCCGTTTTGAGAAGAAGTTGGAAAATGTGGATGGCGTCTCCAAGGTGGAGCGGTACGGCTACAGGGCCCGTGAAGTCCAGATTGAGGTCGATCCGAAAAAGCTGAATAAAAAAATCGTCTCTTTGAGTGCGCTGGTCAGTGCCATAAGCCTGCGTAACGTACGTTCCACCGGTGGCTCGTTTGAGTCCTACACCAGTGAGAAAAACATTGTAACCCTGGCCCAGTTTCGCCAGCCTGTCGAGGTGGGTGACGTGATTGTGCGCACCACCTTTAATGGTCCTTCGGTCAGGATCAGTGATCTGGCTGTAGTCAAAGACGGCTTTGAAGAGGAGAAGGTTTTATCACGGGTCAACGGTAAAAAGGCCATCTCTTTTGTTGCCTTCAAGGCCGAAAGCGCCGATATAGTGCGAACCGTGGAAGCAATCCGCGAAATGGTGGCGCATGAACAGGAAAACATGCCGCCGGAAATAGATATCATGATATCCAACGACGAGTCCAAATATGTCAAGGACCGTCTCTCCATTGTGGCGAATAACGGCCTCATAGGCCTTGCCTTGGTGTTGTTTGTTTTGGCCCTCTTTCTCAGCCTGCGAACGGCTTTTTGGGTAGCGCTAGGCATACCGGTGGCGTTGCTTGGAACCATTTTCATGCTGCCGCTATTCGATAGTTTTCTCGATAGCATCACCATGACAGCGATGGTTCTGGTGTTGGGGATTATCGTGGATGACGCCATCATCATCGCCGAGAGCATCTACCAGCGCTATGAGAAGGGGTTGCCGTCAGTGGAAGCAGCCGTGGCCGGGGTCAGAGATGTGATTAAGCCGGTGATAACGACCATGCTCACCACCTTCGTGGTTTTTGTGCCCATGTTTTTTATGCCTGGGATGCTGGGGAAGTTTGTCTATGTGATCCCCTTGGTGATTACCATTGCATTGGCCGCTTCTCTGTTGGAGTCGACCATGGCATTGCCCGCCCATCTCTCCGCAAGTCTGAAGACGAAAGATGGGCCGACACTCAGGCAACGTGCATTTGATAAAATGCGTCACTCGTATGCCAGCCTTTTACAAGGGATATTGGGCTGGCGCTATCTGCTGTTGATAGCCTTTTTCGCAATTCTCGGCGGCGCTTCGTACTACGCCTACAAATACATGGATTTTGTGCTTTTTCCTTCATCTACCGCGGAACGCTTTCTGGTACTGATCGAAACGCCGGTCGGCACCTCCATGCAAGCAACCTCCGACATAACCCGCGAGGTGGAAAACACGGTCTCATCCCTGGGTAAGGGTGAGCTGGATTCGTTTGTCACGCGTGTCGGCACCTATGGTGAGATTGGTTCCAGTGAGCGGGAAAACAATGCCGCCATCACTGTCAGTCTGACGCCATTTGCCGACCGTAAGCGCACCGCTGATGAAATCGTCGAAAGCCTGCGCGAAAAAACCAACCTGATAAAAGGTGTCGAACGTATTTACTATGTAATCGACAATGGTGGTCCTCCGGTAGGCCGTCCGATTACGATCCGGATAGTCGGGGTGGACGATAAAATGCGAACCCGTCTGGCGGACAATATTACTGCCTATGTCGAAGGTCTCGAAGGGACCAAGGATATTAATCGCGACGACAAGGAGGGTAAGACCCAGGTCGAGATAAAATTCGACTACGAAAAATTGGCGCAAGTCGGTATCTCGGTGGCGGATGTGGCGCGCAACGTGCGCATTGCCTACGATGGTGAGGTGGTTACCAGTGTGCGTTACGGCGATGAGGATGTGGACTTCCGGGTTATCTTTTCCGAGGCGGTACGAAAAAATCCCAAGTCTTTGGCTGAGCTGACACTGCCGAACCGAAATAAATACCTCACGCCGCTAAAAGAGGTAGCGCGTTTCGTCTCAGCCCCCGGCCCGGCGAATTTCACTCACTATAACGGCGACCGCGCCATTACTGTCTCTGGCGATATCGATAAAGAGATTACCACGCCGCTCAAGGTTGCAAATGCGGTGCAGGAAAAGTTCGATGTGGAAAAAGACTATCCGGGCCTCTCCTTGATCATTAGCGGCGAAGCGGAAGAGAGTCAAAAGTCGATCTATGAATTGCTGGTCATCATGAGTGTGGCCGCAGTCTGCATTTACATGTTGTTGACGCTGCTGTTTGACTCGGTATGGCAACCGTTGATCGTGATGATGGCAATACCGTTTGGAATGTTGGGTGTCATTGTGGGTTTCTCCATTCATGGAGAGGCGCTGGGTTTTCTCGGTATGATCGGCGTGATCGGTCTGGCCGGCGTGGTGGTCAATGACTCATTGGTATTGGTGGCCCATGTGAATGAGTTGCGCCGCCTGCATCCACAACGGCTGCTGCGCGAGATCGTTGCCGAAGGCACTTCCAATCGGCTGCGCGCCGTACTCTTGACCACCATTTCAACCGTGGCCGGCTTACTGCCGTTGGCTTATGGTATCGGCGGCACCGACCCCTATATGGGGCCCATGGCGTTGGCACTGGGATGGGGACTGTTGTTCGCCACGCCGCTGACCTTGCTGTTGATACCCTGCCTCTACATGATTGGGGCCGATATACGGCGTCTTATCTTTGGAAACACGGCTGAGGCGTAGCCTAAATCATCGCTGCGGCAAGCTACACCCTACCGGCACTTGAGGCGTAGGGTGCGGCTTGCCGCACCGGAACCTGGGGATCAGCGGTGCGGGGGTACACACCCTGCAGAGTCTGTTGGATTCGCGTTAAATGGCCCTAGCTGGTCTGTTCGGAGGCGTCACAGAGTTCATGCTCGCTGACCCCGAGGATGGCGAAGATCTGTTTCTGCGCTGTCATCAGGATGTTCTGCTGCTCCTCTTCATGGGGAATGCTCTTGGCGATGGCGACTGCGCCGACCAGTGAAGCGAGGATTGCCCGCGACTTTTCCGCCACCGCTTCGCTGTCGGCGGAAAAGGGGAGTTTGTTGAGGCGGCTCAGCGCGGTGATGCGGTTCTCCAGCATCTCCTTGAGACTCAGGTAGGACTTTTCATAGAGCCTCTTGATCGCATCGTTGTCACTACCGATGTCATTGAAGAGGATCGATTCCGGTCCCGGCTCCTGCTGCTTTATCGGGTCGCGCAGGTTGAGGTAATCGGTCACCATCGAGGTCAGGTGGGCGATGGAGAAGGGCCCTTTGACCAGGCGGCCGGCGCGGCTGCGCTTGATGGTTTCGAAGACAGAGGCGTTGTAGAGCGCCTCCTTTGATTCAAAGTGGGCGTAGAAGGCGCCGTGGGTCATCCTGGCGAGCTTCATGATCTGACTGATGGAGACCTTGTCGAAACCATAGCGGCAGAAGAGCTCGGTGGCGGATTTTAGGATCCTGTCTTTGGACCGTAACTTGTGCTCTTTTGAGTAGGGCATCAGACACTCCCGGGGCTGGTGGCTGAAAATATTATCTTGATCATATCTTGGTCGGGGCTACTGTTTCATTCAATGGTAGATTTGGAGGAACTATGCACTCGCCCATCGTTATCACAGGAATGGGAATCATCAGTCCGCTGGGATGTGGAGTCAAGTCGGTCTGGCAGCGTTTGACCGAGGGTCGTTCGGGGATTGTCCGTATCGACCGTTTCAATGTTGAAGATTTTCCGATCCGGATCGCAGGGCTGGTGCCCGGTGTGGAGCAAGACCCCGATGCGGGATTCGATCCCGAGCAGGTGATCGAGACCAAGGAACGCAAAAAAATCGACCTCTTTACTCTCTATGCGTTGGCGGCGGCACAGGAGGCCCTGGATCAGGCCGGCTGGGAACCGCAAACGGAGGCGGAGCGTCACGCCACGGCGACCATCATCGCTACCGGTATCGGCGGCTTCCCCACCATTACTCAGGCGCAAAAGACCCTCGACAGTCGGGGTCCCAGACGCATCTCCCCTTTCATCGTCCCCGCCTTTCTGGCCAACATGGCGGCAGGCAATCTTTCGATCCGCTACGGTTTCAAGGGGCCGATGGGTTGCCCGGTGACCGCCTGCGCCGCGGGTGTGCAGGCGATCGGGGACGGCATGCGCATGATCCGTAGTGGTGAGGCGAAGGTCGCCCTGGTAGGCGGTGCCGAGGCCTGTGTCGATCCACTGGCCCTGGCCGGCTTCAATGCCCTGAAGGCGCTTTCGACTCGTGACGACGAACCCCACAGGGCCTCCCGTCCCTTCGACCGGGATAGGGACGGCTTTGTCATGGGCGAGGGTTCGGGGCTGATGGTGATCGAGACCCTGGAGCACGCCGAGGCCCGGGGTGCCACGCCATTGGCTGTAATCAGCGGCTACGGTACCAGCGCGGATGCCTACCACATCACCTCCGGCCCCGAGGACGGCTCAGGTGCCGCCGCCGCCATGCGTACGGCCCTGGCAATGGCCGGTCTGGAGCCGGGTGATATCGACTACATCAACGCCCACGCCACGTCCACCCCGGTGGGCGACCGGGCGGAGATCGCCTCCTTGCGCAATGTGTTCGGTGAGGCCGCCGGCCAGGTTGCCGTCTCTTCGACCAAGTCGGCTACCGGTCATCTACTGGGTGCCGCAGGCGGCATCGAGAGTATCTTTACTGCCCAGGCGGTGATCCACGATCTGCTGCCTCCCACCCTCAATCTGGAACATGTGGACGAGACGATGGCGGATCTCGACCTGGTACCCAACCAGGCCCGTAGCCAGACTGTAAAGCACGCCCTCTGTAACGGTTTCGGCTTCGGCGGCGTTAATGCCTCGCTTCTGGTGAGCAAACTGAATCCATAGCATTTCCCCTCATCTGAGGGGAACACGCTGTGTGGAAACGCCGGACCCCGTCCTGTGCTGATGTGAATTTTTCACAATTATCAGGGGGATAATAAACTTCCATTAACTTCTCTCTAAACTATCCTGGAGCTATGGAGTGAGAGTTTCAACTGTCGTTGTGACCGAGGGCGGGATCGGCCCCCGTGTTGAATGACGCGAGGTTGGAGAGCGGCATGAGAGGTAACTATGGAACTCCTGTATCCGATTCTTCAGGTTTCGGTCAGTCCGGTCAATCAATCAATCCAGCGCTGCTCTCAAGGGCCGGAAATTTGAGAATACAAGGCAGCGTGCGCGAACTGGAACGTATTTCAGCGAATCTTCAACGTGCAGGCGAACATCGCGTCACAGAGAGCATCGATCTGCAAATCATCTCTCTGTTGGAGAAAAAAATCTGCCGCAAGATCCTGGCGCAAAGCCGTAGATAGCGGTTAGGAATCTCTGAACAAATCGTGGGTCGATAATCTGTCCGGCCCGGGCTTGTTCAGAGTTTCCCATCAAACCAATGCCCCGAGTAGATCGATCAACTGCTGATTTTGTTGCGGCGTGCCTACGGTGATACGCAGAAACTGATCGATTCGCGGTTGCCGGAAGTGGCGCACGATGACGCTTGCTTCTCGCAGCCCGGCGGCGAGTGCGACCGCATCGTGCGATGGGTGGCGGGCAAAGATAAAGTTGGCGGCTGAAGGCAGCACCTCAAAACCCAGCTCGCGCAATGCGGCGGTCATGACTTCACGCGCATCGATCACCCTCTGGCAGGTCTGCCGGAAATACTCCTCGTCCTCGAACGCGGCGATGCCGGCGGCCAATGCCAAGCGGTCGATGGGGTAGGAGTTGAAGCTGTCCTTGACTCGGATGAGTCCCTCCAGCAGGGAGGCATCGCCCAAGGCGATGCCGATACGCATGCCTGCCAGGGAGCGCGACTTGGAGAGGGTCTGGATCACCAGCAGGTTGTCGTAGCGGCCGACCAGTCTGGCCGCGCTCTCACCGCCGAAGTCGATGTAGGCCTCGTCCACCGCCACCACCGAATTGCGATTGCGCTTCAGTAGCGCCTCGATCTGGTCCAGGTTCAACAGGCATCCGGTGGGGGCGTTCGGGTTGGGGATGATGATGCCGCCGTTGGGCCGGTCGTAATCATCGAGCCTTAGGGTGAAGTTGTCTGCCAGTGGGATGGTCTGGTAGTCGATGCCGTAGAGACCGCAATAGACCGGATAGAAGCTATAAGTGATATCCGGAAACAGTAGTGGCATGGGTTGTTGAAACAGGGCGAAGAAGGTGTGAGCGAGCACCTCGTCTGAGCCATTGCCGATGAATACCTGATCGGGTTGCAGGCCGTAGTAGTTGGCCACCGTCTCGCGCAAGCGTGAAGCGGTGGGGTCGGGATAGAGGCGCAGGCTATCCCCCAGCTCGCCCTTAATCGCTTCGATAACCCGCGGCGAGGGGGGGTAGGGGTTCTCGTTGGTATTGAGTTTCACCAGGTCGTCGATCTTCGGCTGCTCGCCGGGCACATAGGGCGAGAGCTGATTGACCACCGGGCTCCAGAAACGGCTCATGGTTGTGATCCTTTCTTACACTGTCTTTAGTCGTTTTTGAATATAACGCAAAAGGCGCAATGAAACGCAAAGCGCGCGAAGGTTTTCATCTAAGGGCCGGATGGTGCCCTAACAAAACTGGCAAGAATAACTGCAACACGACACTAGGGCCTATCAGATTTGTGTTAACAGGCCCTAGGGAACCTCTGATCGATTCATGAATCGGCGCGTGCCGGCTGAAAATACCCCGGCTCTGCGTTGAAAAGCTTCGCGATAGCCCGCTATTACGTGCGCTTTTCGCCTTGATCCGGGCCGTTTCATCTCGCCACACGCTCGATCCAGAATTAATCAGAGGTTCCCTAGGTGCATAGGTCTCTCTGGCCACAATACATCCCTCTGCGTCCTTTGCGCTTCATCGCGCTCTTTGCGTTATAAAAAAACCGCTATTCAGGTTTGAAGCGATACTCCGCCGATCGGGCGTGGGCGGTCAGCCCCTCGCCGCGGGCCATTACCGAGGAGGTGCGCGCCAAGGTGTCGGCGCCCTCCGGTGAGGCCATGATCAGGCTGGAACGCTTCTGGAAGTCGTAGACCCCCAGGGGTGAGGAGAATCGAGCGGTGCGCGAGGTCGGCAGCACATGGTTGGGGCCGGCGCAGTAGTCGCCCATCGCCTCGGCGGTGTAGCGGCCCATGAAGATGGCACCGGCGTGTTTGATGCGTTTGGCCACCGCCTGCGGATCGGCCACCGAGAGTTCCAGATGTTCGGGGGCGATGTGGTTGGCCACCTCGATCGCCTCGTCCATGTCCTTCACGTGGATCAGCGCACCGCGCACCCGCAGGGCGGCCTTGATGATCTCCTTGCGTTCCATGGTGGGCAGCAGGCGGTCGATGCTGGCGTTTACCTGGCCGATGAAGGCGGCGTCGGGGCTGAGCAGGATCGACTGGGCGTCCTCGTCATGCTCCGCCTGGGAGAAGAGATCCATGGCGATCCAGTCGGGGTCGGTGTCGCCATCGCAGACGATGAGGATTTCGGAAGGGCCGGCCACCATATCGATGCCGACCTGACCGAAAACCGCCCGCTTGGCGGTGGCCACGTAGATATTGCCCGGGCCGACGATCTTGTCCACCGGCGGAACGCTCTCGGTACCGTAGGCCAAGGCGGCCACTGCCTGGGCGCCGCCGACGGCAAAGACCCGATCGACGCCAGAGACGTGAGCGGCGGCCAACACCAGCTCATTGAGCTCACCGTCGGGGGTGGGCACTACCATGATCAACTCGGTCACTCCCGCCACCTTGGCCGGGATGGCGTTCATCAGCACCGATGAGGGGTAGGCGGCCTTGCCGCCCGGCACATAGAGGCCAACGCGATCGAGGGGGGTGACTTGCTGGCCGAGCAGGGTGCCGTCCGGCTCGGTGTAGTTCCAGGAGTCCATGATCTGGTGCTCGGCGTAGGCGTTGATGCGGTTGGCCGAAAACTCCAACGCCTCTCGCTGTTGCGACGGGATGGCGCTCCAGGCCTGTTCCAGACGGCTCAGGGGGATCTCCAGGTCAGCCGCGCTCTCTGCCTGCCAGCGGTCGAAACGGTTCGTGAAATCGACCAGGGCTTCGTCGCCCTTGCTGCGGATGTCGCGGATGATCCTGTTCACCGTGTCGTTGACTGCGGTGTCGGAGACAGACTCCCAAGCCAGCAGGTCGTCGAGCCGCTGCCAGAAATCTTTTTCCGTGGTGGAGAGTTGGTGTATCTCGCTCATGGTCGTGTCTCGATTCGGTCTCTGCCGGATATTGAAATGGTGTGATGAATATAACGCAAAGGAGGCGATGAAACGCAAAGTGCGCATGGGTTCCTTACTTTCGGATCATTAAGTGCGCTTTACCCTAAAAACTTTATGCACTTTGCGATTCTTTGCGTGCAATGCGTTATAAAAAGCTCTCGAATCAATCCGGGCGCTGGTTCACCGCTTCGCGGAAAGCGTCCAGCAGTTGCATCACCAGGGCGTGTTTCATCTTCCAGGAGGCCTTGTTGACCACCAACCGGGAGCTGATCTCGGTGATCAGTTCCAGGGGTACCAGGCCGTTGGCCTTTAGGGTGTTGCCACTCTCCACCAGATCGACAATCAGATCGGCCAAGCCGACGATGGGCGCCAGCTCCATGGAGCCGTAGAGCTTGATGATCTCCACCTGTTCGCCCTTGGCGGCAAAGAAGCGCTGAGCGCTCTTCACGTATTTGGTCGCGACCCGTAAGCGCCCCGATCTCTTTATCGCGTCGGGGTAGCCGGCGGTCATCATGCGGCAACGGGCGATCTTCAGGTCGAGGGGTTCGTAAAGTCCTTCGCCGCCATGCTCCAGTAGCACGTCCTTGCCGGCGATGCCCAGATCGGCGGCGCCGTACGCCACGTAGGTGGGTACGTCGGTGGCGCGGATGATGACCAACTTCACCTGTTCGTGGTTGGTGTCGAGGATCAGTTTGCGGCTGGTCTCCGGATCATCCGCCGGCACGATGCCGGCGTGGGCCAGCAACGGCAGGCTTTGCTCGAAGATGCGACCTTTCGAGAGGGCGATGGTGATGGGTGCGTCGAATTTCATGGGTCACTCTTCGTATTGCCGGTCCGAAGGACGCTGCAGGATAGCAAATGATGATCGGATCTCCGCGTCTTTCCCGTCCAAAGACGTCAGCTTGGCAGACGTTTGATCTCGCCGCCCAGTCCAGCGAGTTTCTCCTCGATGTTCTGATAGCCGCGATCGATGTGATATATACGGTCGACCAGGGTCTCGCCATCGGCCACCAGTCCGGCCAGAACCAGGCTGGCGGAGGCGCGCAGGTCGGTGGCCATTACCGGGGCGCCGGTCAGCTTCTCGCTGCCGCTGCAGATGGCGGTATTGCCTTCCAGTTTGATTTTGGCGCCCATACGCTGCAGCTCCTGGACGTGCATGAAGCGGTTCTCGAAGATGGTCTCAGTCACCACGCCGACTCCCTCCGCGATGGCGTTGAGGGCGGTGAACTGGGCCTGCATGTCGGTGGGGAAGGCGGGGTAGGGGGCAGTGTAGATATTTACCGCCTTGGGTCGTTGGCCCTGCATGTCGAGGGTGATCCAGTCGTCGCCGACCACGATCGTGGCGCCTGCCTCGCGCAGTTTCTGCACCACCGAGTCGACCAGCTCGGGGCGGGTATCCCTTACCCGGATGCTACCGCGGGTGATAGCGGCGGCGACCAGAAAGGTACCGGTCTCGATGCGATCCGGCAGTACGTCGTAATTGGTGCCCTTGAGTTCATCGACACCCTCGATGGTGATGGTGGGGGTGCCGGCGCCGGTGATCTTGGCGCCCATGCGATTGAGACAGTCGGCCAGATCGACCACCTCGGGTTCGCGGGCGGCGTTCTCGATCTGGGTGGTGCCCTTTGCCAGTGCGGCTGCCATCATCAGATTCTCGGTGCCGGTCACGGTGACCAGATCCATGACGATGCGGGCCCCGTGCAACCGTTTGCAGCGGGAGCGGATGTAGCCGTTCTCCACCTCGATCTCCGCTCCCATGGCGCGCAGGCCATCGATGTGCAGATTGACCGGTCGTGAGCCGATGGCGCAGCCGCCGGGCAGCGAGACGTCGGCTTGCCCGAAGCGGGCCAGCATCGGTCCGAGCACCAGGATCGAGGCGCGCATGGTCTTTACCAGCTCATAGGGGGCGTTGAATGAGCTGATGGTGTTGCTGTTGACCTCGATGGCCATCTTCTCGTCGACCACCAACGTGACACCCATGCCGCCGAGCAGCTCCATGGTGGTTGTGATGTCATGCAGATGCGGCACATTGCCTACGCGCATAGGGCCGTCGGCCAGCAAAGTGGCGGCGAGTATGGGTAAGGCTGCGTTCTTGGCGCCTGCGATTCTGACGTCACCGGAGAGCGGATTGCCGCCCCTGATAATCAATTTATCCATGGTCTGTTTTAGTGGTCGCCGAAGAAAAGGGTCAATAGAGTGGAAAAAGACGAGGAATCATACCGAAAACGGAGAGAAAACGGGAGGTTTCTCTAGAATCCGGTTGATATGGGTAGCGAAACTGCCCTATTGTTCCTGGTTTTTCATCCAATTAATAGTCAGGTTGAACGATGCAGTCGATCAGTTGGTATCTCATGCGGCTTCAGGCCATGTCCCTGGGCGAGGTGGCCTGGCGGGTCAAGTCCCTGCTCAGGGATCAGTTCGACAGGGGAAGAGTGCCGCTCAATCTGCTGCCACGGGCCGGTGGAGAGCCCGCAACGGAGTTGCATGCGGGGGCCGCGGGTTTCGTGGTCAACGATTTGCGACTGGGCGATTGGAGCGGCTCCGCTGCGTCCCCGCAAACGGCCGCCTGGCGCGATGCGCTGATCGCCAGCGCCGACAAGATCAGCGAGGGGCGGCTGAGTTTCTTCGACCTGGAGGATAAATTCCTCGGCGATCCAATCGACTGGAATTATGACCATGGAGCCGGCAAGCCGACGCCAAAGCTGCCGATCCAGTCAGTGGACTACCGGGACTTCCGCCAGAGCGGCGACTGTAAATTGGTCTGGGAGCCCAACCGGCATCACCACCTGGTGGTCCTCGCCCGTGCCTACCGGGCCACTGGAGAAAAGCGCTATGCCGAAGCGGTGGTGGGGCAGCTTGAGTCCTGGATGGAGCAGAATCCCTTCGGCTACGGTATGAATTGGCGCAGTCCGCTGGAACTGGGTGTGCGGCTCATCAACTGGGTCTGGGTGATCGATATGATCCGCGATTCCGGGGCCATGGACGAGGCCTTCTATGCGCGCCTGCGGCAGAACGCCTTTCTTCTCTGCTGGGAGACGGCGCGAAAATTGTCCAAGGGCTCTTCCGCCAATAACCACCTGGTAGGCGAGGTGGCCGGAGTCTATGTCGGCGCCAGCTATTTCCGCAGCTTCGAGCAGTCAAATGCCTGGCGGCAGGAGGCCAAGTCGATACTCTGTCGGGAGATCATGGCACAGACCTATGGGGACGGCTGTATCCGTGAACACGGCCTGGGCTACCAGTTTTTCGTGCTGCAGTTCTACATCATCTGCGGACTGGTGGGTCGCTGGACCGACGACCCCTTCCCTGCCGAGTACTGGGAGCGTGTCGAGCGGATGATCGAGTTTGTGGCGGTGTTGGCGGAGGGCGGCGAGGAGCTGCCCATGTTCGGTGACCGGGATGACGGCTACGTCCTCGACCTGGGCGACCAGCCCGAGAATATGGAGGCGCTACTGAGCTTGGCCGCGCTGTTGTTTAAGCGTGGCGATTTCAAGGCGCGGGCGGGGGCGCTTTCCCAGACTGCCTATTGGCTGCTGGGGCCGGCGGCGGTGGACGACTATGCCCGTCTGGATACGGACATCGCGGAGATTGCCCCGCTGCAGAGCGTGAGTTTCCCTGAATCGGGTTATCACCTGTTACAGTCCGGCAAGCCGGGGGAGGGGGCGCTCAGTCTCTTTTTCGATTGTGCAGAACTCGGTTACGGCGCCATTGCCGCCCACGGCCACGCGGATGCCCTGAGCATCGCGCTGCGGCTTGACCGGCGTGACGTGCTGGTCGATCCAGGCACTTACGACTACTTCACCTACCCCGAGTGGCGTCAGTACTTTCGTAAGACCTGCTCCCACAACACGCTGATGATCGACGGTGAGGACCAGTCGGAACTACAGGGAGCTTTCCTCTGGGGGCGGCGGGCAGAGAGCCGCCTGGAGTCCTGGCTGGTGGATGGCGACGAAACGGTGATTTCCGGCAGCCACGACGGTTATACCCGGCTGGCCGATCCGGTGCTCCACCGGCGTACTGTGCATCTGAGAGGCGGCGTGGGCGAGATCGAGATTGTCGACGAAATCGATTGCCGTCAGTCACATCGGGTCGCGATCCATTTTCAGTTTTCCGAGTACTGCACGCTGGAGCAGATCGGCGATCACGACTACCGGGTACGGATCGATGGCCTGAGTCGAAGCCTGATCTTCAACTTCCCCGATGCATTGACGCCGCAACTCTATGAAGGTAGTGAATCGCCGAAGGGGGGCTGGGTGAGCCGGGGTTATCATCGCAAAACCCCGGCTCCACAGTTGGTGTTACAGGGCGAGGTCTCCGGGATGAGCCGTTTCAGGACTCGGATCATCCTCTCATCCTGAAGAGGTCAGCGCCTGGATACCGGTCGCTGCCCCGCGGTGACCTCGATGGAGAAGCTGTCGCTGCCGCGCCATCCTCCCACCGTCAGCTTGCTGCCTGGTGGGTGATTGGCGATGGTAGTCATCAGCTCCTGGGAGTTTCGCGGTCTGCTGTCGTTGATCTGGGTGATTACATCCCCGGGGCGGATGCCCGCCTGACTGGCCGGTCCATCCTCCAACACACCGGTTACCAGGATGCCTTCGGTACCGTGCAGGCCGAACGCCTCGGCGAGGCGCTCGGTGACGTTCTGCCCCTGGATGCCGAGCCAGCCACGCACCACATGGCCGGTGGTGATCAGTTGCTGCATGATGCCCTCGGCCAAATCGATGGGGATGGCGAAGCCGATGCCCAGGGAGCCGCCGCTCTGGGAGAAGATGGCGGTATTGATACCGATCAGTTCGCCGCGGGCATTGATCAGCGCCCCGCCGGAATTGCCCGGGTTGATGGCGGCGTCGGTCTGGATGAAATTTTCGAAGGCGTTAATGCCCAGGTGGGAGCGGCCGGTGGCGCTGACAATGCCTTGGGTTACGGTCTGACCGACGCCGAAGGGATTGCCGATGGCCAGCACAACATCGCCGACCTGTTGCTCCCCCGATTTACCGAAGGGGATCGCCGGCATGGTCCTGTCGCTGTCGATCTTCAGCAGGGCTACGTCGGAGTCGGCATCTGAGCCCACCACGCTGACGCTGACGCTCTGACCGTCGGCTAGCACCACCTTGATCTCGTCCGCACCCTCGATGACATGGTGATTGGTCAACATATAGCCATCCGGGGTGACGATGACCCCGGAGCCGAGACTGGTTTCGAGCCGCTGACGGGTCTGCTCCGGCAGCATGCGACCGAACAGGTGTTGCAGTACCGGATCCTTGAAGTGCATGGCCTGGGATTCGGTGGTGAGCTTGCTGGTGAAGACGTTGACCACCGAGGGAGCCGCCTTGTGCACTGCATCGGCATAGGAGACCGGACCGCTGGCACGGGATAGGCTCGGTTCCGTCATCGGCTTGTTGAGCTGTGGGGTAGGCGTGGTGGGCTGAATCATCTCCGGTGCCAGAAACAGCACCACCAGGGCACCTGCCAGTGCGGCGGTGACAACGGTGAAGAGGAGGGAGAAGAGTTTTCGCATTCGCATCGAATTGTTTACCCTAACGGTGTCGATTCCAGGACAAGGCAAACATAGCATGATTGATCTTCTGGCGCTTGAGGCCTACTGCAACGAACTGCTTGCGGTATCGACCTTCGAAGACTACTGCCCCAACGGTCTGCAGGTCGAGACCGGCAAAGAGGTGAGCCGTCTGATGGTCGGGGTTACCGCCTGTCAGTCCCTGATCGATGCGGCGCGTGACTGGCGGGCCGATCTGCTGCTGGTCCATCACGGGTACTTCTGGAAGGGGGAGCCGGCCCCCTTGCGTGGCGTCAAGGGGCGTCGCATCGTCAGCCTGATCGATGCGCGTATCAACCTGCTGGCCTACCATCTGCCACTGGATGCCCATCCGGTCTATGGCAACAATGCACAACTGGGTCAGCGTCTGGGTTTTGAGGCTGCCGCGCCTGCTGAACAAGCGAATGGACTGATTTGGCAGGCTCGGTTAGCGCAACCCCTGACCGGTGCTGCCTTGGGTGAACGTATCGCAACCGCATTGGGACGCGAGCCGTTGCATATCCCAGGCGGCGACCGGCCAATCAATCGTGTCGGCTGGTGCACCGGTGCGGCACAGGGCTACCTGGAACAGGCTGCTTTACTTGGGTTGGATGCATTCATCTCAGGCGAGATATCGGAATCGACAGTACACATGGCACGTGAAATTGGCGTAGACTATTTCTCCTCCGGGCATCATGCCACGGAGCGTTTCGGAGTGCAGGCCCTGGGCCAGCATCTGGCTGAGCGCTTCATGCTTGAGTACTGTTTTGTCGATATCGACAACCCGGTGTGACAGGGCCTCACACAGCCGCTGTGCCGATCCCTCCTTTGCTCAAGGGATAGAGCTGCAGTCTGCATTCGCCTTGACCTGTACCGTCGCATTATGCAGAATGCGCGGTTAATTTTTGTGGTTTTTTAAGTATATTCTTATTTCCTTAAGAGTGGGGCTGCTGTGGGGTCGGTATGGCCCTTGGCAACTCATCCAGCATCCCGGGGAGTCCTTGAGTATGAGCGCAGATGGCGTTGATTTAAAAAAGCGGCGTACGCTTACGCTAGCTACCAGTGCGGTCGGGGCGGTCGGTGCCGGCTACGTGATCTACCCTTTTCTGGCGGCCTGGGCTCCCAGTGAGAAGGCGAAGGCAGCGGGCGCGCCGGTCGAGGCCGATATCAGCAAGCTTGAGCCGGGTCAGTTTATGACTGTCAAATGGCGCGGCAAACCGGTCTGGATCGTCCGTCGTACCGAACAGAACCTGAAAGACCTGCCGACCCTGAATGATCGGCTGCTCGATCCCGAGTCGGACGATACGGCGCAGCAGCCCGATTACTGCAAGAACACCACCCGCTCCATCAAGCCGGAATATCTGGTTGCCATCGGCATCTGCACCCACCTGGGTTGTTCCCCCACCTATCGCCCCGATGTGGCCCCCGAAGACCTAGGACCTGAGTGGCTGGGTGGTTTCTACTGCCCCTGCCACGGCTCACGTTTCGATCTGGCCGCCCGGGTGTTTCAAAATGTACCGGCGCCGAAGAATCTGGAAATCCCCCCCTATCAGTATCTCTCTGATACAAAGATCCTGGTCGGTGTCGATGGAGGCGCAGCCTGATGAGCATGATGAAAAATTTTATGGGCTGGATCGACGATCGCTATCCCATGACCAAGGTCTGGAACGAGCATCTGGCCGAGTACTACGCACCGAAGAACTTCAACTTCTGGTACTTCATGGGTTCACTGGCGCTGCTGGTGCTGGTCATCCAGATCCTCACCGGTGTCTGGCTGGCCATGAGCTACAAGCCCGATGCGACCCTCGCCTTCGGCTCCGTCGAGTACATCATGCGCGACGTTGACTGGGGTTGGCTGATTCGCTACATGCACTCAACCGGCGCCTCGGCCTTCTTTATCGTCATCTATCTGCACATGTTCCGTGGCCTGATGTATGGCTCCTACCGCAAACCGCGTGAGTTGCTGTGGATTATCGGTGTGATCATCTACCTGGCGATGATGGCCACCGCCTTCTTCGGTTACCTGCTGCCCTGGGGCCAGATGTCCTACTGGGGGGCGCAGGTTATCGTCAATCTGTTCTCGGCGGTGCCGGTGATCGGTCCCGACCTGGGTGTCTGGGTGCGGGGTGACTACGTCATCTCCGACGCCACCCTGAACCGTTTCTTCGCCCTCCACTTCCTGCTGCCCTTCCTGCTCGCGGCTCTGGTGTTTATCCACATCATTGCGCTGCACAAGGTGGGCTCAAATAATCCGGACGGCATCGAGATCAAGAAGAACAAGGACGAGAACGGCATCCCCAAAGATGGCATTCCGTTCCACCCCTACTACACGGTGAAGGATATCGCCGGCGTGGCGGGCTTCCTGTTCCTCTTCGCCGCGGTGATCTTCTATGCGCCGGAAATGGGCGGCTATTTCCTTGAGCATCCCAATTTCGAGCCGGCCAATCCGCTGAAGACCCCGCCGCACATCGCGCCGGTCTGGTACTTCACCCCTTTCTACGCCATCCTGCGCGCCGTGCCCTCCATGATGGGTTCCGCCTTCCCCGGCGTGGTAGCCATGTTCGCCTCCATCCTGATCATGTTCTTCCTGCCCTGGCTCGATCGCAGCCCGGTCAAGTCGATCCGCTACAAGGGGATGCTTACCAAGATACTGCTGATGCTGTTCGTCATTGACTTCATCATGCTGGGCTTTCTGGGCACTCAACCGACCACCAAGTTGTACACGATATTGGCTCAGATCGGCACTGCC